>NZ_KE384136.1:110566-124124 GCF_000424125.1 Butyrivibrio sp. FC2001
ATTTTTGCCTGTTGATTTATTCCATAATTGGAAATACAACAGGATTCTTCTCTTATATTACTCCCTGGCAAACCGCCGATCGTAAACTGCCGATTTTGTTTGACATTCTAATTATACCTAATACAAAAATAAAAGCCCACAAAGTGAGCTTCATTTCTAAATCTATTTAACTGTGAATAGTAATCAAAAAATGACTAATATCTTTATCTACTCTTTTATCTCAAAACACATATTACTTATCAAAATTATGCCAATATTAAATTTTCATAAAAACCCAAAGCATCAATCCTTTTTATAGTAAAATAAAGTAGATACATGCAATCATCGCTTACACCAGTAAGAGGAGAAGCCGGCATGAAGTTCAAACAGACAGCATTTTCGTCTATATTTGAAGAAACAATCCGTGAATGGGCGGCAGAAATCCCTGAGAGGGATAATGCTGCCATTTTTCATATATATGCGCCTTATAACCGTGAGAACATTATTGAACTGGTAAATGATGCCCGTAATACTATCCTTCGTATAGCGCCTGATATTCCGATTATAGGCTGCAGTGCAACGGGTGAGATACTTGAAGGTCAAATGAATGATGATGATATAGTTGTGACACTTATGATTTTCGAAGATCCCGCAACTCATGTGGAAGTGTTCTCAACCTACGCTGCCCCAGAGGAATACGATGATTATGAGTTTGTTAAATACGCGCGGAATCTCTCAGGTCTTAAAGGCATTGAGCTTCTCACCGCATGCTCCTATCAGCGTCTTGAAGCTGCCGGTAATATCTACGATAAGCTTCCTGAAGAAATCGTATTTTTTGGTGGGGTTGCAGTAGGCACTTCTGATCACGAGCAGTTCGTTTTTGCAAACAATCATGAATGCAGCAATACAGGGTCCGTCTTTGTATTTTATGTGGGACCTGAATTATATATCCAGCCGCATCGCATATTTGGCTGGAAGGCCATCGGTTATCCCATGCAGGTAACAAGATCAGACGGCGATTTGGTATATGAAATAGATGAAAAGCCTGCATACGATGTATATGACCATTATCTGCAGATTAAAAATGATTCCAATTTTTTCTATGATGCTCTTGAATTCCCGTTTGAGGTTCAGGTGGATGAGAATACCAAATATATCAGACATGCAAAATCCGTAAATCCCGACGGTTCTATTGTTATGTCCACCAACGTCCCCCAGGGCAGCTATGTAAGACTGACCTATGGCGATCCCAGAAGAATTATTGCGCACACAAAGCAAACAGGGCTGCTTGTCAGAGATTTTGCACCTCAGGTCGTACTCATTATCAATTGCATGGGGCGTAAGCTTTTCTGGGGAGGCAAGGAAAACATAGAAATCTCAGAAGTATCAAAATATATGAAGATTACCGGCTTTAGCGCTCTTGGTGAAATTGTGCGCTATAAGGGGAATACTGTTCTGCACAACCTGTCTATTGTCGCAATTGCCATGCGAGAAGGCGCAGCAAAAGCTCCGCTTGAACTCAATATAGAAAAATGCGAAAAAGCATCGGGCATGCCCCTTGCTGCCCGCCTTGCTATTTTCATAAATACCATAACAGAAGAACTGATGGAGAAGAATACTCAGCTTGGCGATATGCTCTACAAGGCGTCTCACGATGCGTTGACACGCCTCCTTAACCGCGGAGCTATGGATCGCCTGATAGACGAGATAAATGAAGATAAAAGTACCCCCGTATGTCATCTGATCATGTTTGACATAGATAACTTCAAACAAATCAATGATCAGTATGGTCACAGCGAGGGTGATAAAGCATTAAAGCTTGTTTCGGAATATCTTATCCAGCATATCTGCGCTCTTCCCGGAGTTGAAGCCGGACGCTGGGGTGGTGAAGAATTCATGATCCTTTTGCACAGATACCCCGATGCTCAGGTATATGAGCTCGCAGAGAATATCAGGAAGCAGATTAGCATTCTATCTGCCTCCGTAGTTCCTTTTACTATAAGTATTGGTACCACCAAGCATCAAAATGGCGAAAACCTTTCTGATACCATAAACCGCGTGGATGCTCTGCTCTATAAAGCAAAGAACAGCGGTAAAAATAAGGTATGCTGCGATTTCATTTAAAGAATAAATAGTGATTTGTTTTACGCGTTGGCAGCCTGAGCATTCTGCGCGAACTTACTCTTTAATTCCTCGTACTTCGGAATATATTTCTGTACATACGCCATCTGCGGTGCATGCTGAATAGCATAGCCATAAGCCACAGCAGCTTCCATCTCATTACCCCTTGCAAGCTCAATATTACCAAGCTGAATGTAGTTTGTTACGCAGTTGAAGGTGCTTCTTGCCCTCTCTGACTGCTGGATAGACTTTTTGATCATCTCTGCAGCTCCATCGTAATCACCTTCAGCAATTTTCCATCTTGCCTCAAGTCCAGTACGCATTCTCTCCATATACTTAGGAGCTTTTCCGAAATTATACTCCATCATAACCTCGTTATAGAGCTTATAGAACTCATCCTTTTGTCCATTCATCAGATAAAGTGCCGCAAGATTTGCTTTGGCATTAATCTTAATCCACTTTTTCTTTGACTGGTCAATCTCAGCCTTAAGCACACTTTCAGCGCTCTTAAAACCTGCACTGTACATGTATGCCACTGAATAGAATGAACGGATATATCTTATATCCTCCTCAAACAGTTTGTTATGTGCCACACGCATGAAGGCTTCCATGAACTTGGGAAGGTCACAGTAAACCAGCATGACACTCACAAATCTGCTATATAAAGTCCTTCTATGTATAAGCATAAGGATCAGATACAAAAACATTACAAGTATCATCACTCTGTTACGTGCATGATTTATGCCGGTAAGCAGCGTCAAAACAGAATTCAAAATCAAAACGATTGAAGACATGATAACTACAAAAATATAAATGCCGCCCTGGATCATGAATCGATCTGCGACCTGCTTTGCTGTAAGCTCTGCATTGCTTTTTCTATTAAATAACATTGTCAGTTCCCTCCATTAGAATTCGTAATCGCCGTAGAGTTCGCTAAAAACATCCTCAAACTCATCTTCGCCTATGGGAACTTCAGTTACCATCGGTATGCCGTTTTTCACTGCAATTGTCAGCTTGGTCGGTCCATCTAAATAGAAAGCCTCACATGAAAAGTCGGTGGGCTCTGCATTCTGAATCACCTTTACAAGCTCCTTCGCTGCAGCTGCTGCCTCCGCATCGTTTGTATCACCACCTATTGCAGGACCTGTAGGGCCACTGTATATGTAGATGTAAATCTCCTTACCATTCTTATCAGTTGCGATGATGTTATACGCATAGAGATTTTCCAGGTCCTTAGTAGTGTATGCAGGCTCTCCGAAAAGAGTCCTCACCTGCCCATAGGCCATAGCAAGATCATGCTCATAGTCCATGGTGTCGTACACATGACAGATCTGTGCACCCATAAAATCAAATGTTTCTGCCTCCTCTTCGGTTGCCGCTCTGAAAGTATAGTTATGACTGCCAAGATCAAACTTAGGTTTTTCAAAAAATGACTTATACCCCAAAACTATGAGCGTTAAAATGCAAACCACAAGGAAAAATCTTTCCGCTTTTCTCATACGTTCCCTCCGTATTTTTTATTTATTTATAAAAGTGCTTCTGCAACAGCACCCTCCGGAATAGGGCACACATAGCCGGAAGCTGTTCGCTTCTCAAACTCTGCCTTTGCCTCCTTTAAAATTTCCGGATTCTCATATAAATCTATCGCTGCAGCACACATCACTTTTCCTGCATGGACAGCAGACTTGTGACCGATATCAGTTCTCGCAGATGCCACATTCTGCCAGCTGTGTCCGGGGCATCCATTAGGCCAGGCCGCTACATGAATCTGTGCCGTCGGGCAATTCCAGCTGACGTCCCCCACGTCAGTTGATGAAGGCTTAAAGGCTTCCCCCATGTAATGAGGAAGCAAAAAACCATTCATTCCGTAATCAGCATCAGAATCTGATATCCCATTTTTTGTACAGCTGTTTTTATATTCAGCCTGCATCTTTATAGCCATGTCTGCATAATCCGCATCCATCATAGATCCTGTTCCGGGTGCATTGTCATGCCCCTCGTAGGTCATCGCCAGCTTCCCTGCGTATTCAAGCTCCTCCTTAGAATAGATCGGAACTCCCAGCTCTTCGAAGTTTTTATACAGCACTTTTTCCAGAGCTCTGTTGGTCACCGTATCAGACAGCCCATCAATGAACTTCCTGTCAAAAGTAGTCTCTGTCATAAGCGCAGCACCTTCCGCAATCTTATCAACGCGCTTCTGAAGCTCTACCGCCTCCGCAACATGATTGGAACGAACCATGTAGAGAACCTGTGCCTTGGGCTGAACCACGTTGGGACTCACGCCACCTGCATCGGTTATGGCATAGTGCACGCGGGCCTTGTTGCTCATGTGCTCTCGTAAAAACTGCACGCCTATATTCATAAGCTCTACCGCATCAAGAGCGCTCCTTCCCATCTCAGGAGCACCGGCTGCATGGGATGCTGTTCCATTGAAGGTGTAGCTGACCTGGATACATGAATTAGATGATCCTGTAACAACCTCGTTGCAGTCCTCTGGATGCCATGTAAGTGCAGCATCAAGCTTTTGCCACTCACCATCACGGGCCATGAACGCTTTTGATGCACAGCCCTCTTCACCGGGGCAACCATAGAGAATGACTGTCCCCTGACAGTTATTATTCTCAAGGTAATACTTAATTCCGATAGCTGCTGCAAGAGCTCCTGCCCCCAGAAGATTGTGTCCGCAGCCATGGCCGCTTCCACCCTGGATGAGAGGCTTCTCTGTAAGCGCTCCTCCCTCTTGTGAAAGGCCTGAGAGCGCATCATATTCAGCAAGTATGCCTATCACAGGCTTACCCTGTCCATAGCTCGCAGAAAAAGCCGTGGCAATATTGCAGATTCCCTTCTCTACTGTAAAGCCTTCTTTTTCAAGGACCTCACAGTACAGGTCACAGGACTTATACTCCTGCAAAGAGAGCTCTGCATACTCCCATATCTTATCAGCAACGTCATTTATAAGCTGAGTCTTTGTTTCAATTTTTTCAATTGCCTGTAATTTGGCGTCATTCATTTTAGGCACCTCACTTTTTGCAACAATTAAGTATAGTAAAAGCTGACAGATGATTCAAGCATCCGTCAGCTTATAAAGCGTGTATTTTTACCGTTTATTGTTTACAGCACCTTGCTCAAAAATTCCTGAAGTCTGGGGTGCTTGGGATGTTCGAAGATCTCCTCAGGAGTTCCGTGCTCCAAGAGTTTTCCATCTGCCATAAAAAGCACGCGGTTACCAACCTCTCTTGCAAAGCCCATCTCGTGAGTAACAACAACCATTGTCATTCCTTCCTTTGCAAGCTGCTTCATAACGTCAAGAACTTCGCCAACCATCTCAGGATCAAGCGCAGATGTGGGCTCATCAAAGAGCATTACCTCAGGCTCCATCATAAGCGCACGAACGATGGCGATACGCTGCTTCTGACCACCGGAGAGCTGAATAGGATATGCATCAGCCCTGTCCTTAAGTCCTACTCTGTCAAGGAGCTCTAAGGCCTTTTTCTTTGCCTCTTCCTCGGAAACCTTCTTAACCTTCATAGGCGCAAGAATCATGTTCTGCATAATTGTCTTATGAGGGAAAAGATTAAAGTGCTGGAATACCATTCCCATCTTCTGTCTGTGAAGATCGATGTCCACCTTAACCCACTTGCCGTTTTCATCCTTGTATTTTTTCTTGGTGATATCCACATCATCAAAGAGGATTGCTCCGCCTGTGGGCTCCTCAAGGAGATTTAAGGAACGAAGGAAGGTTGATTTTCCACTTCCTGAAGGCCCTATAACAACCATTACGTCGCCCCTGTCTATATCTATGGACACACCGTCAAGTGCCTTTATTTTTCCAAAATTATAGTGTTTTTCAAGGTCTGTAACCTGGATAAGCTTATCTCTTGTCTCCACGGCTCATCCTCCTTTCAAAATATGCGATCACCTTACTTGTAGGGAAGCACAGGCAGAAGTAAATGGCTGTCGCTACAAGGAGCGGCTCGATAATGATGAAGGTTGCTCCTCTTACGGCATTTACTGCTGACATGATATCCTGCACACCGATTGTGTAAGTGATAGCAGATTCCTTGATGATAACAACAAACTCGTTTGCTATTGCAGGGAGAATGTTTTTAATAGCCTGGGGCAGAATAATATATCTCAGATTCTGGAACTGGTTCATGCCAAGAGATCTGGCAGCCTCAGTCTGTCCGCCATCGATTGACTGGATACCGGAACGCATAATCTCACAAAGATAAGCGCCTGAGTTCATTCCAAGAGCAACTACGCCAGGGAAAAATCTCTCGAATTTGATGAAGCCCATAAATGTAAAGCTGGGAAGCTCAATGAGCGCACCAAATACGCCGTAGTAGATGATTGCCACCTGAACGATTACAGGTGTTGATCTCAGTATCTCTACATACGCAGTCGCAAGAAAATCCAGCGGATTAAATTTTCCTAATGCAACGCCTATGCCCTTCTCGCGCTGATGGCCTTCCTTATCAAGTCCAAGAAAAGCCAGCGGATAAAATCTTGACATCCTCATTGTTGAAAGAAGAAGTGCAAGAATAAAACCGATTGCAACAGTAAAAAGTGAAAGCATTACCGTAACAACCATACCCTGCCAGAACAGGCTGGCATAAGGCGAGATCTTAGAAAAATTTTCAATTTGAATAAAGCTGTCCATATTATTCCTTATCTCCAAAATTTTGGTAATTTTTTTACATTATAGCATGAAATGGACTCGGAAATAACTACATTCCCGAGTCCAGAATTTGTTCTGATATTAAGTCAGAAGAAAATCATCAGTTCTCAAGAAGACCCTCGATGATCTCTCCGCTTGCCTGCTCATTAGCAGTAGCAACAAACTCGTCCATTTTTCCTTCTTCCTTAGCCTTGGTAATAGCTGCGTTAACAGCATCCTTAAGAGCATCGTTACCCTTGCTGATACCGATAGCAGAACCCTCAGCTCCCTCGTAAGGAACCTCAAGTACTACGCAAAGCTCAGGATAGTTCTTAGCATAGCTCTCAGCAACTGCTGTCTCGATGTAAGCACCATCAAGCTTACCAGCAAGAAGCTCAGCGATGATGTCTGTAACCTTTGTGAGCTGAATGATCTCAGCATCAGGGCTGTTGGTCTGAGCAAGGTCAACCTGAATAGCACCTGTCTGAGCACCAACCTCGATATCAGGGTTGTTCAGATCCTCAAGGCTCTGGAACTTATCCTTGTTATCCTGTACGCATACGAAGGACTGACCGCCTTCATAGTAGATATCCGAGAAGTCCATGATTGACTCACGCTTCGGATCGGGTGAAAGACCTGCAACACCAAGGTCAACTGCCTTTGTCTGAAGCTCCATAAGAACGCCATCGAAATCAACAGGCACAACCTCAAGCTCAAGTCCAAGCTCATCAGCGATGTACTGAGCAAGTGCGATATCAAAGCCTGCAAGAGAAGGTGTTCCGTCCTCTCCTACTGAATAGAACTCGTAGGGAGCAAAGTCAGGAGAAGTAGCAACTGTAAGCTTACCAGGTGTTACAGTTGAAATCTCAGCTGAAGCTGCTGCATCAGTGCTCTCCTCTGTGCTCTCTGTCTCTGCTGCGTCAGCACTCTCTTCTGTGCTCTCTGCCTCTGTAGCATCAGCGCTCTCCTCTGTGCTCTCTGCTGCTGTAGCCTCAGTGCTCTCAGCTTCTGTTGCTGTGCTTGCTGATGAACCGCCACAAGCTGTCATACTAAATGTCATAACTCCGGTTAAAATAGCTGCGATAAGTTTCTTCTTCATAATATGCCTCCTTAAATATTCATATATGCAAAACATCATGCATAAATATACATTTTCGTTTCGGTTTTATACATAATAATACACTTGATGTATTTTATCAACCCCATATAATAAAAAAAATCAAGAAAAAATATTATTTATTTTTCTCGCGGCTGTCTGAGCACATTGGAACGTGGGAAATGAAAAAGGCGCCTGCAGAATGCAAGCGCCTCTCTCATCCTTAATTATTATAGAGGGAACTATATAATAGAGGAAATCATTTGGGACTTTATTGTCTCATATTTAGTGTCACAAAAGTGTCACAAGGTTCAAATCCAGTATTTAAGCCAATCTCAAACGTTTTCGTGAACTATTTTCACCACATTCCGTCAGAAAGTTGAAAAAGTTTTCCTAAAGTTGGCTCTGCCCAGCTGTACTGGTTCATATATTCACCGGTAAAGCCTGTATCATCCCTTTTCCCGTCCAGGAAATCAAAGTAATCGCAGTCAAAATATTCCTTGTTAATACCGGCTTCTCCACGTCTTCTGATGAGTGCTTCAGAACAGCCCAGCTCAGCAAATATTCTTGCCATATCGGCAAAAAGATTTCTCATATAAGATCTGTGACTTCCGGCGTCATCCTCATCCTGCCAGATTTTTTCCATGATCTGGTTAAAGGTCCTCATGGCGCCGTTAGCATCTATAAGCACTGCCAAAAGCTCTCTGGTCTTAGTGTATACAAAATCCAGCGGCACTCCGTTTTCAGTGAATACCTCGAATTCGCCAAAAGTATGCACGCGAAGCTTGTGGGACTGAACCGGAGCCACGCTCTCCTCAGGGAATCTCAAGTGCTCAAACTCGGATTTCACCTTGGCTGCCGTAACAGGCTTCATTATATATCCACTTGCATAAAGTCCGAAGGCTTCCTTCATATAATCAGAATATCCGGTTACAAAGATAATATTTATTCTGGGATTTTTTTCCTGAAGCTTCTTGGCGATATTTATTCCGTTCTCGGTTCTCATCTCGACATCAAGAAATGCAACCTGCGGTTTAATCTGGTCCACTTTCTCCAATGCCTTTTCACCACTGGTAAAGCCCTCTACTCTGGCTGAAGGCTGCGCCTTTTTTATGGCACTTATGCATCCCTCAAGCGCCAGTTCTTCATCATCTACAGCAATAATATTCATTGAAATCCATACCTTTTCATTATTCGTTTTTAGGAATCTTAATGGTCGCCTTTGTTCCGACGCCCTTGGTACTTTCAATAATGAGAAGCCCGTTGCACATGGTAAGAAGCCTCTCCTTCAGATTATCAAGACCGATGTGAAGGCCGCCTCCCTGCTCAATATCACTGAGGTCAAAGCCTACACCGTCGTCCTCGACAACAACATAATAATAATCTTCTTCGGAAAAGCTTTCAATATGAATCGTTCCGCCATTTTCCTTCTTATGAATACCATGCTTTACGGCATTCTCAGCAAGAAGCTGCACGGAAAGCGCGGGAAGTGCAAAAAAATCATCCTTTATATCATACTCAATAGTAAGCTTATCCCTGAACCTCATTTTTTCAAGACTGAGGTAATTGGACACGTGCTCCATCTCCTTGCGGAGCGGTATGCAGTCAGCAAGCTCAATACTGCCAAGATTACCCCTAAGATAATCTGAAAAGCGTCCAATGGCTTCCTGAGCCTCTTCGGGGTCCTTTTCACAAAGAACGTATATCGAGTTCAAAACGTTGTACAGAAAGTGCGGCTTGATCTGACTAAACAGAATCTTGATCCTGTCTCTCGAAATCTTATCCTCCTGCTCCAAAATAAGCCTCTCCTGCTCGTATTGGAACGTATTGTCCATGAAAATCAGTGACAAACAGAAGCTGTAGGGCAAGACCTCAAGCTCCGGAACGAAGGATCTGATAAACACACCGATAAGCGGGAAGAATACGATGGACAAAAGAATCATGACGCTATCAGTTTTCAGGTACTGCCGATACACGATCATGTACACCACCGACAAAAGCATGATGGAATAACCACCCACCTGTCCTATAAAGTAAAGCGCACCCTTTTCAAAGGTCTGTCCGTCATAGTTAACTACAACTCCCTTAAACAGAGATATTACCCAAAAGACTGAATAAATCACAATAAGGGGCATTACAAAGCCTCGGATCTCCAGACTTTTACCGCTCATTCTGGAAATATAATACGTGACATACAATGAATAAAAACCCAGGAGAATGTAAAATCCTACGAAATACATGGAATATGCAACTCTAAGAAGGAGCGTCAGAAGTGTCTCGTCCTTAATCACGCACACAAAAATCTTAGCCGCCAAAACCGCTGCAAGCATGACCGAATCAGCGAACAACATCTTCGTAAACTGCATACGCTCTCTGTTGGTCGCCTTTCGCATGTGAATATCCCCGAAAAGCTTAATATCCATTATAGCTAACATGAATGCGGATATTCCTATATTTACATAATCCATACTGTGATCCATGATTTGACCTGCCTTCTAAAAAAATCTGTTTATATTATACAACTATCTCAGTATTTTAGAGTTATTGGGAGTTAAGCGGGTGATGGGGCGAGCGCGGTCCGGGGGACCGCAAGTTTGCGAGCCGACCGTTGCTAGAGGTCCGGGGGACCTCTGCTCAGCAACGACCGGAACGGAGTGTAGACGCGGAGGCGAGATACGAACCCTGGGTTCGTGATCTCGCCTGCTTAACAAAAAGACCTAGGTTAAAAACCTAGGTCTTTTTGTTAAGCGGGTGATGGGAATCGAACCCACGTATCCAGCTTGGAAGGCTGGTGTTCTACCATTGAACTACACCCGCATGTATTATATTAAGCTGTCGATCGGGGTGACAGGATTCGAACCTGCGACCTCCTGGTCCCAAACCAGGCGCTCTACCAAGCTAAGCCACACCCCGTTTGGAAGCGTTTGTGTTTCATTACCTGACCCGCAACGCAAGTACAATTATATCACCGCGAGTCAGGATGTCAACACTATTTTCAAAAAAAATTGCAAAATTTTTTATAGTTATTTTTTGCACGTTTAAATGATAATAATTGGTTCACCATAGCACTGTACTCCACCGCGGAAAACCTCTATTTCTCTGCCATCCACAAGGTTCTTATACATACCATCGTCGAGAGGTACTCTTACATTAGATGTAGCTCCCTGCAATGCAAAAACTCCAACTGCCTTCTTTTCTTCCTTAGAAAAAGTTGCAACAACAGTATCATTTTCACACGAAGCACACTCAAAAATGCCCTCTGCAAATATCTCATTCTTCTTTATCTTAGAAAGATCACTTATAAATACAGACATATCTATTCCATTTTCAGGCTTCAAAGATATCGTATCCTTATCAAAAAGGCTCGGCAGGTGTGAAGCTCCAAACTCCTGCCCTGCATAAATAAAGGATACTCCCTTCTGGAAGAATAAAAATGCAGTGAAATTTCTAAGCTCCTTTTCATCAGGAATAAGGAAATGCGCCCTGGTCTGATCATGATTTTCAAGAAAATGCATTTTCACATAGTTATCCGGATAAATTACCTCCTGCCGATTCAGGCCCTCAACATATTTCGAGATGGGATTTTTCCCGCATAAATACCCTGATAAGTAAGGATATATATCATAATCGTAGCTGATATCAAAAGCCCCGAAAATCTCGCCGTCACTGTGCGCAGTTATTCCGCGTCCTCTTAAATGTGTAAGGAACTCATACTCAATTGATTCTGCAAGCCAGATGCAATCAGGACAAACCTCCGTAACCTCTTTTCGTGCTCTCTCCCAGAAAGCCACAGGCACCATAGGCGCCACATCACAGCGGAAACCGTCCACTATTTCTGCCCAGTATTTAAGGGTCTCTATCTGATAATCCCACAAATCTTCATTAGAATAATCAAGATCGATAATGTCGCTCCAGTCACCGACACGGTTTCCAAAGGAACCATCCTCCTTATGGTAAAACCACTCAGGATGCTCTTTTGCCAAAACAGAGTCCGGTGAAGTATGGTTGTAAACCACATCGATGATGCATTTCATGCCCTTTTCATGGATAGAATTCACAAGGCTCCTGAAGTCCTCCAGAGTACCAAACTCAGAGTTCACCGCGCGGTAATCGCTAATTGCATAGGGCGAACCAAGGCTTCCCTTGCGGTTCTTTGCTCCAACGGGATGAATAGGCATCAGATACACGATGTCTGTGCCGAGGGCTTTGATCCTGTCCAGATCCTCTTCGACCTTCGCAAAGGTCCCCTCGCTACTGTAATTGCGCACAAAAATCTGGTACATCATCTGATTTCTCAAGCTCTTGAGTGTATTATCTGCCATAGTCTCATCCTCCATTTTGCACCATCGTCACCAAATGTCATCACTTTTGCTATAATATTCATTAGTTAAAGCATGTGCCTGACAAACAAATTGTAGCATTATTATTCATTTAAAAATACAGATTTTTCATATAAACGGGAGCATACAATTGATACGAATCAATCTTAGGGAAATATTAAACAGAATAGTCTTTGACCTTAAGAAAAACGCTGCGCTTTTACTTGTCATTTTCCTGGCGTGGGCAGGGATAGCGCTGATATTTCATCACTTTTGTCCGGTGGTTCTCCTTTGCGGTTTTCCATGTCCAGGTTGCGGTCTTACAAGGGCGTTTCTTAGCTTTATCACTTTTCATCCCATAAGAGCAATGCAGTATAATCCGTCATATCCGCTGTGGATTGCAATCGCAGTCGCAGCGTTTTGGAAGCGATACATCAAAAACATCACCCTTAAATCACTTGAATATCCGCTACTGGCAGTCTGCATCGTAACAATAGTAATCTATGTCTGGAGACTCACACATGTCTTCCCGGGCAGCGCACCGATGAATTACACTCATCAAAATCTTTTTTCCTTTATTCATCCAGAGTATGACAGACTAATGACATCGCTTTTCCGTTAATTAGTTTACAAGCATATAGAAAGTACCCTATAATAAAAAAGTAACCAGCAAACAATTATTTAGTTTTTCTTTATGAGGAGGAAAAAGTAAATGGACGAGAACAACAACTATACGCCGACCGGGCAGCCTACATACAGCGGACCGGCAGGCGAGCAGCCAATTAGCATTGGGGATTGGCTTATCACTTTCTTAATCACATGCATTCCCTGTATTGGATTAGTAATGCTGTTTGTTTGGGCATTCAGCAGCGGCACACCAAAATCAAAGTCCAATTGGGCTAAGGCTCAGCTGATCTGGATCCTTATCATCGCTGTGCTGACAACAATCATGTATGTTGTTATGGGCGCTGCTATTCTCAGCACTGTACAGCAGACAACAATGTAAAAAATATTTCACCCGGTATTCACTGAATACCGGGTGTTTTTATGAAAATCGAGTAGGAGAAAATGTCTCATTATAGAGACATTTTCGACCTCTCACACCACCGTGCGTACGGTTCCGTACACGGCGGTTCAATCAACTTAACAAGTGACACACCTCTCGGTGTAGTAATCTAACATTGAGATAAGTCCAAATTGCTTAAGCCTTTTCGGGCTTATTGCTCTCTGCACATCTGTCTTTGAGCATACGCTTGCAATCGCTTTTCCGTTATAGGCGGTTCTATATGCCGCCCATTTGGGTATTCCTAGCTTTACCAAGTTCTTCGCTCTGTTCTGTGGAGTTTTCCAGTGTTTCCAAATGCACATGCGAAGTCGATACCTGAT
>NZ_AUJH01000022.1:0-75759 GCF_000424125.1 Butyrivibrio sp. FC2001
TGTGAAAAGAAACAAGGACAACTTTATAAAAGGACAATTCTTTTATCCTTATTTTGTTCATAAAAATAGGTAGTACATTAAAGGGACAACTGTAAGAATAAAAAAGAGAGAACCACCATCAAATGATATCGGTTCTCTCTCATATAACTTTTTACTTATAAACTCTATGCTTTATCTTATTTAAAATATCTGTCCAATAATCCCTTAAATGCCTTGCCATGTCTTGCCTCGTCACGAGCCATCTCATGGACTGTGTCATGGATTGCATCAAGATCAAGAGCCTTAGCACGCTTTGCAAGATCTACCTTACCTGCTGTAGCGCCATTCTCAGCATCTACTCTCATCTGTAGATTCTTCTTTGTGGATTCTGTGAGAACCTCACCAAGAAGCTCTGCAAACTTAGCAGCATGTTCTGCCTCTTCCCATGCAGCCTTAGCATAGTAATCACCAACCTCGGGATAACCCTCTCTGTAAGCCTGGCGACTCATAGCAAGATACATACCAACCTCTGAGCACTCACCATTAAAGTTAGATCTAAGATCTTCGATAATGTCATCCGGAACACCCTTAGCTACTCCAACAACATGCTCTGCTGCCCATGTAAGCTCACCTTCCTGCTTTGTAAATTTCTCAGCAGGAGCATGACATACCGGACACTCTGCCGGCGGCTGATCTCCCTCATGAACATAACCGCATACTGAACAAACCCATTTCATAAACAGAAATCTCCTTTCTTAAGTTATACAAATATAGGTAATACTGTTATTAGTATACCAAATAATTTTAACACATTTAATCGTTTATAGAATTTTAATAAATGCTTAAATATATTATTGTTATTTAATAATGTAATTACTGTTTTTGCGTTATACTATAAATGGTTAATTACGTTATTCTCGCCTATGATGAAAAGGGGATAGAATATGTCATTATTAGAAGAAAGAATTAAAAGCGTTTATGCAAATCTTACCAGAGAAGAGCGCAAAGCAGCTGACTATTGCTTAAAAAATGATGCAACCATATATAACAATACCGTAGCAGAGCTTGCTGAGGCTTCAGGAACGACACAGGCTACCTGGAGCAGATTCTCCAAGTCTCTTGGCTACTCAGGACTTAAAGGTCTAAAGCGCGAGATTTTCTCAGATGCAAAGAAAGCTGAAAAAGCAGGTCCTCACATAGAGTTCAAGGATCTTAACCAATATACATCAATGCAGGCAATAGCCGATAACATCTGCGCTACCAGCTCACAGGCTATTCAGACTACCTACAGACTGTTCGATTCCCAGTCCTTTGAGGGAGCCGTTGACGCTATAGTCGGTGCAAGAATGATCAGGATATTTGGTGTAGGAAGCAGTTCACTTGCTGCTTACGATCTTTTCACCAAGTTCCAGAGACTGTCCTATAACGTAACCTACAATGAGGATTATCATAACAGTCTCATGAATGCCGCTCAGCTCCAGAAAGAGGATGTAGCCATTTTCTTCTGCGATTCAGGTAAAACCGATGAAATCATGCAGATTTTGAAGATTGCAAATGAGAGAGGCTCTGATACAGTTGCTATCACAAAGCTCGGAAACAGTCCCCTTGCTCAGGGATGTAAGCATGTGCTCTTTACCACATCCCCTGAAATTGATAAAAAGAGTGGTGTTACAAGCTCAAGATTTGCGCAGCTTTTCCTTGTAGATACTCTTTATACAGCTGTAGCAAATAAAGACTTTGCAAACATTCGCCAGCATCTTCAGGATTCCTATGATCTGTTCCATGATATGGGAACCTATTGATTACTCTTATCTACTTAAAAAAAGTATATTATTATGCCCCGGATATCATTAAAAATATCCGGGGCGTTTTTTTAATTACTGCTAAGGTATTTCTCAACTCTGTGCTGTATCAGGCTTGATGCCTTCTCAGCAGTTATTTCTCCGTTATAGTAGGGCTTTGCTGCCTCACTTATTATCTTTATTATCTCAGTGTCCTGATGACGGAGTCTGTCTATTGAGCAGATAAAGGTTTTAAAGCTCTCCGCCTCATTTCTGTTAAGAGGCGTGATCGTTATTTCCCTGTCTCCGATTATTGCCGTACTGTTGGTTGTTATCTTTCTGCCGCTGTCATCGATGTAGTATTTATCCTGTTCAGACTTCTCCATCAGTGCATTAAAGGCGTCCTCATTTACCGGGAATCCCCAGTCTATTTTGTACTGGTATTCATCAAGAAGGAAATACCTTATAAATTCCCAGGCTGCTTCTTTGTTGGAGCTTAAGCTGCTGATACCAAATAGCATTCCCGGATCAATATATGAAAGTCCTCTATCCTTTCCGGGATAGCCATTGAAAACCACATCTGCACTAAAGTATCCATCCTTTATAATTCTGTAATCCTCAAAGGATGTTATAAAGCAGCTCTGCAAAAGAGCCTTTTTATCTCTAAAGCAGTTGTCATCTATCTTCTGGTTATTATGCTCCTGTGCTCTTTTGAGCTCTCTTATGAAAATCAGAAGATCTATGAATTTGTAATTCTTGAAGTTACAGGTATTATTTTCAAAGTCTATAAAGTCAAATGCACAGGCTGTATAAAGATCCTCTGCACTGTCAAAGGTCTTTGTTCCCATCATGTTCTGCAGCTTGATGTTGTGCTTATTGCAGTGATTTATATAATTTGAAAGTGTTATTTCTTTTCCTTCAAGAAGACTGTTTGAAGCTGCGCAGGTAGCCACCGTAAATGAAGGCATTACCATGTACTGCTTACCGTTTCTGCTAAGAAGAGAATTAATGCTCTTAAGATATTTCTTATTAGTTATCTCTTCATCATTTTCAATATATGAATCAAGGGGTTCAAGAAGTCCATCTGATATATACGAATCGATGGACGCGTAGGAATTTAGAACCATGATATCCGGCGCATTCCCCTCTTCAATATCCTTGTTCATCGCCTGGTATATTGAATAATAGCTTGAATATCCTTCCTCCGCGTAGTTCTTGACCTTTATAAAATATTCGTCACTGCTTTCGTTAAAATCAACTATCCTCTTTTTTACATATTCGTCGGTAAAAGCTGTTCCGATAGTGATTATCTCTTTTACATTACTCTGAGTATTTCTCTTTGATATCTCAGTAGTTTTTATGGTATCTGCGCCATAGTTAGATACAAGTCTGAAGGTCCCCTGAGCGTATTCATAAAGAAGCAGCGTACTGTCTGAATAAAAACCGTAGTCCTCAAAGCAGCAGATTTTTTTTAAGCTGCCATCTCCAACATTAAAACCATATATGTAATTATTGTTTAAATAGTAAAAGTTATAGGTAATTCCTGGAAAAAGATTACTTCCGTTAGCGATATCTGACGGCGCATAATGTTTCTTCCCAAGAGTCAGCTTCTTTTGATCTAACTCACTAAGGAAATATTTCCACTTACCATCTGTCTCCCCTACAAAAACTCTTCCATCAGCTGAGGTGAAAAATCTCCTGTCTCCATGCAGATTCCCCTCTTCCTTAATCTGCAACAGACTTACACGGCCATTATCCTCATCATAGAGAGAGTATCCACCGTATTGAGAGTAGGTAATGATTCCTTTTCCCTTAATATAAGCAATATCCAAAATATGTGAGTTCTCATCATTATCCGTTAAAGCTACAGCCCAGATCTCATCTCCTGAGGAGGAGTATTTAACCAGTCTCTTTTCCCCATTACCGGTATAGCTGTTATCATCCGGTGTGTTAAGAGATGCTACCTTATCCGGGTATATTGTTCGTATGGCATAAAAACAGCCTTCATCTCCCATAGTAAGGCATTCAAGGTTAACATTACCTGATTCTAACAGTATTTCCTCTGCCTTTTTCTCATCGTTTCTGACTCTTGAAAAGCTATAAGTACTATGTCCGTCACTCTTTGTCATTCTAAGGCAGTACATTCCGTTTTTATCAAAGGTAAAATTGGAATACTCACTGTCACTTGAAATATTTATGCCAAGGTCTTTGAATTCATAGGTATTGATCTCTGTATTTGAATCTACTTTTTGTGATGTACTGCCACTTTTCCCGCAAGCGCATGAAAAAGTCATAGACAGTACCATAACCGCAACTATCCCCCCTGTTAGCAGTTTTTTGATCATATTTTTTTATTCTTCTATCTGTTCGTATGTTAAGAGGTTCTGTTCTTCGTAGGGCTTAATAAGCTCATTAACTATTTTATCCGAAAAGCTCTTCATGTCATCAAGCATTTCCTCGTAATTGTCTTCTGTCATCTGGTACTCACCGGCTATCATCTGATCAAGCATAAGCTTATTGATCTCCGGAGAAAAATGGATTGAATCCATGTAGTTATCAAGATTTGTTATTACATCCTGCTCATTTTGGAAACAGAAGACCTTTACATTATCATACTGTAAGAGACTCTTGACCATCTCCTTTTCACAGTGGATAAATGCATCCCTCTCACCTGTTCTGTATATTCCGTCCCACCAGAGCATGGAATATGCAGGGAAAAAGAAATAAAACTCTGTGTCAGGGTGTCTTTCAACTTCACCTGTAAGAAGCTCTATATTTCCATTAAGCTGCTCGTCATAGACCTTCTCATCCATCATGGGAGTTTCGGTTCTGGTTCTAAAATAAAGTCCAAGAGCGCTCTCGCTGCTAAAGTTCTTCCACTTTGCCCAGTTATATGACAGGTTCTCATTGTAGTCAGTTATATATGAGTTAACTATCATATATGGGATTTTCTCAAGGATTACGCCCTTATTGTACAGATACTGCACATCATTAAAAGGATTATGATCGTACAGATACATAGGGCATCCTGTCATCTCGTAGGTGGTTTCAGTACTTGCATTTAGCGATGAAGGGTCTATGTTATAAAACACCCTCTTTATATCATTACCTGATGCAAAGGCTTCATCTAACAGATAACAGAGGTCTGCCGTTGCACCATAAGACCTTATCGCCTTAATTGACTTGCAGTTAAATGCTTCGTCATACCAACCGTTGTCATTATTCTCAGCAACAGATGATCCGACTATAAGTGTGTCATAATCAAAGTGCCTGAGGGTACCTATACACTGATATTCCTTGTCATTAAGAACTGCCTTAAGTCCAAACCAGGGCTTATGGTAGTGATAAAAAGGATCTATGCAAAATACCACTGCGCCTGTCAGTATGATAACCACAAGAGATGCTATCGCAAATCTTTTTATGAAATTAATGTCTTTGTTACCGTTTTTCAAAAATCGTCCTCTTTAAACAATCAGAACTGGAAATATATAAATGTGCTTACCTGTGATAATGAGATAAAGGACCATATAAAAATGATGACCATAAAGATCACGTGTCCTACTGAATTCCTCTTTTCATCCACGATCTCATGGGCGTTCTTTGCTCTTATCACTAAAACAGATATCACAAGAAGAATTATCCATGTGATCAGATACAGGATGCTTGTGTACTGCTTCGCATACATATTTGCAGCGGTAATAAGCAGGTAGTTCTCAGATATATCAAGCATTGCTGATGTCTTATACATAAATCCCGGCCAGGTCGGTATCACAAGCTGTTTAAAATACTGCAGTGCATAAGTCATGTCCTGGGATCTGAAGAATATCAGTGATACAAGGAACATCATAAATGTAAGTATCTGTCCAAGCATCCTGGGAATTACAACTAAAGGCTTTTCCCTAAGTAGATAGCTCTTTTTAATATCTCCCTCGACTGCCATGATTCCAAGGTCATCCCATACCACCAGGATTCCCATGACAAGTCCCCAGCATATATATGTCCAGCCTGCTCCGTGCCAAAATCCGCTGAGGATAAAGATTATAAGTACATTAGTTGCTGTTCTAAGCTTTCCCTTCCTTGATCCGCCAAGAGGAATGTAAACATATCTTACGAAAAATCTTGTAAGTGTCATGTGCCATCTCTGCCAGAGGTTTCTGACGCTGAAGGCTTTATAGGGCGAGTTGAAGTTCTGCGGAAGCTCTATTCCAAGCATCAGACTTACGCCCTCTGCCATATCGCAGTAGCCGGAAAAATCAAAGTACAGCTGGAATGCATAGGATATCAGAACCAGCGCTCCTGTAAGAGTATCCATATAGTAGGTATATTTAAATCCGTAGTCCGCGATCTTAGCAAGGTTATCTCCAAGAAGTACCTTTTTGGAAAGTCCTATTACAAAAAGCTCTATACCTCTTCGGAAGTTCTCAGCCTTTAATGCTCTTTTTTCAGTATCTCTTATCTGACCGATTATCTCATAGGGGAGAGCTATAGGTCCCTGAACTATCTTAGGAAAATATGTGATGTAAATGAGATATTCTATGAAATCTACATCTCCAAGCTTTTCATTTTTCTTGACCTTATTTTCTTTTTCACGCTTTATATCAGTTATAAATGCTATCTGTGAAAATACGTAAAAACTTATTCCCACAGGCATTATTATTTTTAATTCCGGGATTTCTTTTCCTATGACTGTAAAAATATTGGAAACAAAGAAATTTGAGTATTTAAAAAATCCTAAGAGAAGAATGTTAAAGATAATTCCTATTACATGGATTATTTCTGCTTTTTTCAGGAAGTTATCCACAATTAGCCTGGATATTCCATAGTTTATAAGACATGAAACCATTAAAACCCAGACAAATCTCACTGAAAAAAGGCCGTACAAAATCAGGGAAGCTGCGATAAGTGCCAGATCTGCCAGCTTCCACATTTTGATCCGATTAAGTCCGTGCCAGATTATCAGCACTATTGGTAAAAATATTAAGATAAACGAAAATGAATTAAATGACATGTCTCAACTATAAGGTTATTTGTTTATTTAAGTATAAGTCCTACAGGACAATGGTCTGATCCCATCTGATCCTTGTAGATAACTGCATCTTCAATTTTGTCTTCAAGAGCTTTTGATGTTACAAAGTAGTCGATACGCCACCCTGCGTTCTTTGCTCTCGCCTGGAATCTGTAGGACCACCAGGAATAAGCTCCTTCAAGATCAGGATAAAAATATCTGAAGGTGTCGATCAGGCCTGCATTTACCACATTTGTGAATTTCTCACGCTCTTCATCTGTAAAGCCTGCGTGTCCACGATTGGGCTTCGGATTTTTAAGGTCTATCTCCTTATGTGCTACATTTAAATCTCCGCAGTAGATAACAGGCTTTGTCTCCTCAAGCTTTTTAACATATTTTAAGAAGTCATCCTCCCATCTGCATCTGTATTCCAGTCTGGACAAATCATCCTTGGCATTGGGTACATAGACGGTTATAAGATAGTATTCCGGATACTCAGCTGTTATTATTCTTCCCTCATGGTCATGTTCCTCGATTCCAAGACCATAGGTAACATTTATTGGCTCTTCTTTTGTGAAAAGAGCTGTTCCTGAATATCCCTTTTTCTCTGCATAGTTCCAGTATTGATGATATCCGGGCAGATCAATCTCTATCTGACCTTCCTGAAGCTTTGTCTCCTGAAGGCCTATAACATCGGGCTTTTCATTTTCCATAAAGCTATTGAATTCGCCCTTTGATACGCATGCTCTAAGTCCGTTAACGTTCCATGATACCAGCTTTTTTGACATTGTTATCTCCTGTTAATTAGCTATTATGTGCCTGATTTGTCAGTTACCTTGTTTTCTGGTTAATGTATTTATTGTGGAACTTTGAATACATAATTTTCTGTGAGCCATATACTCCGTAGTAGCCTGAGAATGTGTAGCTAAGTGCAATTGCTATAAGATAATATGGCATTCCTTTATATCCAAACATCTCAAAACAAAGAAGAAGAGATGAAATCGGGCAATTTGTTATACCGCAGAAAAGTGCTCCCATTCCGATTGCTGAGCAAAGAGCAGCATTAAATCCAAATATCTGGGAATACAGGCTTCCAAAGGTTGCTCCTATAAAGAGTGCAGGTACGATTTCACCGCCCTTATAACCGGCTCCAATGGTAACTGCTGTAAAGAGCATCTTAAAAGCAAAGGCCATATACGGAGCTTCTCCTCTTGTAGCAAGCTCTATGATGTCCATTCCTGCTCCATTGTAGTAATTATTACCTACTATAAGTGTAAGAACTACTACAAGGCATCCACCTACAAATATTCTGATGTAGGGATTTTTGAAGAATTTCTTGTACAGCTCGCCGCTTTTCTTCATGGCTATGCAGAACATGATGCTTATGAGTGCACAAAGAATAGCAAGTACTCCGCCCTTTATTGCATTGTTTATTGAAAAGGCCGGAACGATTTCAACTGTGAAAACATCCGGAACTGTTCCAAAATGCTGGGCAACGGTGCTTGAAACCAGCGCAGATAAGACGCAGGGGATAAGAGCAGCATAGTACATTACTCCAACCGCCTCTATCTCCATCGCAAGGAATGCTGCGGCCATAGGTGTACCAAAGAGTGCTGCAAAAGCTGCACTCATGCCACACATGGTGATTATTCTGCAGTCATTTTCATCAAGCTTTATGAGCTCACCAAAGTTATATCCGATACTTCCGCCAAGCTGAAGCGCAGCACTTTCTCTACCCGCACTTCCTCCGCAGAGATGTGTTAAGATCGTTGCTACAAATATCAGGGGTATCTTTCTTTTTGGCAGATGATCACCGGCTGAAATCGTTGTGATAACCAGATTCGTACCGGTATCCTCATATTCCTTGGAAAGTCTGTACAGAAATACTATAAGCAGACCCGCAAAGGGAAGCAGATATATCATGAAGCTGTGAGCTTTTCTAAACTCAGTAGCTAATCTGATTCCATGAAAAAAGGCAGCCCCAACTGCCCCTATGATTAATCCCACAATAATACCAAGCACCAACCATTTCAGTGTGGATAAAAGCCTTCTGATCTGATGCTTATAGTGTGGTTCTTCACTATTCGCATTGTTTTGAACAGACATTTTCTCACCCAAAAACTATCTTATTATTTTGACATTGACGCTATAAGTGCATCTATCTCTGCCTGACTTAGCATCTTACCACTATCTGCAGGATTGGGAGCCGCGGCAGGTGTTGGCGTAGCTCCAGCTGCTGCGGGCATACTAAATGAGCCTGCTCCCTGTTGAGAAGACTTACCCATAATACTCGCAAGTAAAGCCTGTTGTTCTGGATCTAATCCGTTTGCATCAGTACCCATTTACTATCCTCTAAATTAAATGCTAATGATACTAGTTAAGCACATTGTATCTTCTTTTATTGTTTTTAACAACTTAATAAATTATAAACTATTAACCAAGAGTTTCCATTCTTCGCATATTTTTGAGATTATCATCTGTTTCCTTGAGCATTTCTCTAAGTGACAGACTCTCCTCATAATCAAATTCGCAGATAGAATAGATCAAGTGATTAAGATACTTTGTATTCTCCATGAGAAGCTTATTGTTCTGACGGGCCATCTCAATTCTGAGTTCCTCAGCCTTATCCTCTTCGTCTGTAACCTCTATTACAGCAAATTCGTCACCACGTATTCTTCCGCAGACACTCTTTTTACCAAATACTTCTTCAAGAATATCAGCTACTCTCTTTACAGCGTGGTCGCCCTCGTCATGGCCATGAATAGCATTAATGTTTTTTAATGAATCCATGTCTATATATGCAACTACAGCATATTTTCCTTCCTTGAAGTCCTTTTTAAGAAGATCGTATGCCTTTGTGAAAAATCCTCTTCTGTTAGGAAGATTGGTAAGATAATCCTTATCTCCAATATGATCAAGAACAGATCCGTCTCTTGCAATCTCCTCCTGGCACTGAGTAAGCTCTTCCTCAGCATCAATAAGACGTTTTCTTAAGAAATTCATTCTTATTCCGCTAAGAACAATGCTTGTAATAAGGTCATCAAAGGTTCCTGTTCTTACACTGTCTTCAAATCCGATGATAAAAAGACCATACTGCTCCTCACCTCTGAAAACATTTCTTATAATTTTTGTACCCTTGATTTTGGAAAGGTCAAAAATATCAGAGGTTTCCATATCTGTCTTCTTATCAAATTTATCAGCTTTTCCGTCATGAATGGTAATTATACGCTTACTGTATTTAGGTACCTTCCAGCCCTTTTTCATTGAACATATCTGAGGACTTTCAAGAAGAAATACTTCAAAATTCTTAAATCCGGCCTGAGCTATTTTTTTGAATATGAGATCATAATTATCCTTCTCATAATTGCACTGAGAAGAAAGCTCTGCCAAAGCTGATGTTCTGCTATTTACACTAATAACATCTTCAGCTGTAAACTCATTTATACTCTTTCTCTTTGCCTTTACCTTGTTATCAGATACCTTTGACAGAATCTGCTCAATAGCAAGGAAGCCTATTTCAAAATAGGGTGTGTCCTTTTTATATTCGACCTTTTCAAAGCCTTCAAGCTCTGTAACTGTAAGGAGGGGCTTTTTTCCAAACTGCTTAAGGAAGCCTTCTTTTTTCAGTATCGGCGCACTATTTCCAATGCGCTCTATATCCACAATAAGTCCGTCAAAGCCGGCCTCATAGATATAATCAAATACTGCCTGATACTGATATTCATAGGGATTATCATCACTGAAGTTTTTATCAGTGATGATATATTTTCCCGGAAAAATGACCAGTTCAACCCCTAGGTCTCTTGCAGCAATGTCTGCTCCAAGACACATATCGCAAACATTTTTATCCTTAAATTCAGAAATTAAAAGCCCAACTCTCATAAGTTTTACTCTTCGTCTGTCTCTTCTTCAATGCCTTCTTCGATATCGTCAGTATCATCATCGTCGAAGTCGTCGGTTATTTCCACACCGTCGTCCTCAGGAATATCTTCCATTGCATCTTCGATGTTTTCGAACTCTTCGTCACCGTTTGAAATCTTCTCACGAACCTTTGCAATGGCAACTACACTGACACCCTTGTCAAGATTTATCATCTTAACACCTGATGTTACTCTGCCATGGATTGTTATTTCTTCCATTCTGAGCTGGATCAGTATTCCGCTGTCTGTGATCATCATGATCTCGTGCTCATCCTTAACAGCCTTGACACCGATTACATTTCCGGTCTTCTCTGTTATCTTGTAGCACTTAACACCCTTACCACCTCTGAGCTGGATATGGAACTCACCAAGCTCTGTTCTCTTTCCAAAGCCTTTTTCAGATACGATAAGAAGTGAATCACCCTGAGAATTAAGCTGCATTCCTACAACTTCATCCTGATCACCGAGCATAATACCTCTTACACCCATTGATGATCTTCCGGTAGGTCTTACATCTGTCTCCTTGAATCTGATACACATACCATTCTTTGTTACAAGGAAAATCTCAGAATCTGCCTTTGTTGTCTTAACCTCGATAAGCTCGTCGTCATCATCAAGATTGATTGCTGTAAGTCCGTTCTTTCTTACATTTGCAAATTCCATTACAGGAGTCTTCTTAACGGTTCCCTTCTTGGTAACCATGAAGAGGTTCTTCTCCTCTGTGTATTCCTTGATCGGAATAGTAGCTGTGATTTTTTCTTCAGGTGAGAGCTGCAGAAGATTTACTACTGCTGTTCCCCTGGATGTTCTTGACGCCTCAGGAATCTGGTAAGCCTTAAGTCTGTAAGCTCTTCCCTTGTTGGTAAAGAACATAATGTAATTGTGTGTTGTGGTCATAAGAAGGTCTTCCACATAGTCGTTCTCAATTGTGGATATTCCCTTTATTCCCTTACCTCCGCGGTTCTGTGCACGGAAGTTATCTATGGACATACGCTTGATATAACCAACGTTTGTCATAGCTATAACTGTATTAACATTGGGAATCATGTCCTCAATGTTTATGTCAGAATCATCATGTCCTATCTGAGTCTTACGATCATCGCCGTATTTATCAGATATCTCTGTGATTTCTTTTCTGATTACTCCAAGAAGTACCTTCTTGTCAGAAAGGATGAGCTTCAACTCTTCAATTCTCTTTAAGAGTTCAGCATGCTCCTGCTCAAGCTTGTCTCTCTCCAAACCTGTGAGAGTACGAAGACGCATGTCTACGATAGCCTGTGCCTGAGCATCTGATAATCCGAATCTCTCCATCAACTGTTCTTTTGCTATCTGAACAGTTTTACTTCCACGGATTATCTTGATAACCTCATCGATGTTATCAAGAGCTATGAGCAATCCCTCAACAATGTGATTTCTCTCTTCAGCCTTGTTGAGATCGTACTGTGTTCTTCTTGTTACTACCTCTTCCTGGTGGACGATGTAGTGGTGAAGCATATCAACAAGTCCAAGAATCTTAGGCTCGTTGTTAACAAGAGCCAGCATGATAATACCGAATGAATCCTGGAGCTGTGTGTGCTTGAAGAGACGGTTGAGCATTACATTTGCATTTACATCATGTCTGAGCTCAATAACGATTCTCATACCTTCACGGTCTGATTCATCTCTAAGAGCTGTGATGCCGTCAAGCTTCTTAAGCTTTACATATTCTGCAATCTTGGAAATAAGATTTGCCTTATTAACCAGATAAGGAAGCTCTGTTACGATAATTCTGCTCTTACCGTTAGGCATAGTCTCGATATCTGTTACCGCACGAACTACAACCTTTCCTCTACCTGTTCTGTATGCTTCCTCTGCACCTCTTGTGCCAAGGATGATACCACCTGTAGGGAAATCAGGTGCCTTTACGATGGGTAAAAGCTCCTCAATATCTGTCTCTCTATCTTCATTTACCTTATTGTCAATCATCTTAACAACAGCAGTAATTACCTCACGAAGGTTGTGAGGCGGAATATTTGTAGCCATTCCGACAGCGATACCTGTTGTACCGTTCACAAGAAGATTAGGAAATCTTGCAGGAAGTACTGCAGGCTCTTTTTCTGTCTCATCAAAGTTAGGTGTGAAATCTACTGTATCCTTGTTGATATCAGCAGTCATTTCCATGGAAATCTTGGTAAGTCTTGCCTCTGTGTATCGCATAGCGGCAGCGCCGTCACCATCCACAGATCCAAAGTTACCGTGTCCGTCAACAAGACAGTATCTCATTGACCAGGGCTGAGCCATGTTAACCAAAGCTCCGTAAATTGAGCTGTCACCATGAGGGTGGAATTTACCCATTGTATCACCTACGATACGAGCACATTTACGGTGCGGCTTATCGGGTCCATTGTTCAGCTCTATCATGGAGTAGAGAATTCTTCTCTGAACAGGCTTAAGTCCGTCTCTGACATCGGGAAGAGCTCTTGAAGCAATTACACTCATGGCATAGTCGATGTAATCAGACTCCATGGTCTTTTGCAGGTCAACTTCCTTAATTCTGTCAGTAGTTACCTGATCAAATACGTCATCAGCTAACTCTTCTCCATTCTGGTTGTTATTGTTGTTATTGTTATCCGCCATTTTTTATCCTATCCGTCAGCTTCGCTGACGCCCTCCAATAATTGAAAGGCTAATATTATATATCCAGATTCTTTACAAATTTTGCGTTCTTCTCAATAAACTCTCTTCTGGGCTCTACCTTGTCACCCATAAGAGTTGTAAATGTTACATCGATATCAGATTCAGCTTCTTCATCGATGTTTACTCTGAGCAGAACTCGTCTGTCAGGATCCATTGTTGTTTCCCAGAGCTGCTCGGGATCCATCTCTCCAAGTCCCTTATATCGCTGAATCTTGTTATTCTGATCACGACCTACGTCGTTAAGAATCTTATTTAACTCATCATCACTGTATGCATACCATACCTTTTTGTTCTTCTCCAGCTTATAGAGCGGAGGCTGAGCAAGATATACATGTCCTGTCTTAATGAGCTCAGGCATGAATCTGTAAAGGAATGTGAGCATAAGTGTAGCAATATGAGCACCGTCGACATCGGCATCAGTCATGATAATGATCTTGTTGTAACGAAGCTTTTCGATATCAAAATCATCATGAATTCCTGTACCAAATGCAGTGATCATTGCTTTGATCTCGGCATTACCATATATCTTGTCTATTCTTGCCTTCTCAACGTTTAAGATTTTTCCTCTAAGAGGAAGAATAGCCTGAGTCGCACGAGATCTTGCTGTTTTAGCTGATCCACCCGCGGAATCTCCCTCAACTATGAAAATCTCACAGTTCTTGGGATCCTTATCTGAGCAGTCTGCAAGCTTTCCGGGAAGTCCAAGTCCATCCAGAGCAGACTTTCTTCTTGTAAGGTCTCTTGCCTTTCTTGCAGCATCTCTTGCATGCTGTGCAAGAATAGCTTTTTCAAGTATAACCTTTGCAACCTGAGGATTCTGCTCAAGGAAATATGTAAGTTGCTCAGCAACAACGCTGTTTACAGCACCTCTTGCTTCACTGTTACCAAGCTTCTGCTTTGTCTGTCCTTCAAACTGAGGATCCTCGATCTTAACACTGATGATGGATGTAAGTCCTTCACGGATATCATCACCTGTGAGGTTATCCTCGTTATCCTTAAGCATTTTCTTTTCTCTTGCGTAGTCATTGAAGGTCTTGGTAAGAGCTGCCTTAAAGCCTTCAAGATGAGTTCCGCCTTCAGGAGTATTAATGTTGTTTACGAAAGTATATGTGCTCTCGTTGAAGGAATCGTTGTGCTGAAGTGATACTTCAACCTGAACGTTATTCTTATTTCCTTCAAAGTACATTATCTGATCATAGAGAACTGTCTTACTCTTGTTGAGGTACTGAACAAATTCCTTAATACCGCCTTCGTAGTAGAAGGTCTGCTCTGTAAAGTCAGCGCCTTCTTCAACTCTGTAATCTCTAAGCGTGATTTTAAGACCTTTTGTAAGAAAGGCCATCTCACGAAGTCTCTGCTTTAATACGTTGTAATCGAATATAGTTGTCTCTTTGAAAATAAGAGCATCAGGCTTAAATGATACCTTTGTTCCAGAAGTTACAACATCTGTTGTTCCAACTTCCTTAAGAGGATAGCAAACCTTTCCTCTCTCGTATCTCTGCTGGTAAATTTTTCCTTCACGAACAACCTGAACCTCAAGCCATTCTGAAAGAGCATTAACTACTGATGCACCAACGCCGTGAAGACCACCGGATACCTTGTATCCTCCACCACCGAACTTACCACCTGCGTGAAGAATAGTAAATACTACTTCTACACCGGTAAGTCCTGATTTGTGGTTAACGTCTACAGGAATTCCACGACCGTTATCCATAACGGTTATGGTGTTGTCAGCATTGATATTAACTTCAATGTGATCGCAGAATCCGGCAAGTGCCTCATCTACTGAATTGTCTACTATCTCATATACAAGATGATGAAGTCCTCTTGCAGCAGTAGTTCCAATGTACATACCAGGTCTCTTACGAACTGCCTCAAGTCCTTCAAGAATCTGTATTTGGTCCGCGCCATACTTATTTTCTTCGTTACTCATTCTTATCCTCTTATTCTTCAGGTATACTTCCGTTAACTACTCTGAATACTTTGTTTATTTCAAAACGATTATTAACAAATTCATCCAAACCGGTACAGGTAATGATTGTCTGTATATTACCTATGGTATTTAACAGGTAATTCTGTCTGTTACTGTCAAGCTCTGACAATACATCATCAAGTAAAAGGACCGGATTTTCTTTTTTGGATTTTTTTACAATCTCAATTTCCGAAAGCTTAAGTGAAAGTGAAGCAGTTCTCTGTTGTCCCTGAGAACCATATTTCCTGATGTCTATCTCTTCAGGCATATTTTCAGTAGTGACATTAAATGAAAAATCATCCTTATGAGGTCCTACCGTTGTCTGCTTAAGATATATGTCCTTCTGCCTGGAATTTCTGAGCTTACTTTCGAATTCCGCAGCAGTTATATTGGGTTCATAATATATCTTTAATTTTTCTCTTCCACCTGTGAGTTTATGATGAATAGGATCTACAATATCACATAAATCCCTTATGAACTTTTCTCTGGATCTTATAATTACTGATCCGTATTCCAAAAGTTGCTTATCCTGAACATCCAAAAGAACACTGTTTTCAGGATGTTCAAACATATCCTTTAATACCTTATTTCTCTCAGTGATCAGCTTATTGTATTTCGCAAGGTTCTCTAAATAAATTTGATCCAGCTGACAAAGCTCCATATCCATGAATCTTCGTCTTTCCGCCGGACCGTCCTTTATAATACTAAGATCTTCCGGAGAAAAAAATACAACATTGCATCTTCCCACAAGGTCAGATGCTTTTCTTATTTTTTGTCCGTCAATTGCTATTCCTTTGGATTTGCTTTTTCTAAGGTGCATGTCTACGCGATATTCTGCACCATCTCTCTCGATAATTGTTCTGATATGTCCCTCTTCTTTACCAAAGGATATAATTTCTTTGTCCTTACTACCTTTGTGGGACTTTGTTGTAGCAGCAAGATAAATAGCCTCGAGAATGTTAGTCTTTCCCTGGGCATTGTCACCGTAAAGAATGTTGGTTCCACTGCTGAATTCTATTTTTAAATTTTCGTAGTTTCTAAAATCTGCTAACTCTAATGATTTTATTATCATTTTATTATTTGTACCTGAACGCCTTCGTATTCGATAGTGTCTCCACTGTAAAGTTTTCTGCCTCTTCTGGTTTCAACTTCACCATTAACCTTAACAAGACCTTCCTGAATATCCATTTTGGCGTCAACGCCGGATTCCTCAAGGCCGGCCTTTTTCATGGCCTGCCCTAATTTAATGAATTCGTCGCTTTCTCTTAAATTAACCTTTATTGTTTCCATTTTTTCAGCTCACTGTTAAAAAATTTATAGGAAGAACAAGATAGATGTAGTTAGAATCCTTGTCCCTTATAAAACAGGGTGCCTTAGGATTAACCATGTAGATATCTATGTTCTCATCGTCAATAGCGCGAAGAGCATCAATGAGGAACTTAGGATTGAATCCGATTATAAGATCCTTACCCTGTTTCTCGATTTCAATCTCTTCATCCATGCTTCCGATTGTGGAATTGATCTTAAGCTCCATCTTATCATCAGTAATTGAGATGATAACGGGCTTCTTATCGCCTTCCTTTACAAGCAGAGTTGCTCTGTCTATACAATCAAGCATCTCTTTTCTTGAAATAGTCATCTTTGTTTCATAATCACTGGAGAGCATCTGATCAATATTGAAGTACTCACCCTCAAGAAGTCTTGAAACAACGATAGTTTTATCAAACTCGAACAATATATGCTTGTCAGTAAAGAAAATCTCAACGTTATTCTCAGTACTGTCAGTAATAATCTTACTTATATCCGAAAGAGTTTTTCCGGGAACTACTACCTTTTTGGAATCATAAGAATTTTGAAGCTTTACTTTACGAATAGATATACGATGACCATCAAGAGATACAAGCTTAAGTGTATCCTGATTAATCTCGAAAAGCTCACCACTCATCATCTTATTGGCATCATTCTCAGCGATAGAGAAGATAGTCTGCTGGATAATGTTTTTAAGAGTGAACTGAGATACAGTTATACCATCTATTCTTTCAATATTGGGAAGATATGTAAAATCATCTGCATTTCTTCCTACAATACCAAACTTAGCTTTTTCACAGCTGATAGTAACCTTACCGTTTGAATCGGATTCAATAGTTACATCATTATCAGGAAGCTTTCTTATAATGTCAAAGAAGATCTTTGCATCGATAGCAATATATCCTCTCTCTAAAATATTACCGTCTACCTCGGTCTGTATTCCGAGTTCCATATCATTAGCGATAAATTTGATGACTGTTTCTGTAGCATCTATCAGAATGCATTCCAATATAGACATTGTAGTCTTATTAGGAACTGCCTTTGAAACAATCTGTAGTCCGGTAATAAGATTCGATTTTGAACAAACAAACTTCATGGGTTAAGAACTCCCTCCAACTAGAAAGTGATTATGCACAAAACACTATATATAAATTAATTAATAATATTTAGTATTATAATTAGTAATAGGTGTTGATATGTGGAAATCCTTATCTATTATACAATTTATCTGCCTTATTTACAAATTTTTAATAGTTGATAAATAAAAATTTAATGTTGAAAAGCTAAATGTTCTCCACAGGGCAAATTTTGCGATATAAGGCTATAAAAAAGTTTTCCACTCTTATCCCCAGTTTATAAACAATTTATAAAGTATTTATAAACTGAGTTATCCACTTTATCACGCAGAAGGGTTTAGCTTCTTATTAATAATGTCGAGATTCTTTTTGAGCTCATCATCAATAGCAAGAAGATCCTTTATCTTGGTTACGCCACTCATTACAGTAGTGTGATCCTTTTTACCAAGTGCCTTACCTATTTCTTCAAGAGGCATATCTGTAAGCTCCCTTGCAAGGTACATAACGATCTGTCTGGGAAGGACAATTTCCTTATTTCTCTTCTTGGAAGTGATGTCTTCCTGTCTTACTCCATACTGCTCACAAACTGTACTTATAATAAGAGAGATTGTAATAACCTTTGAAACATCGGGATAAATGATATCCTTTAATGCTTCCTTGGCATTATCTAAAGTAATTTCTACCTTATTTAAACGTGAGAATGCGATTATCTTGTTGTAAGCACCTTCAAGCTCACGGATGTTTGACTTGATATTGGTAGCAATGTACTCAAATATCTCATCATCGATGTGCTTTGAATAGCTCTCAGCGTTTTTCTTAAGGATTGCCATTCTGGTCTCATAGTCAGGAGCCTGAATATCTGAGATAAGTCCCATCTCGAATCTTGAACGGAATCTCTCTTCAAGGGTCTCCATTTCCTTCGGAGGCTTATCAGATGAAATAATGATCTGTTTTCCTGACTGGTGAAGTACGTTGAAGGTGTGGAAAAACTCTTCCTGAGTACTTTCCTTGCCTATAATAAACTGAACATCATCTACCATAAGTACATCAACTGTACGGTATTTATCGCGAAGACGACTCATGGCCTCGGCTTTACCACTTCTGATAGACTCGATAACTTCGTTGGTAAACTGCTCAGATGTAACATATAAAACCTTAAAGCCTGGATTGTTCTCTATTATGAAATGTCCAATAGCATGCATGAGGTGAGTCTTACCAAGTCCGGGGCCTCCATATAAGAAGAGGGGATTGTAAGCTTCTCCCGGTGATTCTGCAACTGCTAATGAAGCGTTGTATGCAAAACGGTTATTTCCACCTACTACATATGTATCAAAAACGTATTTAGGATTCAGGTTAGAAAACTCATAGTTATTCTGATTAGATTTAGGTTTATCTGACTCATTTGAATGAGTTTCTTCTTTATTAATAAAAGCATCTTTTTCTAAAATGAATTCGACCTCAATTTCCTCATCCAAAAATTCAGATAAAGTAACCTTAAAGAATTTCTGATATTTCCTCTCTATATAATTGAGAGCGTTTGTATCATCAAAGGGAATTAAAACGATAACAGAACCGTTTTCATATTTATAAAAAGAAAGAGGTTTGATCCACGTATCGAAGGAGATAGTGGTCATACCTAGCTCTACTCGTATTTCTTCCTTTAAATTATCAAAGTTCTCTGTAAGTTTTTGTGTTATTTCTGTAGCCTTTTCCATATATTTCTCCCATTGCAAATTTAAGATTTATTTTATCTTATGGATAACTAAATATCAAACGGAGGGAAATTGTGGATAACTTTTAAAAAAAAATATTTTAAAATCACATTGTAATAACAACAGGTGGAAAAGTGGAAAAAAAGGATAGAGATATTCACCGTCTGGAAGCCGCATAAATACTGGATTCTATATTTTAACTTTATAAAAACTTTAAATGTTTTCCACATTATATCCACATTTTGTGGATAAAAATTCTAAATTTACAGATAATAACAAGTTATCCACAAAATCAACATTTAGATGTGGATAACTTGTTGAAATACAAAATGTAGACAATATTTTTTCAAAATATTTTCCACAGTTATCCACAATTTTTTTTTAACTTGACGGAAATGCTTAATTTTATTATAATAACAACGATTTTTTCTGATTCAGACAATTATATTATTTGCTAAATAGATTTTAAAAAGGAGGTGTATTTCGACTATGAAGAGAACTTATCAGCCGCATAAGCTTCAGAGAGCTCGTGTTCACGGCTTTAGAGCAAGAATGGCAACTAAGGGAGGCAGAAAGGTACTTGCTGCCAGAAGACTTAAGGGTAGAAAAAAGATATCTGCATAATAAGGACCACAGCATATTGTGGTCTTGTTACGCGAATGTGCATAGATGCATATTCGCGTATTTTCTTATCTTATAGGAAATATAAATGCAAAATACAGAAAGTTTAAGAAAAACAGCTGATTTTAAGATTGTTTATAAAACCGGTAAGGCGTACGCAGATAAAAACATTGTCATTTATGTCAGAGAAAATAATACCGATATAAACAGACTTGGTATTTCAGCAAGCAAAAAAGTAGGGAACAGTGTTGTAAGGCACAGGTTTGCAAGACTTGTTCGAGAAGTTTACCGACTACACGAAAATATATTTAATAGTGGTTTAGATATAGTAGTCGTGGCCAGAAGCCGTGCTAAAGATGCTTCGTATTTTGATATTGAGAAGTCATTTTTATATCTGGCCGGGAAGTCTCATCTAAGGAAAAATGATGAGGTGAAATATGAAGAGAGTACTGATATTCCTTATTAAGTTTTATCAAAAGTATGTTTCTCCCTTAAAGAGAACAAAATGTCCGTATATACCGACTTGTTCGCAATACGGATTAGAAGCAATAGAAAAACACGGTGCATTAAAAGGTAGTTTACTTGCTGCATGGAGAATTCTAAGATGCAATCCATTTTCCAGCGGTGGTTACGATCCTGTACCGTAAGTATTGGAGGATAGGTTTTGAATATTGTTACGTTGACACAATATCAGGGAAAAATTGTAGGTCCTATTGCATGGATCCTTGGTCATATTATGAACTGGATCTTCATTTTCCTCGATAAGATTGGTATTCCCAGTACCGGTCTTGCTATTATTTTATTTACAATAATAATGTACTTTTTACTTATGCCTCTTACCTACAAGCAGCAGAAGTTTTCCAAGCTGCAGGCAAGAATGAACCCTGAGATTCAGGAAATTCAGAAGAAGTACAAGGGTAAGAAGGATAACGAGTCCATGCTTGCACAGCAGGAAGAAATCAAAGCTGTTTATGCTAAGTATGGTGTTTCACAGACAGGTAGCTGCGTTCAGCTTTTAATTCAGCTTCCTATCATGATCGCTCTTTACAGAGTTATCTATTCCATGCCTGCTTATGTTAGCCAGGTAAAGTCAGCTTTTTATCCTCTTGTTACACAGCTTCGTGAGACAGCAGGATCAGCTGAGTTTTTACAGACACTTTCAAGTGCAGGTCAGTATTCAAAGCAGTTTACAAATGAAGCATTCACATCAGGTAATACTACTTATATAGAGAACACATTTATTGATGTTCTTTACAAGGCTTCAACAAAGGATTGGGCTTCACTTACTGAAAAGTTCGGAAGTCTTTCAGATTCAATTGCAAACTCACATGCACTTATTAGTAAGTACAACAACTTCCTTGGTCTTAACATGGGAGATTCACCTTCCTACATGGTTCAGACAGCTTGGGCTAATAAGTCATTTGTTCTTTTTGTAGTTGCACTTATTATTCCTTTCCTTTCATGCTTTACACAGTGGGTTAGCATTAAGCTTATGCCTCAGGCTGCTCCTACATCCAATGATCCTAACGATCAGGCAGCTCAGATGGCTAATTCAATGAAGACTATGAACATGATGATGCCTCTCATGTCACTTTTCTTCACATTTACATTTCCTGCAGGTCTTGGTATTTACTGGATCGCAGGTGCTGTAGTTCGTACAGTTCAGCAGATTGTAATTAACAAGCACATTGACAAGACCGATATTGATGCTGAGATTGAGAAAAATATCGCTAAGTATAACGAAAAGCTTGAGAAGATGAAGTCTACTCCTCAGATGAATCGCTATGCTAATATGAATACCAGAACCATAAATTCTTATTCTTCAACTTTATCTGAAAAAGAGAAGGAAGAGGGTCTCAAGAAGGCAAATAAGGTTTATGAGTCAGGTAAGATCAGAAAAGACAGTCTTCTTGCCAGAGCAAATATGGTAAAAGAGTTTGATCAAAAGAACAACTGATAGGGGATAAGAAAATGGAATATATTGAGATTTCAAAAAAGACTGTAGAAGATTGCATCACAGAAGCATGTGCACAGCTTATGGTTACAAGTGACAATCTTGATTATGAAGTTATTTCTTCCGGTTCAACTGGATTTCTTGGTTTAAATGTTAAGCCTGCTGTTATAAGAGCAAGAGTTAAAGCTGTAAAAGAAGAAGATGAGATAAAGACTTCTCTTGAAGAGCAGGTTGATAACAAGGTTAAAGAAAAAGCAGAGAAGAAGGAAAGCAAAAAGCCTCAGAAAAATGAGGAGAAAAAAGCTGAAGTAAAGAAGGAAGCTTCTGTTGAAGCTCCTGAAGTAAAAGAAGAGAAGAAAATTTCTTATGTTTATGATCACGAGTTCATAAACAGTGCAAAGGTATTTTTATCAAATGTATTTGGTTCCATGAACATGAAGGTTGATGTGAGTGCTAAATACAATGAGACAGATAAGGTTCTTGAAATAGAACTTTCAGGTGATGAGATGGGTGTTCTTATTGGTAAGAGAGGACAGACACTTGATTCATTACAGTATCTCATTTCTCTTGTTGTTAACAGAGGATCTGAGGATTACATTCATGTAAAGGTTGATACAGAGAACTACCGTGAAAGAAGAAAAGCTACTCTTGAGAATCTTGCAAAGAATATTGCTTATAAGGTTCGAAAGAACAGACAGTCTTTATCACTGGAGCCTATGAATCCTTATGAAAGAAGAATCATTCATTCAGCGCTTCAGAATGATAAATATGTTACTACTCACAGTGAAGGTGAAGAGCCCTTCCGCCGAGTTGTTGTAACTCTTAAAAAATAAGCAAATATTAAGAGCTGCCATTGATTTTACATAGATTTCAATTGGCAGCTCTAATTTACATTATGTGTTATTGAGGATTGAATAATGTTTTATAAGGAAGATACGATTTGTGCAATAGCAACAGCTATGATTGATGCCGGTATTGGTATCATAAGAGTAAGCGGTGAAAATTCAATTGATATCGTAAGCAAACTTTATATAGATGCCAAAGGTAATTTTTCCTTGAAGGATTATCAGTCCCATACTATTAACTATGGTTTTATTGTTGATGCCAATAAAACTAAAGTTGATGAAGTTATGGTTTCCATTATGAAGGCACCAAGAACTTATACCAGAGAGGATGTTGTTGAAATCAACACTCATGGTGGCCGTGTTGTCATGGAAACAATAATTAACCTTCTTATATCAAATGGCTGCAGACTTGCTGAGCCAGGCGAATTTACCAAAAGAGCTTTTTTAAATGGAAGAATTGATCTGACAAGAGCAGAAGCAGTAATGGATCTTATTAGTGCTCAGAATTCTTTTGCAGTAAAAAATTCTGAACTTCAACTTGATGGAGCACTTTTCAATAAAATAGATTCACTTAGAAAAGAAATTCTATATGAGATGGCATTTATAGAATCTGCCATTGATGATCCTGAGAATTATGATCTCACAGGATATGATGAGAGATTATCAAAAAAGAATTCAGAGTGGCTTACAAAATTAGACTCTCTTATAAATTCCTCTGATGAAGGTGTTATAAGAAAAGATGGAATTAAAACTGTAATTATTGGAAAGCCTAATGCAGGTAAGTCTTCACTTTTAAATAAACTTGCCGGAGAAGAAAAAGCAATTGTTACTGAAATCGAAGGAACAACTAGGGATGTTATTGAAGAGACAATAAGACTCGGTGATTTTGTTCTTAGAGTAATGGACACTGCCGGCATAAGAGATACAGAAGATAAAGTTGAAAAGATTGGTGTTGAAAGAGCAGTTAAATATGCACAGGATGCAGATTTAATTTTATATATAATTGATTCCACTGATAAGACAGTTTCAGAGGATGAGAGAATTAAGGATATAATCAATAAAAAACATGTGATTGTATTACTTAATAAAAATGACATTAGTGACAGTATTAGTATTCTTGAAAATGATATACACAATATATATGGTTCAAGTATACCCGTTATTAAAACCTCAATGGTTGATGAGACCGGAATTGATGAGCTCAAAAAAATAATAACTGATATGTTTTTCAATGGAAGTATCACTCCTAAGGAAGAAATATATATCACTAACTTAAGACATAAGGAAGCTTTGATAAATGCTTTTGACAGTTTAAAAAAAGTTGAGAGTAGTATTATGGATTGTATGTCAGAAGATTTTTATTCAATTGATCTTATGAATGCATATTCATTCCTTGGTGAGATTATCGGTCAGGAAGTTGATGAAGATCTGGTTGAAGAGATTTTCTCAAAATTCTGTATGGGAAAATAATTCGTTTAGTAATTTAGTTTTATGGAGCAAAATATGGTAGCAGATATAGTAGATGTAATTGTAATAGGTGGCGGTCATGCCGGATGTGAGGCCGGACTTGCAGCAGCAAGACTTGGCTTAAAGACTATAGTTTTTACTTTAAGTGCAGATAATATTGCATTTATGCCTTGTAACCCTCACATTGGTGGATCCTCAAAAGGACATCTTGTAAGAGAGATTGATGCTTTGGGTGGAGAGATGGGAAGAAATATTGATAAGACCTATCTTCAATCAAAGATGCTTAATAAATCCAAAGGCCCTGCTATCCATTCACTTCGTGCTCAGGCAGACAAGCTTGAGTACTCAAAATCCATGAGACATATTTTGGAAAATCAGGAAAATTTAATTGTAAAGCAGTCAGAGATTTCTGAGATTCTTTTTGAAGATTTAAATAGTAATGATGATAAAGAATTATTAAGTGATGGATATGAGAAGAGAATAAAAGGAATTAAAACTGTTACAGGTCTTATCTATGAAGCTAAGGCAGTTATCCTTTGTACCGGAACATATTTAAAGAGCAGATGTCTTTGCGGTGAGTCAATTTCTTATACTGGACCTAACGGATTACAGCCTTCAAATCTTTTATCAGACTCACTTATAAAAGCCGGAGTTGAACTTAGAAGATTTAAAACCGGAACACCTGCCAGAATGGATGGAAATACAATCGATTATTCAAAGATGGAAATCCAGACAGGTGATACTCCTGTAATTCCTTTTTCATTTGATACTAATCCTGATGATATTCAGAAGGAGCAGTACAATTGCTGGCTTACATATACAAATGAAAAAACACATGAAATAATACGAAATAACATAGATAGATCACCTATATATGCAGGTATCATTGAAGGTATCGGACCAAGGTATTGTCCTTCAATTGAGGATAAGGTTGTAAAATTCCCTGATAAGATAAGACACCAGGTTTTTATTGAACCTGAGGGAAGTCATACTAATGAAATGTATATAGATGGTATGTCCTCTTCAATGCCAGAGGATGTTCAGCTTCAGATGTACAGATCTGTTCCTGGACTTGAGAATTGTGTAATTGTAAAAAACGCTTATGCGATTGAATACGATTGCTTATGCTCTGGTCAGCTTTATCCTACATTAGAGATAAAGAAAATCAGAGGTTTATTTAGTGCAGGTCAGTTTAATGGAAGTAGTGGTTATGAAGAGGCTGCAGCTCAGGGACTTTATGCAGGAATAAATGCCTGCATGCAGATTTTGAAAAAACCTTATTTATCTATCGATAGATCTGAGGGATATATTGGTGTACTTGTAGATGACATTGTTACCAAAGATAATCTTGAGCCTTATCGTATGATGACTTCAAGAGCAGAGTACAGATTATTGCTTAGACAGGATAATGCTGATATAAGACTTAGAAAAAAGGGTTACGAAGTAGGACTTATTCCTGAAGATAAATACAAGAAGCTAATCGAAAAAGAAGAGCAGATTAAAGAAGAGACTGAGAGACTTAAGTCTATAAAGGTTGGTGCCGCAAAAAATGTTCAGGCATTTATGGAAAAGCATAACTCACCTATACTTAAGACAGCAGTTTCACTTGCAGAACTTATATGCAGACCTGAACTCAACTATGAGAATATAGCTGATCTTGATCCTGATAGAAAAGAACTTTCCAAGGAAGTAATCGAGCAGGTAGAAATCAATATCAAATATGAAGGTTACATAGAGAGACAGCAGAGACAGGTTGATAAATTTAAGAAGATGGAAAATAAAAAGATCCCTGCTGAAATAGATTATGATGATATTCTTAGTTTAAGACTAGAAGCTCGTGCTAATCTTAAAAAGTTCAGACCTATAAATGTTGGTCAGGCTTCAAGAATAAGTGGAGTTAATCCAGCAGATATTTCTGTGTTACTTGTATATTTGGAAAATTATAATCGTAAAAAATAACTACCACTAATTGTATTAAATGTTTCACGTGAAACACTATATATTGTATTATAATTTCAACGCTGATTAATCACATATAAATTAGTGTTTTAGAGGAGAAAATTGAATTGAATAATGATTTTAATTCATTAAAGGAAGACATAAAGTCATTCAATATAGAATTATCTACCAAACAGATTGAACAGCTTGATAAGTATTTCGAATTATTGGTTGATTGGAATAATAAAATAAATCTTACAGCTATAACAGAATTTGATGATGTATGTAAGCTTCATTTTGTTGATTCTATATCATCTGCAAAATTTTTTGATTTTACGAAAAGAGATTTATCTTTAGTAGATATAGGAACAGGTGCTGGCTTTCCAGGTATAGTTTTAAAAATTGTTTTTCCTAATTTGCATGTTACTCTATTAGACTCACTTCAAAAAAGAATAAGTTTTCTTGATGAAGTAATATCAAAACTTGAACTTAATGAAGAAGGTTCTATTAAAACAGTACATGGAAGAGCAGAAGATTTTTCCGATTCAAAGAAGGGTGAGCTTAGAGAAAAATTTGATATAGCAGTATCAAGAGCAGTTGCAAGATTTTCAACTCTTTGTGAATATGATTTACCTTATGTGAAAAAAGGTGGACACTTTATTGCCTATAAAGGTGATAAAGGAATTGAAGAAGTTGATGAAGCAAAAAATGCAATTTTCTTATTAGGTGGGAAGATAAAGTCTGTTGACGAATTCAATCTTCCTAATAGTGATATCAAACGTACTATATGTATAATTGAAAAGGTACAGAATACATCATCTAAGTATCCTCGTAAAGCTGGTGTTCCACAGAAAAAACCATTATAGATTTTGATTATTAGTTTCACGTGAAACATTGATATATGAAAAATTTATTCTACAAGAATTTGTTTCACGTGAAACATTCGAACCCAATATGTAGTAAAATATTATCGTGAAACATTAATATGATGAATATTGTAGCAAAAATATAAAAAATTATAGCCATAATTGCAAAACTGAAGTACTGAATTTGTGTTATAATTACAAAGTTAAAAATTGAAGAGGGAGAGAAAAGTATGGGAAGAGCAATAGCAATTGCAAACCAAAAAGGTGGAGTAGGTAAGACTACAACATCTATTAACTTATCTGCAACACTTGCAGAAAAAGGTAAAAAGGTACTAGTTATTGATACAGATCCTCAGGGAAATACTACCAGTGGATTTGGTCTTAATAAGAATCAGTTAGAAAATACTATATATGAATTGCTCATAGGTGAATGCGAAGTTAATGACGCATTATATAAAAACGTTGTTGATGGAGTAGATATTATTCCTTCCAATGTTAACCTGGCGGCAGTTGAAATAGAACTGATCGATATGGAAGAAAAAGAATTTATTCTTAAAAAGTCCATAGATACAATAAGACAGAACTATGATTTTATTGTAATTGATTGTCCTCCTTCACTTAGTATGCTTACTATAAATGCTATGACTACAGCTGATACAGTTTTAGTTCCGATTCAGTGTGAGTATTATGCATTGGAAGGATTAAGTCAGTTGGTACATACAGTTAACCTTGTAAAAGAGAGACTGAATAATTCATTGGAGATGGAAGGTGTCATCTTTACAATGTATGATTCAAGAACCAACCTCTCTATGCAGGTAGTTGAGAACGTTAAAGATCATATTTCTGAAAATGTATATAAGACAATAATACCTAGAAACATTCGCTTGGCAGAGGCTCCCAGTTACGGACTCCCGATTAATCTTTATGACACAAGATCAGCAGGTGCTGAAGCATACAGATTATTAGCGGATGAAGTTATCGGAAGAAAATTCTAAATTAAAGTAATAGAAAGAGGTACATATATGGCACCCAAAAATGCTAAACGAGGATTAGGCAAAGGACTTGATGCACTTATAGCTCCTGCTCCTGCTTCTTCAAAAGCTGGAAAAGAAGAAAAAATAGAAGAGGGACAGGTAGTAACAGTTAATATTACTAAGGTTGAACCCAATAGAGATCAGCCCAGAAAAACATTTGATGAAGATAAGCTTATAGAGTTATCAGATTCAATAAAGCAGCATGGAATTATAAATCCTCTTATTGTTCAGGATAGAAAAGATCATTATGAGATCATCGGTGGTGAGAGAAGATGGCGCGCTGCTAAAAAAGCAGGACTTAAGGAAGTACCTGTTATAATCAAAAATCTTACTGAAGAAGAGATAGCAGAGTATGCGCTCATTGATAACATTCAAAGAGATGATCTTAATCCGATAGATGAAGCTCTTGCTTTCAAAAAGCTTATCGATGATTTTGGTTATACCCAGGATGTTGTAGCAGAGAAGGTTTCTAAGAGCCGAGTTGCTATTACTAATTCACTCAGACTTCTTAAGCTCTGTGAAGAAGTTCGTCAGATGGTAATTGATGGTAAGCTTTCCACCGGACATGCCAGAGCACTTATTTCAATAGAGGATAAAGAAAAGCAGATTCAGATTGCGGAGCAGGTTTTCGATTTAAAGATGAATGTTCGTGATACTGAGAAGCTTGTAAAGAATCTGGATAAACCGAAGAAGAATAAAAAGAAATTAGAAATTAATCCAAGTGTTGAATCAGCCTATAGAGAACTTGAAGATAAATGTACTCAGGCAACCGGAACTAAGGTATCTATTTCAACTAAGAGTGATGGAGTTGGGAAAATAGAAATTGAGTTCTATAGTACAGATGATCTTGAAAAAATCACTGAGAGATTATATAGGTAATAAATTATATTTAGGAGATAAGGTATGAACAGTAATTTATTTGACCAGCTTGGATTGAACTTGGATATTGCCTACATTTTTATAGGACTTGCAGTACTTATTATTATTTTATTTATTATAATTATTAGTCAGAATAAAAAGATAAAAAGTATTAAGGAACAGATATCAAAATTCATGAAGGGTAGAGATGCAGCTTCCCTTGAAGAAGAAATTGTTGCTTTATTTGAGGATAATCAGATTATCAAAAAAGCGACTGAAAATAATCAAAAAGACATAGATGATTTATACAACAGACTTGCTTCATGTTTCCAGAAGGTTGGCATAATAAAATATGATGCCTTCAATCAGATGGGAGGACAGCTCAGTTATTCAATAGCACTCCTTGATGAGGACAACAATGGATTTTTATTAAACTCAGTTCACAGTACTGACGGATGCTATTCCTACTCAAAAGAGATACGCCATGGAAAATGCAAACTTGAACTTGGCGACGAAGAGCAGATGGCATTGAATGAAGCAATGGATTATAAGAACTAACAAATTATATTTCACAAAAGTGAAATAAGAAATAAAGGGGAAAAGAAAATGATAGATATTAAATTCTTAAGAGAGAATCCTGAAGTAGTAAAGGAAAATATCAAAAAGAAATTTCAGGATGAAAAACTCCCGCTGGTTGATGAAGTAATCGAACTTGATAATGAGAGAAGAAAAAATCAGCAGGAAGCTGATGAGCTTCGTGCCCACAAAAATAAGATATCAAAAGAAATCGGTGCTTTAATGGCACAAGGTAAAAAGGAAGAAGCAGAAGAGAGAAAAGCAGAAGTTGCAGCTAATGCAAAGAGACTTGCTGAGCTCGAGGAAAACCAGAAGGTAGTTGATGAGAAAGTCATGAAGATCATGATGGTTATCCCTCAGATCATTGATGATACAGTTCCGATCGGAAAAGATGATTCAGAGAACGTAGAGATTCAGAAATATGGTGAGCCCGTTGTTCCTGATTTTGAAATTCCCTATCACACAGATATCATGGAGAGATTCAACGGAATAGATTTTGATGCAGCAAGAAGAGTTGCAGGAAATGGATTCTATTATCTCATGGGTGACATCGCAAGACTTCACTCAGCTGTTATTTCTTATGCAAGAGATTTCATGATCGACAGAGGCTTCACATATTGCATTCCTCCTTTCATGATTCATGGTAATGTCGTTGAAGGTGTTATGAGTTTTCCTGAGATGGAAGCTATGATGTATAAGATTGAAGGTGAGGACCTTTACCTCATCGGAACAAGTGAGCATTCAATGATCGGTAAGTTCAAGGAGCAGATCATTGAAGAAGAGGAGCTTCCTCAGACACTTACAAGCTATTCACCCTGCTTCAGAAAAGAGAAGGGTGCTCACGGAATTGAGGAGCGTGGTGTTTACAGAATTCACCAGTTTGAGAAACAGGAGATGATAGTTGTATGTAAGCCCGAAGAATCCAAGATGTGGTATGACAAGCTTTGGCAGAACACAGTAGATCTTTTCAGATCTATGGATATTCCGGTTCGTACACTTGAGTGCTGCTCTGGAGATCTTGCAGATCTTAAGTGCAAGTCATGCGACGTAGAAGCATGGTCACCCAGACAGCAGAAATACTTCGAGGTAGGAAGCTGCTCTAACCTTGGTGATGCTCAGGCAAGAAGACTTAAGATCAGAATCAAGGGTAAGGATGGCAACTATCTTGCTCATACACTTAACAACACAGTTGTTGCTCCGCCTCGTATGCTTATCGCATTCCTTGAGAACAACCTTAACGAAGATGGATCAGTTAACATTCCTGTTGCTCTCAGACCTTACATGGGCAACAAGGAAAAAATGATTCCTGTAAAGTAATTATTTTAAAATACAAAATGCAAAAATATAAATTAGAGAGGAGGTGAAATCCATGCACAATTATTTAAGAGCAATAGGCTTCGAAAACTTCAAAAGCAGAGAAGACATTCAGCAGCTGATAGCCATGACAGTTCAACAGGCTGATACAAGATCCTATGTTACTAAGGATGGTGAAAAGCTTATAGGAGAATTCTGCAAGGATTTCACTGACCGTATAGGAATCTGTGTCTGCGGTGAATTCAATGAGAACGATAAATTCTTATATGATTATTATTACCCCTACATCAGAGGAACCAATGTTACTACCGAAGAGGATATCACAGTTTCAAGGCATTCTTCTAAGGAATCCTATGCCGGAGTGTGTGATGACCTTCGTGTAGGTGTAACAATAATTTTCTATCTGCAGAACATGATTCCATATATCAAGATCCAGAATGAAAACAGATTCCCAATCAAAGGAACCTCACTTACATTATCCGCCCTTTCACTTAAGGGAACGATAATGATGCCAATTGCAAAAACAGATAGCGATAAAAATTTTGCAAGAAAAAGAATCCGTGAAAGAGAAAAGCTCATGCACAAAGCAAGAAAAGGTGATGAGTCAGCAATGGAATCTCTTTCAATAGAGGATATGGATACATATAGTGCAATCTCAAAGCAGATAAAAACCACAGATATTTATACAATTGTGGATAACTACTTTATGCCCTTCGGTGTGGAGTGCGATCAGTATTCAGTTATGGGAGAAATCATGGAATGCCATGAGGAGACTAACAGTCTCACAGGACAGACTCTGGAGATAATGACCATCAACTGTAACGAGCTTATCTTTGATGTATGTATAAATAAAAAGGATCTGCTTGGTGAACCTGTTCCCGGAAGAAGATTTAAGGGAACAATCTGGATGCAGGGATATGTAAATTATCCGGAAAATTAAATGAAAATAGGAGAAGTATTGAACTTGTACTTCTCCTATGATAATATATTTTGGTGTTGTAAAACAGTTGTTCTCGTAGCTCAGCTGGATAGAGCGTCCGCCTCCTAAGCGGAAGGTCGTGTGTTCGAATCACATCGGGAACGTTTAACCTAGCCGGCAGTATAGATCTGCCGACCAAAACGCATAAGGCCGTATGTTCGAATCACATCGGGAACGTTCATTTTTCGAAGTCTCATAATGAGGCTTCTTTTTTTTATTGGCATGGGAGAAATCTTATGCCTTTATAAATTTTATATAAACAAGGCAAAGAGATTATAAATTTATGATATACTTTTTATGGTTATCACAAAAACGGAATTTCATTTTAGACAATTATGAAAGAGGGAAACTTTATGAAAAAGAAGATTATTTCAATGATTCTTACTTTATCAATAGTTGTGTCCGGTTGTGCTGCAGGTAACAATTCTAATAATAATGAAGCACCTGCAAAAGAGGAAACTACTAACACAAATGATACGGTAGGAGAAAAAAAGGAAGAGACAAAGGAAGAGGTAAAGGAAACAGAAGAAAAAGAACAGGAAGCAGAACAGACTGAAGAAACAGAAGTAGCAGAGGAGGAAAATGCATCTGAAACTACTGCGACCGGTGAAACAAAAAGTCTTTCACTTCTTGGCGATGAGATAGAAAACTACTATGATGAAAATCTTGTGCCAAGTATACCTGATTATCAGGTAGAGCCTGATCTTTCCAATATTGTTTATGATAAAAAATTTGAATATCTTTTCGACCCGAAGGAAGAAAGTGAATACAATCATGTAGAGGATTTCAGAAAAGGTCTTGCTGAGAATATGTTTGTAGTAAGAGAATCAGGGCATGACGAATTCTTTGATGTATATGAGGGAAACCGTTATAACTATTTTCCTAATTTTGTTACGGTTGATTCTCTGATGCACACCTATCATCTCTACTTTGCTTATCTTATGAAAAAGACAGAAACCAATTACATTACAGATAGGCTTCAGAGCTTAAGTGCGCAGATGCTCGAGGCATCAGCAAAGCAGTATGAGGAATTAAAGGGAACAGATTTTGAAAATGCTGCTCTTAGAAATTTAAAGTTCTTTTATCTTGGTTCACTCCTTCAGGACGATTCAGTTGAAGCACCTATCAGTAACAGTGAACTTACTGATGATGTAAAAACAGAATACGACAGGATCTTGAAGGCTGAGGGAATAGAAGAATCCCTGATATCGGGAGTTAAGGAAGATTATTCACAGTACAAGCCAAGGGGATATTATGAGGGTGATGAAAAGCTTGAAAAATATTTCCGAGCTATGATGATGTATGGAAGAATGGCCTTCGAAGTAGATAATGATGATACCCTTAAAAGCTCAATGCTGATCACAATGGGAATTGCTGAGAATCCGGATGACTGGATGAGCATTTATGAAATAACAAGCTTCTTTGCAGGAGCATCAGATGATCCGGGATATGCAGAGTTCTCAGATATATTGCAGAAGAGCTATGGAAAAATTCCGGAGGCTTCAGATCTGACATCTGATAGTGGCGCTTTTGATAAGGTAAAAAATGAAATAAAGAATCTTGCACCTCCGAAGATAAATTCTATTCCTGTTTATGAGGATGAGGAATCAGTTATTTCATCCTTCAGATTTATGGGACAGAGATTCACTATAGATGCAGCAATTATGCAGCGCCTGGTATATCAGTCAGTAAAAGAAAATGATGAAGGTGAATTAAGATACCTTCCTGATACACTTGATACGGCTGCAACTCTTGGTTCTGAAACAGCCCTAAAGATACTTGAAGATAAGGGTGACACAAAGTTCAAGAACTATACAGACAATCTTACAACACTGCAAACTATCTATTACGGAAATGACTCTGCACTATGGAATGCAAGTTTGTACTCGGGATGGCTTAATACATTAAGACCTCTTTTCGAGAAAAAGGGTGATGGTTATCCGTCCTACATGAAGTCAGATGAATGGGAAAAGAAGGATCTTGAAACCTTCGCAGGCTCTTACGCTGAATTAAAGCATGACACCATACTTTATGCTAAGCAGGTTATGGCAGAAATGGGAGGCCCCGGCGACGAGGAGATTCCTGATGACAGAGGATATGTAGATCCAGAGCCTGTTGTTTACAGCAGATTCGTATTCTTATCTAACAAGACTAAGGAAGGTCTTGATAATTTCAAGATGCTTGATGCAGATGATAAGAAGAATCTTGAGCTTCTCTCAGAACTGGCAATGAGACTTATTGAGATTTCTGAAAAAGAATTAAAGAATGAGTCACTTACTGATGATGACTATGAGTTTATAAGATCCTACGGCGGAAGTCTTGAGCACTTCTGGCTTGAAGTAAATAAGGATAGTGAAGATAGCATAGTTTACAGTTATCAGGCACCCTGCCCGGTAGTAGCTGACATTGCGACAGATCCTAACGGTTCTGTTCTTGAGGTTGGTTCAGGAAAAGCAGATATAATCTATGTAGTATTCCCTATCGATGGTGAGCTCCATGTAGGAAGTGGAAGTGCATACAGCTTCTATCAGTTCACCGTTCCGATCAATGAGAGAATGACAGACTCCGAATGGAGAGAGAGACTTTCAGGCGGACATCTCGATGACGACTGGAACTGGGTTGAGTCAGAGGATGTACCTGATAAGCCTGAATGGACAACAAGCTATCGTATAAAGTGATAATGAAAAATAATATGCCAAAAATTACAACATCAAAATGGCTGCTGCTTCTTATAGCGGCAGCCATTTATATAACAACAAATTTAACTACAGTAAAAGCGGCCGCGTCTGAAAATGAAGAGATACCTGGGTGGGTTTCCTTTCAGGAAAAAGAGCTAAAGACCAGCGACAAAAAGGTCTTCGAGCTTTCAGATAAGCATGTGATATATAAGGACGGTAAAGGTAAGACACTCTGGGAGAGCAAAGAAGATTATCTTGTTCAGGATGAATTTATCACAGATATCGACAGAAACGGCGACGAAGAGCTGATCCTTCTTTTGTGGAAAAAGGGAAGATACGGAAAGGATAAACCCTTCTGGGTAAAGGGTGATGAGGATAGTTTTTCTCAGCATATTGGAATTTACGATATAGGAAGTGAAGGCAAGGTGTCCGCAAAGTGGTTTGCCTCCGACATAGGAAGACAGGTCACAAGAATGAAGCTCATGGAGAAGGACAATGCCATACTTCTTACTGAGGATATAGATGAAAACTGTGCCCTTTGGATGTGGGAATCCTTTGGACTTAAGAATATAAATAATGAAGTTAAATTCATCGCCTTTGGGGATAACATTATCCACAAAGAGATTTACCAATACGCAGCAAGAAAAGAAAAGGGAAGCTATGACTTTTTATATAAACCCTTTAAAAAAGAAATAGAGGAAGCAGACATCGCAGCAATTGCCGCGGAGACAATTCTTGTGGATAAAAATAGTGCTGTATCTGGGTACCCAAGCTTTGGGTCACCTCTTGCTGTAGGAGAAGCTATTAAAAATGCTGGCTTTGACATAGCAGTGTGTGCTAATAACCATGCCCTTGATAAAGGTATTTATGGAATAGATGTAACGACAGATTTTTATAGAGAAAACAAGATTACCTGCGTGGGAATCCAGAAAAGCTCTGATAAAGAATATAAGCCCTATGAGATTATAAGCAGGAACGGCATCAGATTTGCACTTTTTTCATATACCTATGGAACAAACGATATAGACGTTTCCGATAAATATCCCTTTGCAGTCCATTACCTTCCAAAGACGGATGCTGAAAAGAAAAGGGTAATAGGTGATATTGAAAAAGCTAAAAAAGAATCAGATTTTATAATCGTATTCGTACATTGGGGTGACGAATACAGTATGAATATAAGTAAAGAACAAAAGGCAATGACCGAACTTTTTTCAAAGACAGAGGCAGATGTGATAATTGGAACTCATCCACATGTAGTGCAAAAGACGGAGCTCATAGATAAAGAGGATGGAGGAAAGCTATTAGTCTATTATTCTCTCGGGAATTTTAGGGCAGATCAGGGAAAAGATAAGGCTACAAAAACAGGTGAAGAGGCCATTTTCTATGTTGCTCACACCTATGATGGTGTTCGTCTAAAAAAGTGGGAAACAAAGGAATTAAATTCTTATTGGAAAGAATAAATCCTGCAGAAATGCGCATTTTCAGCTATAATATAAGTTAAGATTATATGAAAATTAAGCTGGGACAGATATTCATTTAGCATAGGTATGATTTAAACGAACAGGGGGATGCTATGAATAAGAAAAAGAAAAACGGCTTGAAATGGGTTTTGCTTGTAATTGTACTGATAATTACAACCTTTACCGTCACTATGGTTGCCTGCGGTCTTTTTAAGGAAAAGGGTTCTGAGAAGGCTGCGGAGGAACAGGGGGAAACGGCAGAGGAAGAGCTTTATGACGCAGGTTCTCTTTCAGATACAGGACTTGGAGGAATAGGAGATGTCAGCATAGACACTGATGAAGCTACTATAGATTTTGACCTATCTGACCTTCCTGATACGATGGAGCCCTGCGGAATTTGCAGCTATGACGGCTGCCTTTATATAACGGATTCTTTTTCAAAATGTGTGTGGAAGGCATCTGCTGACGGAATAGATATTTTGGCAGGAGCGGACAGCTCAAGGGATATCTATGATAAACCCCAGGGTGGTTATAATGATGCGTCATTGACAGAAGCACTTTTCAAATTGCCCTGGACTGTGACACCTTTCCTTGGTGGAATAGCGGTATCTGATACAGAAAATAATGCGATACGACTTATAAACGATGACAGGGTTGATACCATTAATTCTGCAAACGGAACTGATGAGTATAACTATCCAACCGGAATTACCTCCGACGGAACAGGACATCTTTTTGTTTCCGATACTCATTCAGATTCAGTAAAAATAGTTTCAGAGGATGGAACAGTTTCCACCTTTATTGATGGACTGGACAGCCCCATGGGACTTAGCTTTAATTCAGGCTATTTATATATAGCAGAAACAGGAAAAAACAGAATTATAAAAGTAAATGCCACTGATGTCAGCTCTAAAAAGAGTAGCAGTGATATTGAGCTTGTGGCAGGAAACGGAGAAGAGGGCTTTAAGGACGGAGCAACACCTGAAGCATCCTTTTCATCACCAAAGGGAATAGCTGTTGCTGGAGATGGAACAGTTTTTGTTGCTGATACTGTTAACAGCGCGGTTCGTTTAATTAAGGGCGGACAGGTAAGTACCCTTAACATTGTGGATGAGAGAATTCCAGATGCAGAGCTGGTGTCACCTATTGGGATATGCATACAGGGAAGAAGATTATATATCTGCGATAATTTCGGAAAGAAAATCTATACAGCAGATTTATAAAAATATTTTTGGTATGTAAATCTTTTCATAAGAAATGACCGGTATGGAAAGAGGAAGGGGAGAAAATGGCAGATAAGCCGGTAAGAAGAAAAAAGAACATCGAGGACGGAGGCGTTGGAGTCCATAAGAGAGGTGAAGGTCTGGGCGGAGGTCCCGTCGGATCAAGTGATGGCTACGCAGGAAGAAAGGGAGGAAGTACTACCGGAGGCGGAGGTCCCCAGAGAAGCGGTGGAAAAAGTCCTCTTTCACTTATAGTAATTTTGGCTATACTTCTTCTTGGAGGTGGCGGCGGAATCGGAAGCCTTATGGGAGGCTTTTCAGGAGATGACACTACCTATACTCAGGAGAGTCATCAGACTACAACCACCCAGAATACTACCAATACTACGACAACAACAGGTACAGGCAGTCAGTCTGGAAGCGGACAGAGCCAGGCGGGCACATCTCAGATGGGATCACTTCTCGGAACTCTTCTTGGAGGAGGAACGGGATACTATGGTCAGACCAGCAGTGCCTGGAGCGAGTCACCTAACACAGGTGTCCTTAACAGAGAGGTTGCAGAGGGCTCAAGAGAAAGAAGAACTAATATAATCGGAGATGGCTTTGATAAAACCACAATCATGATCTATATGTGTGGTACAGACCTTGAGTCAAGAAGCCAGATGGCCACCAGAGATCTTCAGGAGATGATGGCCGCTGATATTAGTGATAATATCAATATCATTGTTTACACAGGTGGTTGTAAGCAGTGGCAGAACAATGTTATTTCAAGTAAGACAAATCAGATTTATCAGGTAAAGAAGGGTGGTCTTGCTCTTTTAAAGGATAACCTTGGAGAGACTGCCATGACAAAGCCTGAAAATCTCACAGGCTTTATAAAGTGGACAGCAGAGAATTTTCCTGCAAACAGATATGACCTTATTTTCTGGGATCATGGCGGCGGATCTGTAAGCGGCTATGGTTATGATGAGAAATTTGCAAGGGAAGGATCAATGGATCTTTCAGAAATCAACAAGGCACTTAAGGATAGTGGAATAACCTATGATTTTATAGGCTTTGATGCCTGCCTCATGGCTACTGTAGAGACAGCCCTTGTTGCTTCAAACTACGCTGACTACATGATAGCTTCAGAGGAGACAGAGCCCGGAGTTGGCTGGTACTATACAGACTGGCTTAACGCTTATTCCAAGAATCCTTCAATGGAAACTATAGACCTGGCGAAGCTGATAATTGACACATACACAGATGTGTGTGCCACAACCTGCAGAGGTCAAAAGACAACACTTTCACTTATAGACCTTGCTGAGATTCAGAACACAGTTCCTTCAGAGCTTAAGGAATTTGCAAAGGATACCTCTGACAAGATTTCAGATAAGGATTATCAGGTAGTTGCAAATGCAAGATCAGAAGCAAGAGAATTTGCTTCATCATCAAAAATCGATCAGGTGGACCTTATCCATCTTGCTTCCAATATGGGAACAGAGGATGGAAAAGAGCTTGCGGACGCTCTTAAGGGCTGCGTAAAGTACAACAGAACAAGTCAGAATATGACAAATGCCTATGGCCTTTCCATATACTTCCCTTATAAGAAGACCTCCAAGGTTGACAGTATGGTAAGCACCTATGAAGCTATAGGAATGGATGATAGCTATGCCGACTGTATTCAGAAGTTTGCGTCAATGGAGGTTGCAGGTCAGGTAGCTTCAGGCGGAACCATGTCACCTATGGGAAGTCTGTTTGGAGACATGAGCAGCCAGGGTCAGTCCGTATCCAGTCAGGATGTACTGGTTCAGCTTTTCGGAAGCATGATGAGCAGCGGAGTAACAGGAATCTCCGGACTTGATGCATCCAATTCTTCCTTCTTTGGAAAAGGAATTGATGCGGAAACAATGGCAGGCTATGTAACTGAGCACAGCTTTGACAATAACCAGTTTGTATGGACAACTAACTCCAAGGGCGAAGATGTCATTCAGATGTCAGAGGAGCAGTGGAGTCTTGTTCAGAATCTTGATGTAAATATTTTCTATGATGATGGTACAGGATACGTTGACCTCGGACTTGATAACTCCTATGATATCGACGATGACGGCAATCCGGTTGCACCTTCAGACAGGACATGGATATCAATCAATAAGCAGCCTGTTGAGTACATTCGCATAGATACTCAGGGAGATGAGGACAGCTATGCAATAATGGGAAGAGTTCCCTGCTTCATCAACGATGTAAGAGCTAACCTTATCCTTATATTTGACTCAGAAAATGAAGACGGATATGTGGCAGGTGTTTGCTACGATTATACCACGGGTGAGACAGAGACCATTGCGAAAAATCTCACAGAACTGCAAACTGGTGATAGAATAGATTTTGTTTGCGATTTCTATGACTATGATGAGAACTTTCAGGATAAGTATCACCTCGGTGAGACTCTGACTGTGGAGGGAAGCATGGCAGATCTTCACATTTCCAACACAACAGTTGGTGATGGCAAGGTACGCGTGACCTTCAAGATTACAGATATTTATGGGCAGGAGCATTGGACACCTGCCAAGGAGTATTAAGCCTTAATGGGAAATTATATTGTATTTGATCTGGAATGGAATCAGGGAAAAACAGTAAAGGAGAGAAATGGAAAATCTCTTCCTTTCGAGATAATAGAAATCGGTGCAGTGCGTCTTGATGAGAACAGAAACAGGACCGGAGAATTCAGCCGCCTTGTCCGTCCTCAGGTTTATAAAAAGATGCATAAGATTACAGAGGACCTGATCCACATTTCAATGGAAGATCTTCAGAGCGGTGATGATTTTGTAACAGTCATCACTGACTTCCTCGAATGGTGCGGAGAGGAACCGACCTTCTGCACCTGGGGACCCCTTGATCTTACAGAACTTCAGAGGAACATGGACTTTTTTGACCTGCCTCTTCTTTCAGACAGACCACTTCCGTTCTATGATGTGCAAAAGCTTTTCAGCATCCAGTACGAGGATGGAAAGATGAGAAGATCCTTAGAGCATGCGACAGAGAGTCTCGGTATGAAAAAGGATTCAGCTTTTCACAGAGCCTTAGCGGATGCGGACTACACTGCCCAGATTTTTTGTGAGCTTAGCCGCAAGGTATTTTACAACTACTCCTTTGATAACTATGTCACACCAAAGACTAAGGATCAGGAAGTTCATATTGTTTTTGAACACTATGCAAAGTATATCTCAAGAGAGTTTAAGTCAAAGGAAGAGCTTTTATCTGACCCGGAGGTAATGGGAACAAAATGCTATCTTTGTAATAAGCCGATAAAGAGAAAGGTCAAATGGTTTTCAAATAACGGGAAGCATTTTTACAGTGTATCTCTTTGCAAAGAGCATGGCTTTATGAAGGCAAAGGTCAGATTAAAGAAGGCGGAAAGTCAGAAATATTATGCCGTAAAAACTTTGAAATTCATCACCGATAAGGAGATGGAGGAGATGAAGGCTAAATCGGAAAAAAAGAGCTATAACAGGTTGGGAGACCATAAGAAAAAGCGGACTGATTAATTTCAGTTCGCTTTTTAGATACATTTTAAAGTCTTGGTCCGTTTCGTTTTCTTGCTTCTCGTTTTCTTCTGTTAAGTCTCTTTCTGTCTTCGCGGCTTACACCGGTACTGTATGCTCCGATAAGAGAGGATACATATATCAGGAAGACAAGTGATCCACCTGCAATTGAGATAAGAATTATTATGAATTTGATATTTATATATATCATGCTGGCAGCAGCTTCCGGATTCACATCAGAGGAAAGAGCTGTATTCTGAGAAATAATAATATGCCCTGAACCAACAGGAACACCGTTAAAGCTGTAATTGATAGTGGCTATATGTCCTGTACTTTCTGCGTCCTCATCGTAGGATACTGTGGATACTGCATCTGACAGAGAAGAGGTCACAGGAAGTATTACATAATCTGATTTTGCAAATTCCAAAAAGGAGCTCTGTGTGGTGAAGAAGTCCTTATCGGATGAGAAAAAGGAATTGTCCTTGGGGATATATCCATTTTCTTCACTTTTAACATTAACTGTCTTGAAGTTATTAAAGCCGTAATCAAAAAGTGTAACTGTATCAGTAAACTGTGCCGGGGATTCCTCCATAAATACAACACAGACAAGCTTCATTCCGTTTTTCTCGGCGCAGGTTACAAGTGTTTCTCTGGCAAGATCGGTGTAACCTGTTTTTCCTCCGATTATTCCTTCGTAGGAAACCTCGCCTGTTATAAGCTTATGCTTGTTATTAAGATAAAAATCATCAGGCTGACCGGCACTTGGTTCAAAGTGATATCTTGGAGTATTACCAACTCTGCAAAGAAGTTCATTTGAGAAAAACTGAGCAGATATCAGAGCCAGGTCATAGGCACTTGTGTAGTGGTTTGGATCCTGAAGACCGTTCGCATTGGCAAAGTGAGTATTGGTGCAGCCAAGGGACTTTGCCTTTTCGTTCATGAGATCAATAAAGCCATCAATTGAACCACTCACATGCTCAGCGACTGCGTTGGAAACCTCGTTGGCACTTCCGACCATTATTCCGTAAAGACATTCCTCCAGTGACAGGTACTCACCTGCATCCATACCGATCTTGGAACCATCGGCGGGAACTGAGTGAATTGCATCGTATGTAAAATCGACCCTGTCATCGAGGCTTGCATTTTCTACAGCGAGAAGACAGGTCATGATCTTCGTGGTACTGGCAGGATATAATTCCTCATGTATATTTTTCTCATAGAGAATCGTTCCTGTATTAACATCCATAAGGATAGCAGCTTCGGCACCGATCTGAGGGCCTTCTGGCCATCCCGGAATCTCATTACTTTGTATAGGAAGCTCTTTTCTTGAGGCTGCAGCACTTTCTAAATCAGTCTCAGCATGGCTTACAAATGTGTTCGTAAGAAAAATAGCAATAAATGAGAATATTAATGCACCTCTATTCAGTTTTTCCACAAAATATCTGCGATTCATTAAAAACTCCTTATAGCAACATTCTGCTAATCTATGATACACTAAAAGAGGATAAAACCAAAGATAAAGCTGCAAAAAACTTTTCAATAAGTGGCTATTGGCGTATTCTCTATTTATGGTACAATTAATTTATATTTGAAAGGTGATTTTTTATATGCGGCTTAGAAATGTAGCCGGATCCAGAGAGAGGATTGCTGAAAGTCCCTTTACCATCGATAACCCGGAAGAAAACAAGGGTAAATGGAAAGAGGTTTTCGGGAATGACAATCCTATCAGAATAGAGGTTGGAACCGGAAAAGGAAGATTTATTATGGATATGGCCAAGGCCAATCCGGACATCAACTACGTTGGAATTGAGAAATACTCAAGTGTTCTTTTAAGAGCAGTACAGAAGCAGACAGAGCGGGAGCTTACAAATGTAAGATTTATCCGAATGGAAGCTGAGATCATTACAGAGGTCTTTGAGGAGAATGAAGTAGACAGGATTTACCTTAACTTTTCAGATCCCTGGCCCAAGGACAGACATGCTCAGAGAAGACTTACATCAAGTACTTTTCTTAGAAGATATGATCAGATATTAAAAAAAGACGGACAGTTGGAATTTAAAACAGATAACAGAGGCCTTTTTGATTTTTCACTTATGGAGCTGAATACTGCAGGCTGGCATGCAGAGGCAGTTACATATGATCTTCATAATGATTCATCCATGAATGAAGGTAACATAATGACAGAATATGAGGAGAAGTTTTCCGCAAAAGGAAATCCGATCTTCAAATATATTATCAAGCGGTAGGGTTGTTACATTATTTTATGCAAAGCGATAGTACTTATCGCGGAAAGAGGTGGACGATGGCTGAGTACACATTTACAACAGACAACTTTGAGGAAGAAGTTCTCAACAGTAAGCTTCCGGTTCTTATTGACTTTATGGCTGACTGGTGCGGACCTTGCAAGATGATGGCTCCTATGATTGACGAGTTTGCCAAGGAGTATGACGGAGAGCTTAAGGTTGGCAAGATAAACGTGGATGAGCAGCCTGAGATTGCTCAGAAATACGGAGTTATGTCCATTCCTATGTTTGCTTTTATTAAGGATGGCGAGCTTGTAGATCAGGCAGTTGGCGCACAGAGCAAGGCTAAGTTGCAGAGCATGATCGACAAGGTTGTTTCTTGAATGTAATTAAATTAAATTATGTGATAATATAGAGTTCGGGTAGACAACCAGGTCTGCCCGAGCTGTTTTTAATTTACTGGAAATTATTTTTTATATGGGGGAGATGTTGACCAAGGGATTTCCCGGAGGAGAAGTCATGTCGGACAATATCAGGAATTTTAACGACTACAGAAAAAAGATAATAAATGACGAACAGGCAACAGAGGAAATAGATATTGAGATTCAGGATCCGCTGGATTTTTTAAGTGCAGAGGAGAGAGAAGAATACTACAGAACACAGCATGAAGCCATGGACAGGGAAAGAGAAAGCCTCAGCGAGGATTCGGATGAGTTTTATCTGGATGAGGATTTTGAGGTAGAGTACGAAGAACCTGTGAGAGAACCTGAAAGCCCCAGGGCTGAAAGCAGTAAGAGAGAATCTGCAAGAGAAAGATCTGAAAGCAGAGACAGAGAACCTGCTCCTTCTAAAAAGGAGAGACGACCTGAACCCAAGAAGGAAAAAAAGCGTTCTGAGCCTCCTAAGAAAGAGAAAAGAAGGCCTGAACCCAAAAAAGAAAAGCAGGAATTTATTAGGAAAAAGCACCGTAAGGAAGTAGAAAGAAGAGATACTGAAGACGATTACGATGATGAAGAGAATGAATTTCTTCCTCTTTTAATAGTAAGGATTTCTTCTATTATTACTGGTATCGTAATACTGGTACTGATTGGAATGATCTTAAAGAATAAGGTATATGACAAATACTTTGTGCCAGATCCTGACGAAGAGACCACCACTGAAACGGTTGTGGGAGAGCTTGCCGGCTATACCAAGACCGGTGATAAGATCGTAACTACTGCAGACCTTAATCTTAGAAATACACCCAGCACTGCAAGTGATGACTTTATTGTAGTTCAGGTACCGCAGGGCACCGTCCTTGACAGAGTTGCTGTCAGCGATGACGGTGAGTGGGCACAGATTCAGTACGAGGGACAGCTTTTATTCTGTGTTATGAAATACGCTCAGGTTCAGGAATAAAAGTTGTGGATCCAGGAGCAGAATCCATCAAGAGCATCTGAAATGTCATCCTTTTGCATGCACAAGGAATTGATTTTATCAAAGATCTCGTCAGATGTGATTTTATTATCCAGGGCAGATGAGAGTTTATCTGCATTGGTTTTTTCGAGGGCATTTACATCCATATGAATAAGAATATCCTCATAGAGTTGTTCAACGCTTGTGAACAGATGGGGATATTTTTTGCGGATGTAGGAAAACTCATCGAGATAGCTTTCTCTTCTCTGAAGAAGGAAAAGAATATAAACCGGCTCGAAGATTTCACGAGGCTCTATTTCTTCCATATAAGAACCGTCCTCGTAGTCAAGACCGGATGCGTAGTATTCACATACCTCCTGTACAAGGGAGCTTACGTGTGAGTCGTCATATAATTTTTGTAATTCGAGTGTAAATGATTCTTTCATAATTAATAATGATACAACAACGAGGAACGATATGCGAATAGGAATTTTTGATTCCGGTATAGGCGGACTATCAGTTTTACATGAGGCTTACCACAGATTTCCCGATGAGGAATATATTTTTTATGCAGATACCAGGCACGTACCCTATGGAACCAAGTCTGAGGATGAGATAAAGGGATATGTGGATGGCATAGTGCGCTTTCTTATAGAAAAGAAGGTGGATGCTATCGTAATAGCCTGCAATACTGCTACAAGTGTAGGCGCTTCCATGGTAAGACAAAAATACGATCTTCCCATACTTGGTATGGAGCCCGCAGTTAAGCCTGCAGTGGAGGAGTCTCCCGAGGATGAAAGAAGAATCCTTGTTATGGCAACTCCCGTTACCTTAAGAGAGAAGAAGCTTGAGATGCTTCTTAACAGAGTGGATATAGGGCACAAGGCTGATCTTCTTGAGATGCCGGGACTCGTAACCTTTGCTGAAAAAGAAGAATTTGAAGGTGATGAGGTGAGGGAATATATAAGGCAGCGCTTTAAGACTCTTGATGCTTCAGACACAAAATATAGTGGTCTTGTTCTTGGCTGCACTCATTTTAATTATTTTAAGCCTTTATATAAGGAAATTCTCGGTGACAACATACATCTTATAGATGGAAATCACGGAACAATCAATCATCTTGGGGATGTTATGGGGTTAAAAGCTAAAAACACTCCGGATAATGAGATCATTTTTAATGAACCACAAGATATAGTGGTTAGATTCAAGACGACATACTACGAGTCAGGAGACGAAATAACGGATACCGTAAGGCTCTCAAAATACCTCAGAATGCTGAGCAGGCTTGAGTTTGTGAGAAATTTTCGCTAACGATAAATTGTTACTTGATTTATACAATATAATGTATTATAGTTTATATATAGCCACAAGATATAGTTTCGGGTGGCTATTATTTTTCTAAAAATTTAAATTTATTCATATATTTCCAGGGGGTTAACCAGTGAAGATTATAAAGAGAAGCGGAAAAGAAGTTACTTTTGATGGCTCAAAAATTTTGGCAGCTATCGAGAAAGCAAATAAGGAAGTGACTCCGGATCAGAGCTTGTCTGACGATCAAATTAAAAATATCGGCGCGCAGGTAGAGGAGAAGTGCGGAAAGCTTACCAGAGCTGCCAGCGTAGAAGAAATCCAGGATATGGTTGAGGATGGCCTCATGCAGTCCGGGAAGTTCGAGGTTGCCCGTAAGTATATAACCTATCGTTATCGTCATGCTCTTGTTCGTAAGTCTAATACTACAGACGAGCAGATCATGTCACTTATCGAGTGCAGTAACGAGGAGGTTAAGCAGGAGAACTCCAACAAGAATCCCACTGTAAACAGTGTACAGAGAGATTACATGGCTGGAGAGGTTAGCCGCGATATCACTCGCAGATTCCTTCTGCCCGAGGATGTTGTTAAGGCTCACAAGGATGGAATCATCCATTTCCATGATTCTGACTACTTTGCTCAACATATGCACAACTGCTGTCTTGTAAACCTTGAGGATATGCTTCAGAACGGAACAGTTATTTCAGAGACCATGATCGAGCGTCCCAAGAGCTTTTCAACTGCCTGCAATATTGCTACACAGGCTATTGCACAGATAGCAAGCTCACAGTACGGCGGACAGAGTATCACTCTTTCACACCTTGTTCCTTTTGTAGATGTCAGCAGACAGAAGTTCAGAAGAGAAGTGCGCCAGGAATTCATCGATGCACACATGGAAGCAACAGATGAGCAGATAAAAGAGATTGCTGAGATGCGTGTCCGCAAGGAAATCGAGCGCGGTGTTCAGGTTATCCAGTACCAGGTTATCACATTAATGACAACCAATGGACAGGCACCTTTCATCACAGTATTTATGTATCTTGACGAGGTTCCTGAAGGACAGCTCAGAGATGACCTTGCACTTGTTATCGAGGAGATGCTCAAGCAGAGAATCACAGGTGTTAAGAATGAGAAGGGAGTTTATATTACTCCTGCATTCCCTAAGCTTATTTATGTTCTTGATGAGGACAATATCAAGGAGGGTACACGTTACTGGTACCTCACTCAGCTTGCTGCAAAGTGCACTGCTAAGAGAATGGTTCCGGATTACATCTCTGCAAAGAAGATGAAGGAATACAAGGGCGGCGACGTTTATCCCTGCATGGGATGTAGAAGCTTCCTTACAGTAGACAGTGAAGATACTAATGAGGGACTTTGCAACAAGGGCAATATCTCCAAGGCTCAGAACTACAACGAGGGTGAGCACAAGTATTACGGACGTTTTAACCAGGGTGTTGTTACTATAAATCTCGTTGATGCAGCCTGCTCTTCAGGCGGTGACGAGGAGAAATTCTGGGAGATCATGGAAGAGCGCACAGAGCTTTGCAAAAAGGCATTAATGTGCAGACATAACCGTCTTCTTGGAACTCCTTCAGATGTAGCACCTATTCTTTGGCAGAACGGTGCCCTTGCAAGACTTAAGAAGGGAGAGACAATTGATAAGCTCCTTTATGGCAACTATTCAACAATCTCTCTTGGATACGCAGGTCTTTGTGAATGTACTAAATTCATGAAGGGCGTTACACATACAGATCCCGCTGGAAAGGATTTTGCACTCAGAGTTATGCAGTTCATGAATGACAAGTGTGCAAAGTGGAGAAAGGAAACAAACATCTCCTTCAGTCTGTATGGAACACCACTTGAGTCTACTACTTACAAATTTGCCAGAGCACTTCAGAAGCGCTTTGGAATGATTCCTGGAGTAACAGACAGGAACTATATTACAAATAGTTATCACGTTCATGTAACTGAGAAGATCGATGCCTTCACAAAGCTCAAGTTTGAGTCTGAGTTCCAGGCACTTTCTCCGGGAGGAGCTATCAGCTATGTAGAGGTTCCTAACATGAACAACAACATTGAGGCCGTTCTTTCTGTAATGCAGTATATTTATGAGAATATAATGTACGCCGAGCTCAATACAAAGAGTGATTATTGCCAGTGCTGTGGCTATAATGGCGAGATACAGATCGAGAATGACATCGATGGTAAGTTGATCTGGAAGTGCCCTAACTGCGGTAACACTGATCAGTCCAAGATGAACGTGGCAAGACGTACCTGTGGATACATTGGAACCCAGTACTGGAACCAGGGTAGAACACAGGAGATAAAAGAAAGAGTATTGCACCTTTAATATGAATTACGCTGAGATAAAAACTACAGACATTGCAAATGGAGTAGGAATCAGGACATCTCTTTTTGTATCGGGATGTACTCACCACTGCAAGGGCTGCTTTAACGAGGAAACATGGGATTTTAATTTCGGAAAGCCCTTCACGAAGGAAGTGGAGGACGAGATAATTGAATCCTTGCGCCCTGATTTTGTAAAGGGGCTTACAATCCTTGGTGGTGAGCCCATGGAAGTAGTTAATCAGAAGGCTCTTCGCCCTTTTATTGAGAGGGTAAAAAATGAGCTTCATGATAAAAATATCTGGATTTATTCCGGATATGTGTGGGAAGAGCTTAATGACAAAAACAATAAGCGCTGCCACAGTGAGGACACGGAAGCAATTTTATCCATGATTGATACTCTTGTGGACGGAGAATTTGTTATCGACCTTAAAAATATCTCACTAAAATTCAGAGGTTCATCGAACCAGAGAATCATAAAGGTTCAGGATACATTAAAAGAAGGAAAGATAGTTCTTTCTGAATTGAATAACTGATTATGAAAATAGCTGTCGGAAATATTTCCGACAGCTATTTATTATTATAGGTTATAAAGCTTTCTTGCGTTTTCTTCAGTTATGGCAATTACTTCCTCGGCTGTAATGCCTTTAATTTCTGCAATCTTTGCCGCAACAAGAGGAAGATTTAATGAGGAATTGCGCTTTCCTCTATAGGGCTCCGGAGAAAGATAGGGAGAGTCAGTTTCAAGTACGATCTGTTCGATGGGAGCATATTCTACAACCTCTCTTAATTTTCTTCCGTTTTTGAAGGTAATTACTCCTCCAACTCCAATATAGAAACCCATGTTCAGATATTCTCTTGCAACTTCAACAGAATATGAAAAGCAGTGGATATCTCCTCCGATTTCTTCTGTCTTAAGGGTCTTCATGATGTCCATAGTATCCTTTGCAGCATCACGGGAATGAACAATGATAGGAAGCTTTACTCTTCGTGCCATTTCAATCTGGGCTTCGAACCATTTTTTCTGAATGTCCTTTGAGGGCTCATCATAGTGATAATCAAGACCGATTTCACCAACGGCTACGGCCTTTTCATTAGAGCACATATCCTCTAGCCATCTTAGCTCATCGTCATCCATTTCAGCGCAGTCACTTGGATGAACACCAATAGTTGTGTATATAAAGGGATATTTCTTGGTAAGCTCCAAGGACATCTCAACGGTCCTTTTACTTGCAGTGGCATTTACAATAGTACCGATGCCATTTTCCTGCATTGATGAGAGGAGTTCTGCCCTGTCTTCATCAAAGGCCTCATCATCAAAATGTGCGTGTGTTTCGAAAATCATTAATTACTCCTGAGGTTTTATTTATTTAGTTCATCATATAAAAGATTGGAAATATCGGCAAATTCCTGAAGGCTAAGCTTTTCTCCTCTTATAGAAGGATTAATAGAAAGCTTTTCAAGAGCAGAGACTACCTGCTCTCTTGATATACCAAGATTTCCGTTTGTAACACCGTTAGCCAGAGTTTTTCTTCTCTGTGAAAAGGCAGCCCTTATAACGGAAAACAGGAACTTTGAGTCCTTGGTTTCAACCGGTGGATTCTTGTGGCACTTTAAGTGGATAACAGCTGAATCAACACCCGGCTGCGGGATAAAGCAGCTTGGAGGAACAATCTGAACCATAGAGGGCTCAGTATAATACTGTATTGCAAGGGAAAGAGCACCATAGTCCTTTGATCCCGGCTTTTCAGCCATTCTGTCAGCGACTTCTTTCTGAACCATAACGGTTATACTCTCAATCGGAAGCTCACTTTCAAGTAGTCTCATTAGTATGGGGGTTGTGATGTAATAGGGAAGATTTGCGACAACCTTAATAGGCTTTCCGCCATTTTCTTCCTGAACGATCTTTTCAATATCAACCTTTAAGATATCTTCATTAATGACCTTTACATTATCATAATCAGATAATGTGTCAGCAAGAATGGGGATTAGCATTCTGTCTATCTCAACAGCGATAACCTTACCGGCGCTCTCTGCGATGTACTGGGTCATAGTTCCGATTCCGGGGCCAATTTCCAGTACGGTATCTTCCTTTGTAACTCCGGCGGCTTCCACGGTTCTGCTAAGAACAGAATCATCTATAAGAAAGTTCTGGCCGAATTTTTTTTGAATACTTAGGTTATATTTTTCAATTACTGCTTTTGTGCCCGAAGCACATCCAAGAGTTGGCATATATTTTCTCTCCAATAACATTTATAAAAGCTATATTTGTACATACATTTTAATATATTTCTACGTGCTTCAAAATAGTTTGATACAAATTCGTGAAAAACCGCGAAAATATGCGGATTTTTAATGACACAATTTTGACATAAATAGGTTGCTATGCTAAAATTTCACTATATATAGTATGAAAAAGTTTTAGAGGACAATATTTTGGATAAAACAGAATATAAAATTCGAGCGGAAGAAATCAAATCGCTGATAAGAGCACAGCGTTTTGCAGATGCAGTAAAGATTGCCGACACAATTGACTGGAAAAGGGTTAAGAGTGTCGGTATGCTGTGTGCCATCAGTGATCTGTATAAGGTAAATAGAAGGCTGGAGGAGAGCCGAGACATTCTGCTTCTCGCATACGACAGAAGTCCTACGAGAAGGGAAATTGTATACTCTCTTTGCGAGCTGGCAATTGCCATGGGTGAATTTGTCCAGGCAGTTGAATATTATAAGGAATTTGTGCGACTTGCTCCCAGAAATACAGCAAGGTACATCCTTCAGTACAAACTCTATGAGGCTCAGGAGGTTAGTCTTGAGGAGCGCATTGCGGTACTTGAGGAATATAAGAAGCATGATTATAACGAAAAGTGGGCTTATGAGCTGGCTTATCTTTATCACAGAGTCGGTCTTACAACCGAGTGTATTGAGGAATGTGATGAGCTTTTCCTCTACATGCGTGAGGGCCGCTATGTAATAAAGGCATTGGAATTAAAGGCTTTGCATGAGCCTCTTTCTGCTGAGCAGAAGGCAGTTTATGCGAAGTACAAGGCAGAGATAAGCGGCAATCTGTATGCTCCCGAGGTTCAGGATTCTGTTCCCGGAAAAGATGTTGTTGACGGGAAAAAGGCTCCCACAAGAGAACTTCCTGAATTAACAGAAGAGCAGATTAATGGACAGCCCTACTATCAGAATAATGCAGTAAATGAGCCTGTTTATCAGGCACCGGTATATGAAGCGCCGGTCTATGAACAGCCCATAGCACAGGCACCTGTTCAGGAGGCTCCCATGCAGGAGATTCCTCTTAGGCAGGAAGCTTATGAAGCACCACAGGCAGTTCAGGAGCCCTATCAGCAGGAGATACCTGAACCCTACACAGTTCCTACAGTAAATGTGGATACCTATAACACAGTAGATCTTCAGAAGGAGATTGCTGAAAATCTTAAAGAGGTACTTATCTCAAATCCCGAAGCAGCACTTTTTGCAGATGCTCACGGACCTCAGGTTATCAAGGAGGGTGACGAGACAGAGAGCCTTGATACAGGAGATATGTTCGACACCACAGGTGATATAACAGGTCCCTCTATGTCTGAGCTTTTCTATGAGGATAAGAAAGAGGACGTTGCAGAAAAAGAGCCTGTCAATGTTCCGATAGAAGAGAAAGAGCCGGAGCAGGAGTCTTTGGAAGTACCTACTCCAGAGGATGATGATAATTTCACTGTTACAAAGATATGGAGCGCTGATGAAGTAAAGAAGGCAAGTGAGCCGGCAGCTCCTGCAGAAAATAAAAAGGCACCTATTTCAGAGGAGCTTAAGGACAAGGAGATTGCAGCGAATATTGCAGCAGCCACAATGAATGACCACACCATGTATAAGGGTGTAGTTTTCATGGACGAGCCCCTGCAGGATGAGGTTCCCGGTGCTGTTATCAGACCTAACGTAAGATATCAGATCAACAGTAACAGCCATTTTGATAAGATGCTCTCTCAGGAAACTGACGGACAGATCAGCATTGCAATTGATGATGCAAAGCAGGTTGAGCGCCAGATAACCGGTCAGATCAGTATCAATGAATTCATGAGCGACTGGGAGAATTATAAAAAGCAGCAGCAGGAAAAACAGTACAAGAATGTTAAGAAGCTTATGGCTTCAGAGACAGGCGAGCTGTTTAAGGACTTTGACGAGAACCTAAAGGATGCGCTTTTAGGTGAAGCCGGAGTTTCAGGTATAAAAGAAGAAGTAGCAAAAGAGCCTGTGATCCAGGAAGAAGAAATTATTCCTGAACCTGTTCAGGAGACAGCAAAGACAAGTGATACTCTGGCAGTAGAGGAGACATCACAGGAGATAACACCTGTTGATGATCTTCAGAATACCCAGTCAATAGTACTTATAACTGGTGAGAACCTCGAAGAAGCTACTAATACTGAGAAGGCACCTGAAGAAGATAACGGTGAAGAGAAGGTTGCTGCAGAGGTAGACCTTGGAGAGACTACAGAGATTAAGTCAGAAGAGGTTGAAGAGGCTATAGCGAAGGCTTCCGGAATGAAGGAGCTTAAGGTAGAAGAGGCTCCGAAGGAAGAAGTACAGGAAGAATTGCCTGAGGAGGAATTACCGCAGGAGGAAGAATCTGAGGAGGTACCTTCTGAAGAAATATCTGAAGAAGAAATTCCTGAAGATGAGATTCCTGAGGAAGCTCCCGAAGAAAAAGCAGAGGATATAGAAGAAGAGAAGACAGAAGAGCCTGTAAAGCCTGTTAAGGAAGAAAAGGTTTCCAGAAAACAGGAGTCTGAAGATGCAGACGATTCCGATGACGATACAGAGGATGCAGGACTTGAGCAGAGAGTCCGCGTAATGACTCCTGAGGAGAAGGGTCTCTTTGGACCTTACATCCATTACAAGAAGTCCAGAAAGCAGATAATAAGAGCCATTGATAATCTCAGTATGGCTGCTTATACCAATAATGCCATTGTTACAGGAGAAGAAGGCGCCGGAACAGTGAACCTTGCAAAGGGTCTTATCAAGGCCGTGCAGTCCACAGATTCCAATTTCTCCGGAAAAGTGGCAATGATCACAGCTATGAAGCTCAACAAGAGCTCCGTAAGTTCAATCCTTGATAAGATCGTAAATGGTGCGCTGATCATCAGACGTGCAGCTGACCTTAAGGAGGATACGGTTAAGACTCTTCTTAAACAGCTTCAGAGTGAGAACAAAGGCTATATAGTTGTAATCGAGGATACCAAGGACGACATCGACAGACTCCTTGATAAATATCCGGATCTCAATAAGTGCTTCAATGTACGTGTTGATATAGAGGCACTTGATGATGATTCTCTTGTTGCGTATGCTGAGCAATATGCACTTGAAAAAGAACATATCATAGATAATTTGGGAATTCTTGCGCTTCATCAGAAGATTTCTGAGCGTCAGACACTTGACCATGAGGTTACGGTAGCTGAGGTTAAAGAGATGGTTGATGATGCGATCTACTACGCAGATAAGCATTCAATCGGACATTACTTCGATGTGCTTTTGAGAAAGCGTTATGATAAAGAAGATATGATTATTTTAAGGGAGAAGGACTTCCTTCATTAAGCACATGTTGTGCTATAATGAAAACACTTCAAAAATTTTCTAAAAAGGGGATATTATATGGGTCAGACAGTTTTTATTTCAGACGCAGATGAGTACCTGTTTGGGCAGGGAACTCATTACGATATTTATAAGAAATTAGGGGCACATGTCTCTGAGGAAAATGGCGTTAAGGGGATGTTTTTTGCTGTCTGGGCGCCAAATGCCGCAGCGGTTCATGTGATCGGGTCATTTAACGGATGGGATGAGGATATGTATCCGATGGAAAGAATCGGAAACATGGGAATATATCAGCTTTTCATTCCGGGAGTTGGTACAGGTGAGCTGTACAAATATCTGATACATACACAGGACGGCAGAAAGCTTTATAAGGCAGATCCTTATGCAAACTATGCTGAGCTCAGACCCGGTAATGCTTCAAGAACCACAGATCTTTCCAAATTCAAATGGAGTGACAGCAAGTGGTACGAAGGCAAAAAGGGCAAGGACTTAAATAAGCAGCCCATGGCTATCTATGAATGTCATATCGGTTCATGGATGAAGCATCCTGATGGAACTGAGGATGGCTTCTACAGCTACAGACAGTTTGCAGACAGAGTAGTTGAATATTTAAGGGAAATGAAGTATACGCATGTCGAGCTCATCGGTATTGCGGAGCATCCCTTCGATGGTTCCTGGGGATATCAGGTAACAGGCTATTACGCACCTACATCTCGTTACGGTGAGCCTACAGACTTTATGTACCTGGTTAATCTTCTTCACAAGAATAACATCGGAGTAATTCTTGACTGGGTTCCTGCACACTTTTGTCCTGATGAATTCGGACTTGGATGCTTTGACGGTACATGCATCTATGAGGATCCGGACCCGAGAAAGGGGGAGCACCCTGACTGGGGAACAAAGATATTTAACCTTGCTAAAAACGAAGTTAAAAACTTCCTGATCGCCAACGCACTGTTCTGGATCAAGGAGTTCCATATCGATGGACTCAGAGTTGATGCCGTTGCATCAATGCTATATCTTGATTACGGAAAAAGAGACGGACAGTGGGTTCCCAACAAGGACGGCGGAAATAAAAACTATGAAGCCATCGAATTTTTCAAGCATCTTAACAGCGTGGTCAGAGGAACATACCCTGATGTTATGATGATTGCTGAGGAATCAACAGCATGGCCTAAGATCACAGCTCCTGTAGAGGACGACGGACTGAACTTCAGTTTTAAATGGAACATGGGATGGATGCATGACTTTTGTGAATACATGAAGCTCGATCCCTATTTCAGAAAAGGCGCTCATTACATGATGACCTTTGCAATGAGCTACAACAATGCTGAGAATTATATTCTTCCTTTATCTCATGACGAGGTAGTGCACCTTAAGTGCTCCATGGTTGAGAAGATGCCCGGATACAAGGTTGATAAGTATGCTAACTTGAGAGCCGGCTATACCTTCATGTTTGGACATAGTGGCAAGAAGCTTCTTTTCATGGGACAGGACTTCGGTCAGGAGAGAGAATGGAGTGAAAAAAGAGAGCTTGACTGGTTCCTTCTTCAGGAGGATCTAAACAGAGGTCTTAAGGACTATGTTCGTGACCTTCTCGAGATATATAGAAAATATCCTGCCCTTTACGAAGTGGACAATGACTGGGGCGGATTTGAATGGATAAATGCAGATGATGCAGATCACAGCATTTACAGCTTCTACAGAAGAGCATCCAATGGAAGAGATAATATCTTATTTGTAATTAACTTTACTCCTATGGAGGTTCAGAACTACAAGGTAGGAGTTCCTTTTGCAGGAAACTACAAGCATATACTTGACAGTGCCGATAAAAAATATGCAGGCTGCGGAACAGGTATTCCGGAGAGCATAAAGGCAGAGCCCGGACTTTGCGATTACAAGAATTACAGTATTACAATGACGATCCCGCCTTATGGAGCAGAGGTATTTGTATTCCAGGATCCGGATGCAAAGCCTGAGGAAACTGTAGAAGATAAAAAGGCTGATACAGCTAAGGCAGAAACAAAGAAGACAACTACTAAGAAGACAGCAGCCAAGACTACTAAGAATACTACTTCAAAAAAGACAAAATAAGGCAGCATAAAGATTTTTAAAAATCATTCCGAAATAATAGGTGATAAACATTGAATATGTTTGTCACCTTTATTTTTTTGCAAGATTCGGAGAGACATATGAACGTGAACTTTCAGACTATAAACGGAATGGAATCCGATTTAGAAAAAGCCAGAAAGGGCATGGATGCAGGACAAATACATACTTCGGGGAATATTAAGGGCATGACATTAAAGAGTGCAGTTGCAGTCAGCTTTAATGATGGCCTTAATAATCAGGCATATTCAGAACCCGGTAAAACGAAGAGTGATGTAATGGCAGAGGCTCAGAATACAAACGCTGAGATCCGCCATAATTATATGTCGCTTATGGCCAACAATATGTCGCCTGATGATTTTGCCAGAGCATCCCAGGATGGATTTAATTTTTCAGAGATGGATCCGGACGAAACCGTGACAATCCTCGACAAGATTAAGGCTACACTTGCGATGTCCGGAACTGAGGTAATCGGCTACACAGATGATATTTCTATGGACAAGCTGGCAGAGATAACAGGCAGCAGAGGGCTTGCAGGTGATATCATCTCTTCTTTTTATGAAAATGATATTCCGCTTACAGATGAAAACATAAGCGAAGTGATGACCGCCATAGAAAAAATGGAAGGCATTACTGAGATTAGTGACGGCGCAGTTAAATACATGACACTTAATGATCTGCAGCCAACAATCGAAAATATATACATGGCAGAGCATGCTACAAACGGCCAGGACAGAAAGGGCGGAGCATTTATAGCCCTTGAAGCAGGTGGATACTATGCCAAGAAAGCTAGTGACCTTGACTGGGAATCAGTTAAGGATCAGGCTGCAAGAATTATCGAGGAAGCAGGCTTTGAACCCTCCGATAAAGAAGTCCTTGATAATGCCAGATGGATGATAGAGGATTCCATCCCGCTTACAAAGGAAAACCTGCAGAAGGTAAGTGAGATAAAGAATCTTACTTTTCCCATGGATGAAAAAGAAATTGTAAAGTCAGCTGCAACCTCTATCGCAAATAAAAATTCAGGGGCAGCAGGCCTTACCCAGAATCAGGAAAACCACATGGATAAGGCAATTGAAATCGTGGAAAAGGTGGATGCGATAAGCACAAAATCCATAGACCGCGTAGTTGCAGAATCCAAGCCTGTTACCATTGAAAATTTGTATAAAGAACAGGAAACCATAGATTCAGAAAAGAGTTCTTCTGACCAGAAAGAGAATGAGAAAACCATAATTCCTCTTGATATAAATCAGGAAAAGGAAGCTCTGCTTGCAAGAAAGCAGCTTGAGGAAATAAGGCTTTCAATGACAGTAACAGCTAACCTGAGGCTTTTAGATAAGGGCTTTAAGCTTGAAACCAAGCCAATAAGTGATGTTCTTGAGGCTCTTAACAACGAGATAGAGGCTTTAAACAAAAATCTGTTTAACGAGGAAGGAACCGAAAAATACCTTCTTTTTGAAGACACAACCAGAAAAGTAGATGAGTTAAAGACCTTCCCTGTAGCCTTTATCGGACAGCTTGGAGGTATCCGATCTGCTAATCTTGAGAACATTTACGAAACCGGAAATAACATAAAGCAGAGATACGAAAAGGCCGGTGCAACATACGAAGCAGTGGGAACAGAGGTAAGAGCTGACCTTGGTGACAACATTAAAAAGGCCTTTCGTAATATTGATGAGCTTATTAAAAATGCTGGGCTTGAAGTTAACGACCAAAATAAAAGAGCTGCAAGAATTCTCGGCTACAACCGAATGGAAATATCTGAAGAGAATATCGAAAGAGTAAGAACTGTAGATGAAAAGCTCATGAATGTAGTTAATAAATTAAAGCCAAGTGCAGTTCTTAATATGATAAGGGATGGACACAATCCTCTGAAGATGACACTTGAAGAGCTTGGAAGCGAACTTTCAAGGCAGGACAAGGATTCATCAAAGCAGGAGGAAAAGTATTCCAAATTCCTTTATAAACTTGAGAAAAATGCCGAAATATCTCCTGAGGAGAAGGCATCATACATAGGAATATACAGACTTTTCCATACTCTTAAGGCTACTGACAATGCTGCTATAGGAACGGTTTTAGAGACAGGAGCAGAGATGACAATAGAGAATCTCCTTGCAGCAACAAGAACAGCAAAAACAAGTAAGAAGGGCATGGATTACAAGGTTGATGATGATTTTGGAGGGTTAGAAGCAGCTACCTCTTCAAAGCCTTCAATCTCAGCACAGATAGAAACAGCCTTTGTTTATTACAGTGAGAAAGCTGACATTGTCTATGACAACCTAGAACCTGATAAGCTCCATACAGCCAAGGCAAAGGAAGATATGCTTCTTGATGAACTTGCAACAAGGCTCGAGGAAGCAAAGGAATCAGAGGACAGCCTTAAGGCAGAGATGGATTACCTTAATGAAAGAGCAGAAAGCATCAGAAAAGTAGCGCAGTCCCATATTTCTGGAGAAGCATCTGAGGAACTTATTAAGTACGGCATAGAAGCAAACATAGAAAACGTGCAGGCATACTTAAACCTCAAGGCCGGAAGAAAGGGCAGGGAAGAATCTGTATGGGATCATGCTGAAAAGATAGCAAAGCTGGCATTTAAGGAAACCCGTCAGAAGATGCTAGAAGACCTTATAGAGGAAGAGGATTACCAGGAAGCTTACGAGGAAAAGATTACTGATCTTGCAATGCAGCTTAATGAGATGCTTTCCTACGAAACGGATACATATATTGATGTCAGATCAATTCATCTTATGCAGAAGCAGCTTTCGGTGGCAGCAGGTCTTGCTAAAGAAAACAATTTTGAGATACCTGTGGAAATCGATGGCAGAATCGTTTCAATGCATGTGACATTAAGAGACGGCTCACAAGAGGGAAAAAAGGTTGAAGCAGAGCTGGAGACAGAGGACTATGGACATATTTCCATGGCTATGACAATAGATAATGGAAGGCTGAAGGGAGCCTTTGCAGCAACCTATCCAAGCTCAGGGACACTTGCAGATTATATGACAGAAGTAAGAGAAAGATTTATAGCAGGAATAAGGGAAAATGAACCTTCCCTTGAAGTAGACTCTAAAGATATAGGAATATTTTACCGCAGGCAGGAAGCCGGAACAGCGGTAGCAGGATCGGAAAGTGGAGTTTTCGATAATCGCACATTGCTAAGGATGGCAGAACTTTTTGTACACGCAGTATAGGCATAAAAAGGATCGGAGGTCATCATGCAGATCAATTACAACATTTCAGCAATGATAGCGAACAATGCACTTGTTGCAAACGACAACAAACTTTCAGAATCAATACAGAGACTCTCCAGCGGTCTCAAAATAGCAAATGCTAAGGATAACCCCTCAGGACTGGCAATATCCAGAAGAATGCATGCGCAGATCAGAAGTCTTGAGACTGCAAGCGGTAACTCAGGAGATGCTATCTCAGTAATCCAGACCGCTGACGGAACACTGACAGAGGTTCATGATATTTTGCAGAGAATGAGCGAAGTAGCAATTCAGGCTGCAAACGGAACTAACAGTGAGACCGATCTTCGAATTATCCAGGATGAAGTAGCACAGCTTAAAGAGGAAATCACAAGAATATCAGAGGCAACCCAGTTTAATGGACAGACTCTTCTGGACGGTTCCTTTGATTATAGAGGCTATGTCACAATCGATGATGTAACAGAGCCCAATGTCACAGTAAACAGCTATAGTGACGTTATCGATAGCGGAAAGTATTACATAGAAGGCCTTTACTGTGAATATAACGAGAGTACCGGTGAGGTTACCCTTGTAGATGATAAGGGATATAAAGCTGATTCTGTAAAAGTCGATGTCACCAGAATAACAATGGCCCAGGGCAGAGAAAAAGAAGTTAACTACATGTACCAGGCAAACGTCAGCGTTGACGGAGACATTATCAAGCTGTCCACAAGAGATGGAAAAGAGATAGAAATAAAAGCCAACAAGAATCTCGAAGGAGAGAGAATAGACATGGAGCTCACCAGAAAGGGTGCCATGACTATGCAGGTTGGTGCTAACGAAGGACAGACCCTTGATATCAGAATACCCAAGATAACCCTGACAAATCTTGGTATTGCATATACCGATGTCAGCAGAACCTATACAGATGATCTGATCGATGCAGTAGAGTTCATTAATAATTGTGATTACCTTACAGCTGTAGAAAAAGAGGCGATCATAAATACAACATATTACAACGCCGAAGATGAGCGCCTGGATTATACAAGGGGACAGGATGGAGAAGTCCTTCATTTCATCAACGTTGAAGAAGCAAGAACCATAGCAGAAGCCAGAAGAAGATGCGACAATGGTGAAATAACAGAAGAGGATTACAACAAAATATTAGAAAACGTAGAAGCTGCATCAGATGAGCGCATAAAAGCAGCACCCCATACGGGTGCCGATCAGGCAATAGAGGATATCGGCAATGCTCTTCAAAAGATTTCCGATATTCGAAGCAGACTTGGTGCATATCAGAACAGACTTGATCATACAGTCAGCAATATAGATGTCACAAATGAAAACATGACAGCAGCATATTCCAGAATAATGGATGTGGATATGGCTGAGGAAATGACAGTTTACTCAACTCAGCAGGTACTGTCACAGGCAGGAACCAGCATGCTTGCACAGGCAAACGAAAGACCTCAGCAGGTTTTACAGCTCCTTCAGTAATTATTTTGGAATTGAGGTAATCTGATATGACACAGGAAAAAATACAGGTTTATACAAGAAGAATCACAATGGCAAATAAAACCCAGATGATCACAATCCTCTATGAGATGGTTCTTGATTATCTCGCTGAGGCAAAGGATGCACTGGAATTAGACGACAAGAAGGGTTTTTCGGAAGGATTATCAAAAGCGATGAACTGTATCGATGAGCTGATACATTCCCTAAATCTTAATTATGAACTGGGGAAAAACCTTCTTGCTCTATATCTTTTTGAAAAGAGACAGATCCTTATAGCGACAGCAAAAAACAGTGATGAGGAACTGAATCATGTAAACAAAACCTTCGAAGCTCTTCACTCAGCCTATGTTCAACTTGAAAAGATGAATAATGATGAGGCCCTTATGACAAATGTACCCAAGGTATACGCAGGTCTGACCTACGGAAAGGGCAATTTAAAGGAGAGTTTTGCTGACAATGTTATGTCCAGAGGATATATGGCCTAAAAATTTAAAAAAAGCTTAATATTTACAATTTGGGAATTTTTCCTACTATATATTAATAAAACAGCCGAACAGGTAACTTTTTAGTGATCTGTTCGGCTTATTTATTGGCCGTACATATAAAAATAAGAATTCCTTAAGAAAAAAATCGAAACAAAAAAACACGGCATTTAGTGGGGTTGTGCATTCAGAAAGCTTTTGATAATATCGTCACCGTTGTCCAAGAAAAATTGGAAATGGATAGGCAACATCAGTTTTAAAAACTAAATATGCCGGTGTAGGCATTCTGTCCCCTGATCATTCTTTAATGCATTCGCATAAGCACCGGCATATTTACAAATCTCTATGAAAGGAAAAAACAATGACACTTTCGGTTTTATATTGCCTGGCTGCAGGGTCAGCAATTACAGATATATTGAAAAACAAAATTTTTAACGCCTGGCTCCTTATCGGAGCTCTGGCAGGAGTGATGATGAGCTTCCTGGATAAGGAAATGAACATCTCCATTAAAGAGATGGGAATAAAAATGCTGATAACCTTTTTAATACTTATTCCGGTTTACATGGTGAAGGGCATCGGCGCAGGTGATCTTAAACTACTTACTGTTATATCACTGTTCCTCCCTACGGGTGAGCTTATCTGCTGCATGATAATGTCCTTTGTTATCGGAGCTTTGATCGGAATAATAAAGATCATTGTTAAAGGTAAAATGCGACAAACAATCCACTTTGCGGTTCCGGTACTTATTGCAGTACTTCTGGTGACCGGAGAAAACGCACTGGTATGTATGTGATTTACGAGGAAATGAATTATGAATAAGAACATCTTAATAATATGCGACAGCGATAAGAACTATTTGAAAAAGCTTGATGGTTACATAAGAGATAACCTCAGCATCTCATTTGAGATATATGGGATCACGGATACAGACAGACTTTCAGGCTTTATAGAAAAGGGAAAGAACATTTTACTTCTGATATCTCAGTCACTATATGAAAGGTCAGCTATAAATGGCTTTGAACATGTACTGGTTTTAAGAGAAAAAGAAAAATGTCTTTCCGAGGATGAGCCAACCTACGGTAATCAAAATGCTGATATCAGATATACAGATAAATATCAAAAGAGCGAAAAGATTACGGATACAATTCTTAGCATGTGTCTCGATATTCCGGGCCTGGTAGTTAAGGGGAAGGACACCTTATCTGAAGACAGAATGAAGGTGACAGGGTTTTATACGCCTGTACTTAATAATAATCAGACAAAGGAAGCGATTACCTATGCAAAGGAACTGTCTAAAAATAAGAAAACCATCTATATAAATACGGACTGTCTTTGCACCAATGAAACTATACGAAACGAAGCTTATGAAGAAAATCTGATAGATCTTATGTACTTTGCGGAATGTGCAGGTGATAAATTCGGCATTTATTTAGAGAGAATACTTAAGCATGACAATGAGATGGATTTTATTCCAGCTTCCAATTCTGCCTGTCAGAGCAGAATGATCACTGCAAAGGAATATGAAAAACTTATCGGAATGATAGGTAGCACCGGAAAATACGAGAATCTGATCCTGGATATTTCCGAGGGAGTAAGAGATCTTTTCGGAATGATCCATCTGTGTGATGAGCTTTATATGCTTTGGGATGATGATTACTTTGCAACTATGAGAAGCAATTTGTTTTTGGAAGAACTTAAAAATGATGACAGCTTTGATATGAAGAAGCTCCACAGGATAAGCAGGAGCGGAGGAAGCGTGCTTTGAAACATGAAGATCTGAAAATAAAAATAAGAGAAAACATTCTTGAGAGCATGGATTTTACCAGAGATGTTGATGACGAAGAGATGCTTGAAAGAATAGACAGAGGAATACTAACAGAGTGTAAGAACATAAAACTCTCTCTTGATGAGAAGGTTAGACTAAGGCAGGAGCTTTTCTTTTCGATAAGAAAGCTTGATGTCTTACAGCTCCTGGTGGATGATCCGGAGATCACGGAGATCATGGTAAACGGAACCGACCACATCTTTGTTGAAAAAAATGGCAGACTTTTCAGACATGAAATGAGATTTGAATCCGTCGCTAAGCTCGAGGATGTCATTCAGCAGATAGTAAGCAAATGTAACAGAGTAGTAAATGAAGCGTCTCCTATAGTTGATGCCCGTCTTGAAAACGGATCCCGAGTGAATGCGGTGCTTCCTCCGGTCGCACTGAACGGACCGATACTGACTATACGAAGGTTTCCGGATAATCCCATTACCATCGATAAGCTTATCAGCATTGGTTCAATTGAAAAGGATCTTGCAGAATACTTACAGACACTGGTAAAGGCTGGTTATAACATTTTTATATCCGGCGGAACGGGTTCTGGAAAGACTACATTCTTAAATGCATTATCTGACAGCATTCCAAAGGATGAGCGAGTTATTACGATAGAAGACAACGCTGAGCTTCAGATAAGGCATGTCCCCAACCTTGTTAGGATGGAGACACGCAATGCCAATGTGGAGGGATGTAAGGAAATCACCATTCGTGACCTTATAAAATCTTCGCTCAGAATGAGACCTGACAGAATTGTCGTTGGAGAGGTCAGAGGTGATGAGTGCGTAGATATGCTACAGGCTATGAATACCGGTCATATATCAATGTCGACAGGTCATGCCAACAGCGCAAAAGACATGCTTTCAAGACTTGAGACAATGTTTCTCATGGGAATGGATATACCCTTGTCAGCGGTCAGAGGGCAGATCGCCTCAGGAATAGATATTATTGTTCAGCTTGGAAGACTCAGGGATAAAACAAGAAAAGTCCTTGAGGTATGCGAGCTGACAGGAAGGATTAACGATATGACAGACGAAATAGAGATTCGTACACTTTATAAATTTCATGAGACTGGCACAAACGAATCCGGAAAAATAGTCGGAGAATGGAGGTGCGAGAATGAACTTGAAAATGTATCAAAGCTGGAAGCGGCGGGTTTTGGAGCTCAAAGTAACAGCGTTTGATATTCCACTTATAGGAAGAAACATTCTTATTCTTTTCATTATCGGAAAACTCTTCTATGGCAGTTTTATTGCATCAATTCTGATGTTTCCACTGTCGATCCCCTGGTTTGTTATTCAAAAAGAAAGAAAGCAGAAGAAAGAAAATCATGATCTTGGAATTCAGTTCAAGGATGCAATGATGTCTGTTCTTGCTGCAGGAAAAGCAGGATATTCTATCGAAAATTCTTTTTCTGAAGCAATACATGACATGCGCATTCTTTACGGAAAAAGTTCGCCTATCTGCAGGGAGCTCCTGAGCATAGAGCAGGGAATTAAGAATAACGTCACCATCGAGGCCATGATCAGGGAGCTTGGAAAAAGAAGCAAAAACAAGGATATAGAAGAATTTGCAGGAGTTTTTGCAATAGCGAAAAGAAGCGGCGGAAATATGACTGACACTATAGAAAGGTGCATCGACGTCATAGGAAAAAGAATGGAAGTTGAAAATGAGATAGACGTCCTTATAGCAGCAAAGCGTATGGAAGCCCAGATTATGGAGGCCGTACCCTTTGGGATCATGACTTATGTCGGTATAACGAACCCCGGATTTTTTGATGCTCTGTACGGAAACATCCTTGGAATAACCGTGATGACAGCCTGTCTTGTGATCTACATCGCAGCATACATACTCATGCAAAGAATAATAGATATCGAGATTTAGAAAGAGACACACATGAAATATATATACGTTTTGTATTTGGTTATTCCCCTGTACATGATGCTTCTGGCTCTCCTTTCATCTGATGAGAGTATCTCCGAGGAAGAAGCAACATCCGGGATTGAGAAACTGTTTATGAAAACAGCCTCCTACATATATAGAAGGTTCTTGAGGAAAAACAGGTTTTTCCTAAGTTCTCCCGGAAGAAGACATGTGAAGGATAACCTAATAAAGCTTGACTCAGAGGGGGACATAAATAAAAAGCTTTCCTCTTATTACATAAAGAAAATTAGCACCATGCTGATACTCATATTCATGGGATCAATGCTTGCAATCCTTGCAGCATATTCTTCGGGCAGGGAATCAAACCTTAATGCTGAAGGCGAAATCATGAGAAGCGACTATGGCAAGGGAGAAAAGGAAGCAAGGCTTGTTGCGGTTGATGAAAATGGTGAAAGCGTCGGAGATTTTTCACTAAAAATAAGTGAGATCGAATACACGAAAGCTGAAGCGGAGAAGCTCTATACGAAGCTTATCAGCGAGCTTTCTACTGTAATAGTTGGAGAAAACAAAGACCTAAACCATGTAAAAGAGGATCTTTATCTTCCTGACAAAATTAAAGGCTATCCCTTCGAAATATCCTGGAAATCCGATAATATCGATGCCCTTCATTCCGACGGGAAGACCATAAATGATGACATTTCGTTCAAAGGAGAAAAGTCTCTTCTTACAGCGACTATTAAATACAAGGATTACGAATGGGAGCATGTCTTTGACGTAAAGGTAATCCCTAAAGACTTTACTGATGAGGAAATCCTGTACCAGGAGGTAAACGAGAGCCTTACAGAGACAGAGGAAGAAACAAGGACTAAGGACAGCTTTTCACTTCCTGCAGATGCTGAAGGAATAACACTTTTCTGGAAAGAGAAGACAGAGGATAACAGCTTTTTGATTCTTCTTATGTCAGTCATTGCAGCAATTTCAATATTTGCTATGGGTGACAAGGACCTTTCAAAGAAGGTTGAGGACAGACGAAAGCAAATGACTTTGGAGTATCCGGGATTTGTATCAAGACTTGTTCTTTATATGGGAAGCGGAATGTCAGTAAGAGCAATCCTTATGAAGTTTTCCAAGGAATATAAAGAGCATATCAGGGAAGGTGGAAAAAAGAGCTTTTTATATGAAGAGATAACCAAAAGCTGCAGAGAGCTTGAGAGCGGAGTCCCGGAAATAAATGTATATGAGCGTCTGGGAATACGCTGCGGCTCACAGCAGTACGCAAGACTTGTGACACTTTTGTCACAAAATCTCAAAAAAGGAAATTCGGAAATGCTGACGCTTCTTCGCGAGGAATCAGATAAAGCCACATTGGAGAGAATGTCCTATGCAAGAAAGCTCGGAGAAGAGGCCGGAACAAAGCTTCTTGTTCCGATGGTAATGATGCTGCTAATCGTAATGGTAGTTATCATGGTGCCGGCATATCTCTCATTCTGACAGAGAGTAATCGCCCACAGGGTGTTACTTATAAATAATATTTCAACACAAGGAGGAAAAATGAAGGAAACATTATTAAAAAGGGTTTCTTTATTAGGAGCCCGATCAAGAGACCTGGCATATAGTGCCAAAGAAAAATTTAAGGAACTGATAAATGATGAGTCAGGAATGGGAACGGTCGAAGTAATTCTCATAATCGTTGTTCTCATTGGATTGGTCATAGTTTTCAAGAAGGAGATAGACGGACTTGTTACCGAGATCTTTAAAACAATTAACGACGATGCGGCGAAGGTTACAGGCTGATGCCTATATGACCGTGTATCTGTCACTTTCGCTGACAATAATTCTTGCGCTTATTCTTGCACTCCTACAGGGTGCGAGAAGCGGCGCAGTGAAAATGAAGTCGGAGCTTTCTATGGATATAGCGATGAACTCAGTGCTTGGAGAATATAACAGAGAGCTTTTCGATAAATACGGACTTCTTTTCATCGACACAGCTTACGGAACAAATACAGGGTCAATAATCAAAACAAGAGAGCATCTGGAAGATTATTTTTCAAAGAACTTTGAGATGACAACAATCGGAAAAGTTACAGGAAGAACAACGCTGATGCCGGCAAAGCTCAGTGAGGTGAATATAACGGGTTACTCCTTTGCATCAGATGGCGGCGGAGCTGTTTTAAGAAGGCAGATCCTTAAATACATGGAAGTGGATCCGGTAGAAGCAGCGATTGGAAGCATTCAGGATAATGTGGATGAACTTAAAAGAAGCGGCTTTGATGAAACAGATGTGGAACAGGAAGCAAATGACAACCAAAGTGAGATATCGCAGCCACATTATGCAGATACCGATGGCAACGGTGAGGATGAAACCTATTACGCTGATAACCCTGCCGGACAGGTAACAGCCCAGAAAAGTATAGGAATCCTTTCCCTTGCAGCTCCCGACATAAATGCAATATCTTCAGCTGCAATCGATTCCTCGGTATACGCATCAAACCGTAGCCTTAATAAAGGAACAGGACTTGATGAATCTGAGGATACAGGAATCGGACCGACACTCCTATTTGAGAAATATCTTCATGAAAAATGTGGATGCTATGGGCAGAAGAAGGAAGATACCAGATTAAAGTACGAGCTTGAATATATCTATGCCGGGAAGGACAGTGACTATGCCAATCTTGAAAAGGTGGTCGAAAAACTCTTTCTCTGGAAGGAAGCGGCAAACTTTGCATACATCATGTCAGACGCAGCAAAGCTTGCAGAGGCTGAGGCATTGGCACTTACTGCATCGGTATTATTAACCCTCCCCGAGCTTCAGGAGGTCATTAAGATGGCAATAGTCTTTGCCTGGACCTTCGCAGAGACAATATCAGACCTAAGGATTCTACTCAGCGGCGGAAAGGTTCCGATCATAAAGACAGCTGAATCCTGGAATCTGTCCATCGAAAACATGCTTGAATTCAGGGATCACCTGAAAAATGGCGGCGGGTCAGGACTAAGCTATGAGGATTATCTTAATATGCTCATCTTTATGGAAGGTAAGGATAAGAAAACAAAGAGACTAATGGACATCATTGAGATGAACATAAGAAAAACGGAAGGAAATTCCGGATTCAGGATAGACAACTGCGTAGATGTATTAAGTGCTCAGTTTGATATTAATGGTGCATACAACAAAAGGATAGAAATAGAGCGTGTCTATGGTTACGAGATGTTTGAGTAAAACAGGAGTAGCCAGCGATGGCCTTTTTCAATAAATAATACAAATAGGAAAAAATAAATTGGAAAATAAAATGGAAAATCGTTCGAAGAAATCTATGGTAATTGATAGTTTCATAAAGGACTTTGTGCTTCTTCGGGCCTATCGAAAAAGGTCATCGTTGGCTGCTTCTGTCACAGTTGAGGCATCAATAGTGCTCCCTATATTCCTATTCTTTTTTGTAAATCTTTTATGCGTTTTTGACATTCTAAAACTCCAATGCGATTTGGAAGCAGCCTTACATCAGACAGGCAGCCAGATAATGATCAACAAAGCTGCTACAAAATCCTTTTTAGGATACGGAGAAGGTGGCACAACTGAGGATATAGTGTCCGGCGCAGTAAATGCTGCGATGGCAAGCCGTATGGTTAAGCAATACCTTGGCGAGGACTATTTAGAGCACAGCCCTATCTGCAACGGATCATCAGGACTTAGCTTTGCGCAGACAGCCCTGGAATCTGACGGTGATGTCATAGATATTGTCGCAACATATAAGGTACATCCGCTCTTTGGAATAGCTGCCTTTAAAAACTTCTCTGTTGAGGGTAGATTTTATGGGCATGCATTTACGGGCTATGACGTTAGAGGCGAAGCCCTGGAGGATGATGAAGAAGAGGATGAGCTTGTATATATCACTGAGAGCGGAACAGCTTATCACAAAAGCCTTGATTGTTCTCATCTTAAGCTTTCTGTCAAAAGCGTCTCCAAAAAAGAAGTCTCATCAAAGAGAAATAAGGACAGAGGAAAGTTTTACCCCTGTGAGTACTGCGGAAAAAGAGCAGGACAAACAGTCTATATAACCAATTATGGAAACAGATACCACAGCGACAGAAACTGTAGTGGAATAAAAAGAACTATAAAAACAGTACGCCTATCTGAGGCAGCAGGCAGAAGTCCATGCAGTGAGTGCGCCAGATAAAAATGAAAGGATTATATGAAGATGGAAATACTTAATTCAATAGACAGCTATTACGAAACGGAATTAATGTTTAAAACAATTGCGCTGATCCTATTATCCTGCGCGGCGATTTTTGATATCAGAAGTAAGAAGATACCGGTATCATTCCCGTTCGTTCAGATTCTGTTGTCCTTCATTTACTGTCTGTATCAGCTGTCAGCGGAAAGAGCAAATATTAATGATCTTTTATTATCACTTTTTCCCGGCGTTCTGCTTATTATTATTTGCTTTATATCACGGCAGGGACTTGGATTAGGAGATGGCCTTATGGCGCTCTCCTTAGGCCCTGTTATGGGAATGACAGATATGATGCTTGCGATTTTTATAGGCTTTTGCTTTTCAGCCATCGCAAGCGTAATTCTTCTTGCAATGCACAGAGTAAATGGTAAAAGCACACTTGCCTTTATTCCGTTCTTAACTGCAGGATTGGGGGTAATGAGCTTTGCATTCAATTAATAAAAAGAATAAGAAAAACATCGATGCATATATGACGGTGGAAGCTGCGCTAGTAATTCCTGCAGCGATATTTGGAATCGTACTGATTATTTATATGTCTTTCCTTGTATACGGGAGGTGCATCCTAGCCCAGGACGTCTATATTCTGGGATTCAGGTCAGCCCTCTTATATGAAAAGCAGGGCTATGGCTCACCGACAGAGTATATCGCTGACCATGCATCAGATAAGACAGCAGGGAAATACTTTGGGAGCAGTGCTCCTGAAATCGGCTCCGGTCAAAGTGGGAAAGAAATAACTGTAACTGGAAAAATTCGGACAAATCACAGAGCCTTGTATGGCTATTTTTCAAAAATTCCACAGATCTGGGAGTCCGAGGCAGCAGCTCGCGTAAAAATCAGGAATAATGCTAAAACTGTCAGGCGAATAAAAAGAACCATGGATATTTTCAAGGGACACACAAATAAGGAAAGGGAATGATAAATGGATATACAGTATTTTAAGGATTCTAAGCACAACTATCTAATAATGAAGACAGAGGTAAGTGAGGAGAACCTGTTCCAATATAAGATGCTTGAAAACAACAAGATAAATGGACTTCTTCCATTTACCTTGAGAAACATGGATGAGTGTTACTACCTGTATTACGAGATAGACTCAAGGCAGAGCTTAAAAAATAGATACGACAGGAAAAAGATGTCCTATGAAAAGCTCATGAATTTTTTTAAAGACCTGGTGCAGACTGCCAGGAATCTTGGAGATTACCTGCTTGATCCATGCCATATCATCTTATCCCCGGTGGGTGTTTTTGAAGAATTATCCTCCGGACGCTTTTCGTTTATCTATGATCCCGGTCACGAGGAAACTGCTGATGAAGCCTTCATGGAAAGCATAATGGAATACGCAGATATGGAGGATGAAAGGGGTGCAAAGCTGATATATAAGCTTTTGGATTCTATCTATGACGGAAGCGGAATTGATTTTGCATTCCTTGAAAATGTTATAGCAGAAGAAAAGGAAGAACAGCAGGTGAGCTTCATTATTGATGAAGTGCCCTCTGATAATTTTCCTAAACGCAATGACTTAGACTTCGATGATGATGAAGACCTTGATGATGACGATGATGAAAAAATCCAGGAAAAGAAGATAAAGATAAAGCTTCCAATAAGCGGGCATTTCCTAATGGCTATGCTTTTTGCTATTGTTGCAGGGATTCTCGTATACCTGAGATATGCGTACGTTCTCACTTATGAAGAGAGCATTCTGGATATTGCAGTTTTTATGGTGTCTATCATGATGTCTCTTACATGCTTCCTGATACAGCTTCGGAAAAATGATAAAGCCTTCATCAGGAAAAAGAAGGATGATAACGACGAAGACGACGAAGATAGAGAGATAGAACCTCAGATCACTACATATAAAGAGAAAGAACAGACACCTAAGAAAACGAAGAATAATCCAGCTCCTTATATAAGAAATGAAGCGCCGATTCCGGAGGATGATGACGGAGAAGAAACAGTTTTACTTACAATGGACTTTGGAGAAAGAGCACATAAGCTATATGCTGAGGAGGAATCGGAGCTTAACAATATCGATCTGGGTAGCCTCCCTGTCATAGTTGGTAAGCTCCATTCCTGCTCAGATGTGATCATCAGTGATAAGAGCGTATCCAGAATGCATGCAAAAATCTATAAGCCAGATAAAGGTGAGGACACAGTATGGATACAAGATCTCAACTCAACCAACGGTACCTACATTAACGGGAAAAGACTCATGCCCAACGAAGAAGCTCCTCTTAAGGAGGATGATGAGGTATCCTTTGGAAAATGTGTATATGCATTCCGCTAAAACCAATGAGAATTATGGTATAATAAGCTTTAACTTGATCGAATTTCAAATGGAGAGTGCGGTATGAAAATTAATATTTACTACGGTGGCAGGGGAATCATCGACGATCCTACGCTTTTAGTCCTTTCCAAGATGACGGAAGTCTTTAAAGAGTTAAATGTGCAGGTGGAGCAGTTTAATCTTTTCGAGCAAAAAAATGGAATCACAGCTCTTCCCGGAACAATTAAAAATGCGGATGGAATAATACTGGCATCAACAGTAGAGTGGTTTGGTGTAGGTGGATATATGCATCAGTTTTTGGATGCCTGCTGGCTTTATGGTGATAAAGAAAAGCTTTCAGGCTTATATATGGCGCCCATAGTCATGTCCACAACTCACGGAGAACGTGAGGGAATGATGGAGCTCTCTTCTGCATGGGAGATACTTGGCGGAATACCGCTTGATGGAATATGCGGATATATAGCAGATACTTCTACCTTCGAGAGAAATGAGACCTATCAGAATCTCATCGAGAAAAAGGCAGAGAACATCTACCGTAATATGAATCAGAAGATGGAGTCCCTTCCCACCAGTAATCAGGCTGTAAAGAACAGGGTATCCATAACCAAGATCACAGATCTTACTCCACAGGAAACAGAGCAGCTTTCACGCTATGTTTCAAATGAGGAATATGTACAAAAGCAGAAAGAGGACATACAGGAGCTCAGCAGCATTTTCAGAGACAAAATGGATAAAGACCATGCAACTGAGCATGCAGCAGATTTTGTGAACGGCTTTAAAAAACATTTTAAACCGGTTGCAGGCATACATGCTATTTACCAGGTGTCTCTCCTTGATCAGCCTAAGGACAAGGACATCATGATCAGAATAGATAACCAGGATATGGAGTGTAAGCTTGGAGAGGCATCTGAGTGCAGCGTTCATGTTTCTATGAACACCACAATTCTTGAACAGATCGTCTCCGGAAGACTTACCTTCCAAAGAGCCTTCATGGAAGGTAATCTCAAGATGAAGGGAGATTTCAAACTGCTTAGAAGTATGGATCAGCTGTTTGAATTTAAGTGATATTGAGCGATTTCAACAATATGGACGAAGAAAGAGATCTATATAAAGAAGAGCAGCGGGAGCAATACATCGAAAAAAAGCAAGAGGACTATACAGAAGCCTTCTGGAACAGACAGATAGGCATACTAAAGTCTTCATATATAAACACGATAATCATTGCTTTGAATATTATCATATTTATATATGGCTTTTTTGCAGGTGGGATGTTTGTGGATAAGTTTGACCACAGAAGCGAACTCATTCTGGCAGGAACAGACTATTACAGACTGGTGTCAGCTATGTTTTTGCATGCAGATGTAGAGCATCTCTTCAGCAATATGCTCATACTCTTTTTTGTTGGAGCCAATGTGGAATATGACCTGGGGCATATTCCTTATACTTTCCTTTATTTCCTTTCAGGAATAATAGGGAATCTTGCCAGCACATATTGGGACTATAGAACAGGAAACTTTATCCCGGCTATAGGAGCCAGCGGAGCAGTATTTGGCATCATAGGTGCAGTTGCCGTGATTGTCTTCTTCGGAAGGAAAAACCTTAGAAAAGGCTCCAACCTGATGGTGAGACTTGCGCTTATGATAGGGCTTTCAATCTATAGTGGTTTTACAGCAGACAATATAGATAATGCTGCTCATATCGGTGGACTGTTAGGCGGAGTGATAATTGCTCTGCTTATAACAATAATAGGAAGAAAGAAGTATACGATGGAGGAATGGTTATGAAGGATTCAAATTGTATTTTTTGCAAACTTGCTAACGGTGAAATTCCCACAAACTCAATTTATGAGGATGAGAAATTCAATGTAATACTGGATAACGGACCGGCAACCAAGGGACACTGTCTCATTCTGCCCAAGGATCATTATGCAAATCTCTTTGAGCTTCCCGAGGATACAGCAGCTGAAGCTATGAAGCTTGCGAAAAAACTTGCAGCTAAATTAAAGGATAAGCTTTCAGCAGATGGACTCAATCTTGTTCAGAATAACGGTGCGGCAGCAGGCCAGACAGTACATCATTTCCATTTACATATAATACCCAGATATGAAAATGACGGACAGCACATACTCTGGAAACCGACAGAGCCCTCAGCTGAAGAATTAAAGGAGCTCTGCGAGTTATTAAAATAATTAATTGAGCATAGGCGGTACATTATCTACTTCGGAGGAATGCTTTGAGAAATATTTACGTATCAGAAATAACAAAGGCTGTAAAAGAATTGTGTATAGATGCAAACCATAAACTCTCACCGGACATGGAGGAGGCTATAAAAAAAGCAAAAGAACTCGAGAAGTCCGATCTGGGAAGACGCATATTTGATCAGCTGGAAGAAAACCTTAAAATTGCAGGGAATGACCAGATACCTATATGCCAGGACACAGGAATGGCTGTGTTTTTTGTGAATGTAGGTCAGGAAGTACACTTTGAAGGCGGGGTTCTTACCGATGCCATCAATGAAGGTGTACGACAGGGATATACAGAAGGGTATCTTAGAAAATCCGTAGTAAAGGATCCTCTTATAAGAGAGAACACCGGCGATAATACACCGGCAGTTATTCATTATAATATTGTCCCCGGTGATAAGGTTGAGATCACCATAGCTCCAAAGGGCTTTGGTAGCGAGAACATGAGCAGGGTTTTCATGCTTAAGCCCGCAGACGGCGAAGAAGGTGTGAAAAATGCAATAGTGCAGGCTGTTAAGGATGCAGGTCCCAATGCATGTCCTCCTATGGTAGTAGGAGTCGGAGTGGGTGGTACATTTGAAAAGTGTGCGCTTATGGCTAAGGAAGCACTCACAAGAAAAGTCGGAGAGCATTCAGAGATACCCTATGTAAAGGATATGGAAGAAGAGGTTCTTGCAAGAATAAATAAGACAGGAATAGGTCCTGGCGGACTTGGCGGAACAGTTACAGCCCTTGCTGTAAACATCAATACATATCCAACACATATTGCAGGACTTCCTGTGGCAATAAATATATGCTGTCACGTAAACAGACATCGAAGTGTTGTGGTCTAAAAGCAAAATAGTAAATAATACATACTATATATAGAAGAAACACAAATTATTTAGCACATTAAAAAAAGCAAAAAGCTTACTATAATAAGTTGTAAAAGGACGCATTACATGGAAAGAAAAATAACAGCACCATTTGATTCAGATACAGCCAGGTCATTACATAGCGGAGATATGGTATATATTTCAGGAGTTATATATACTGCAAGAGATGCTGCCCATAAGAGAATGAACGAGACCTTAGATAAAGGGGAGACTCTTCCTCTTGATATCTCGGGTAACGTCATATACTATATGGGACCTTCACCTGCCAGAGAAGGAAGGCCAATTGGTTCAGCAGGCCCCACAACAGCAAGCAGAATGGATAAGTATGCGCCCAGACTTCTTGATATGGGACTTAGAGGAATGGTAGGAAAGGGTAAACGCTCCAAGGAAGTAATTGATGCCATAGTAAGAAACGGAGCAGTATATATGGCTGCTATCGGAGGTGCAGGTGCACTTCTTTCCAAAGCTATAGTTAAATCTGAAGTTATAGCCTATGACGATCTTGGCACAGAGGCTATCAGAAGACTTGAAGTAAAGGACTTCCCTGCAATAGTTGTTATAGATAGTGAGGGAAACAATCTATACGAAACAGCTATAGAGGAATTCTGTACGGAGTAAACACTACTTATATAAAGTAATTGTCATAATATTATAGTAATGTATAAGTTTTTTGAAATAACATGAAAAGACTTGTTGACAACAATACTTCTACTTTGTATAATTACTTTTGCGTTAATGATACAGTCATTCGCGACAACCAAATACCATTTGGTAGAGGTTTTCAGACATGGAGAAATACTCAAGTGGCTGAAGAGGCGCCCCTGCTAAGGGTGTAGACCGTTCACGCGGTGCGAGGGTTCAAATCCCTCTTTCTCCGTTCAAATTATTCCCCGGTAATTTACCGGGGATTTTTTATTGCAAATTTTCTTCGGAAAATGCCCGAAACCCCTGTAATAAAGCCACATTTTTAAAGTTTTTATAAAAAGTTTAAAAAAATGAAAAAAGTAATTGACACATACAGGGGTGGGTGATATATTTATATTCGCTCGCTGCGAGTGACAGCCGGCTGACCGGAAGGTTTCAGCGGATCACTAGATAAAGCGAACGAAAACAAATTAAAAAAGTTCTTGACAGTGAGTTGTCAACATGATATTATATCAGAGTTGCGGCTGACAAGCCAAGACAAAGCACATTGACAATGAAATAGTAATGCAACCCTGAAAATTCCAAAAAAGAAATTTCAGAGAACAAAACAACCTAACTAAAGGTAAAACGGACAGAACAAAAGCCAAGCTTAAGTTCTGGTCAGACGAACGATCAAGTCACTTCGGTGATGAGATACATTTAAACGTGAGAGTTCGATCCTGGCTCAGGATGAACGCTGGCGGCGTGCCTAACACATGCAAGTCGAACGGAGATTTAACGCTGATGAGGCTTCGGCGGAATCTTGTTAAATCTTAGTGGCGGACGGGTGAGTAACGCGTGGGCAACCTG
>NZ_AUJH01000023.1:0-70076 GCF_000424125.1 Butyrivibrio sp. FC2001
AGAATGGTTTTATATCTTGCGATAACAGTCTTAAATACAGACTGAGCCATTTGAGATTTAAGTCCAAACTCTTCTCGGAGTGTAGAATACAAAACCTTGTTAAGTGAGAACTGTTTTAGGTCGTGAGTACGGAACACATAGTCAGACACAAAATTACAGGCAGCAGAATAAACAGACATGGTTTTATCAAGTAGAACCTTATTGTCTGCACTAACGGATATCTGAATTTTAGCCGTGACTGTCATCTGTTCCATAGTGTACCTCATTGTAACTTCACTAAACAAATGATATAATATATATTAGTGAAAGTCAATTATTTGTAGGAGATTTTATCATGGAAAACAAAGTTAAAGACATAATAATCCAAGCCCTGAAAGACGCAGGTTACGAAATCGAACTTGATAATGGAATACTCATAGTGGATGATTACGATACCAATAATGGAGTTTCCGTAAAAATCGCGACATTATCGTAAAACAGCTTATGGATAGCAGATATAATCGCCATAACAGGCGCAAGTATAGTTTAAAAGTACATATAGTCCTCGTAACAAAGTACCGTAAGCAACTGCTTAAAGATTCTATCGCTGACGATGTAAAGCAGAAGATATACGATATCTGCAATTCTAAGGGTTACAGCATTATTGCTATGGAAACCGATAAAGACCATATACATTTTCTTATCAGTTACGATACTACGGACAGAGTTTGCGACATGGTAAAACTTATTAAACAGCAGACCACATACTATCTTTGGCAGAAATATCCAAACTTTTTGTCTAAACAGTATTGGAAGAAGAAAATCTTTTGGTCTGACGGATATTTTGCTTGTAGTATAGGCGAAGTATCATCAGCCACTATACAAAAGTATATCGAGAGCCAAGGTTAATGGCTACGAATTTACAAGGCTCCTCCCACCGCCCAAGGGCAGTGGGAGGAGCCTACGAAACCGAAAGGGTTTATTTATGAAAACAGATGAAACAAAAAAAGTCTCCTTTATCAGGATCATAGCCATAGCTTCAGTAGGGTACCTTCTGCTCATGATCGTTATTCTGTCCGCAGTGTGGTGGAATACATCAGGAACACTGGAGGATAGCGCTGCTGCGTCCATTACTCAGGCCAGGGAGATGGCGTCCTACGAAATAGAAGAGGTGCTAAAATCCAACGAGCAGGCGCTGGCTTCGGTTTTGCAGAATAATGAAAATATACAGGTCTTCGAGTATGGGAATGAAAATCAGAGGGCTATAGCTGCGCAGAACATGGTTCAGATATTGAACAGGGCAGCAATGACAAGTAGTGACGTTCAGACACTTGTTTTCTATGACCTTGTAGGGGATACCTACATAGCAAGGACAGAGCCTAATATTTCATACGAAGAGACATCTAATATAGAGAAGACTATACGGCAGCTTGTGGAGGATAATCCCGGCAATATGCCTTCATCCTGGTTCTATTGGAAAATAGGTGAAGACAGCTATCTTCTTAGAATGTATAAGAATAAAAAGAGAATGCTCGGCGTTCTTGTAAAGGTGTCAAATATTTCCGATTTTTATTCACCTGAAAGTGGGATTGAATATACTCTTGTGTCTGATGATGGCCAGATAATTGCAGAGTATGGAGCCATAGAAGCTGCTACAGACGAAGATGCATCCCTGACACACGGTGGAAACGGTCTGATAAAGGACTATCTGACCGAAAACTATATCGATGTTTGCAGATGGTCTCCGGACAAGGAGTATTATATTTCCGGAACCGGTTTTGCAAGCGGAGATTTTTCGCTTTTCCTTAGTATGACCAGAAGCAAGGTCTATGGTGGCTTTCAGATTCTTCAGGTGGTTATAATAATCCTGATAGTAATCGCGATACTGATGCTGGTGTTTATGAGCATTTATGCGAGAAAAACAGTTTTTTCACCTCTTTCTGACCTTCTTCGTGCCATGAGAGAAATCGAGAAGGGTGACCAGAACGTGAGGCTCTCTGACAATGCGGACACCACAGAGTTTCAGCAGATAAATACGAGCTTCAACAAGATGATGGACACCATTGTTAATCTCCGCATGAAATCCTACGAGGAGAGAATAGCCTTTGACGAAGCTACTTTAAAATATGTTCAGCTTCAGATTAAGCCTCACTTTTTCCTTAATGCGCTGACAACAATTCACAGTATGTCCTATCAGAACAAGAATGAAGAGATAAGAGAGTACATTGAGAGGCTTTCAAGGAACGTAAGATACCTGTTTAAGTCAGGCCTTCACACGGTGCCGCTTTCTGAGGAAATCGAACACGCGAGAGACTACATTGCGATGCAGGATATTCTCTATCCGGGTTCTGTTTTTGATTTTATAGATATCGGAGAGGGACTGGAGGATTATCCGGTTCCGCAGCTCCTTGTACATACGATTCTTGAAAATATATACAAGCATGCCGTATCAGTTGATAAAATGATATCCATATTGATTTCCGCAAAAGCAGAGGAGCACTATGGTGAAGAGATGTGCCACATCACAGTGGAGGATGACGGCGATGGATTTCCGGAGGAATTCCTTGCGGATGTGAAAAATGGAAATGTAAAGGTCAAGGAAAACGGACACGGAGTAGGGCTCTGGAATCTGAAAAAGACACTAAGTCTTATGTACAGAAGAGATGACCTTATCGAGTTTTCAAATAAAGATACCCATGGAAGCCGCGTAGATATGTGGATTCCTAAGAGAGTTAAGAGGCAGAGCAGTTTATGGATGCAATCGTAATAGATGATGATATATCCACGGTGGACGTAATAGTCGCCAATGTGGACTGGGATAAATTTCATATAGATAAGGTGCACACAGCCTATAATGTGGCTTCTGCGCAGAGGATTTTTAAGGACAATGACATAAGCATAGCTGTCTGCGATATTGAGATGCCCATGGGAAGCGGCCTTGACCTTATAAAGTGGGTCAGGGAGGAGAAAATCGATACCGAATTCATTTTCCTTACAAGCCATGAGAAATTCGATTATGCGAGACAGGCTATTGAATACAAGGCATCAGGCTATGTGGTTAAACCCTTTAATGCAGACAGAATGGAGGCGGAGCTCACGTCTGCCCTGCAGAGATTAAGCGACAGACAGGAGATACAGAAGGCTTCGAAATTCGAGGAGCTTTACGCAGGAAGTCTTGAATATGTTGAGGGTTCCTTCTGGGATGATGTACTGCAGCGAAGGATTGTAGAGGACAGGAGTATCATTGCGAAGGAAGCTGCAAACAGAGGGCTTGATATAGATACTGACAGCACCTACAGACTTTTCATAATAGCGAGTGGCAATCCCGAGCAGATAGGTGAGAAGATCGGTAAGGAATCCGTGGGACTCTATGAAAAGGACCTTACGGCCTTTGTGACTGACAAGCTCTGCTGTGAAAAACTCCACCAGGGAAGGATAGTAAACTATCATGTTAAGAACCTTCTCTACACCGCTATCATCTGCGGAGATGAGTCCAAGACCATAGACCAGGAGTTTATCGATGAAGCGCTAAAGGAGCTGGGGAATGTTATAACCGTATATATAGGAAACTCCTGTAATATAGAAGAGCTCCATGAGACAAAGCTTCACATCGAGGAGCTGGACAGAAATAACGTGGCTTCCAAGGGAAGAGTTTTCCATGAAAATGATGAGATTGTAATGCTCTCAGAAAAGGAACATATCCTGGATCAGGAGCAGATAAGACTTCTTCTTAATGAAAAGAAGAAAAAGGAACTTCTGAACCTTCTTAAATTCAGCATGGAGAGCCTTGCGAACCAGAAGAAGCTCTCAGCAGCCACGCTTACCATAATAAAGCAGGATCTTTTGCAGATAGTTTTCGTATACCTTCACAGCAAGGGGATCCAGGCTACGCAGCTTTTTGCAAATGATGCCTTTGTGCTTCTTGAGAGTCAGTCCACGGATTCGCTGATGGACATGATGCGTTTTCAGGTGCATCTGATCTCAGCCACAATTGACTATGTAACTGAGGTTGAGCAGTCAGACTCCATTGTGCAGCGTGCCAAGAACTACGTGCACCAGCACTACGCAGAAGATATATCAAGAACGGAGATCGCTGAGAGCGTGTTCCTCACACCTGAGTACATGGCTAAGATGTTTAAAAAGGAGACAGGCGTAAGTCTTAAGCAGTACATAAGCGACTACCGTGTTCAGATTGCAAAGGAGCGCCTTTCAAGTCCCGGAGTCCGCATCAGTGACGTGGCAGCAGAGGTGGGCTTTGACAATTTTTCCTACTTCTCAACGGTATTTAAGAAGACAACAGGCTATACTCCCGGTGAATACCATGCCATGACTACGGGACAAAACGAATAAAAAATTCTATTTACGAAAAAAACTTAAAATTAAAAATTAATGTCTTGTTTTTAAAAGAAAGAGAATTACCTCCCTTTGTATAATGAGTTTACTTCAAATGAAGAGCAATTAAACACAATGTACAAAGGGAGGTAATTATGTTTAAAAAAGCTATTAGCACAATTCTTGCCGCAGCTATGACATTTTCACTTGTAGCATGTGGTTCATCTGATGGGGGCGCACAGAGCGCAGGTTCAGATAACGATACAAAGACTGAGGCGGCAGCAACCGCTGACGGAGATTACGACCAGATCACTTATGCGTTCGTAACCTTCAATACAGTTCCTGATGATACTTCTGATGTAGAAGAGGCTCTCAACGAGATCACAAGAGAGAAGATTGGAGTTGAGGTTCATCTTATGCCTCTTTCAATCGCTGATTACACACAGCAGGTAAGCCTTGCTGTACAGAACGGCGAGATCGATATTTTCCACACACTTGGCGATCTTGGTAATAGTATTGCAAGTGATATGTGTTACGACATCACAGACATGATGGACACAGATGCAAAGGAGACCAAGGAACTCTTCGAGGAGGAGTGGCTCAAGACCACAATGCAGGACGGCAGACTTTATGCTATTCCTACACTTAAGCCCTTCGCACTTCAGCCCATGCTTCTTTACAGAAAGGACATCGCTGAGGAACTCGGACTTAACATGGATACAGTAAAGACAGCAAAGGATCTCACAGATATCTTTGCACAGGTTAAGGAAGCTCATCCTGAGATGACACCTCTTGCTCCTGTATCTCAGGGCGACAGCGGTCTTACAAGATGGATCCCCAATATCGACTGGCTTGGTGATTCCTTCGCATCACCCACAGGTGTTCTTCAGGGCGAGGACATGACAGTAACAAGCTACTATGACCTTACAGATTTTGAGGACTATGCAAACCTTGTAAGAGACTGGTACTCAAATGACTACATCATGAAGGATGCAGCTACAACAACATCTGCAGCAGCAGAGCTTATGTCTTCAGGTAACTACTTCGCTTACTCAGCATCATATAGCTATCCTCTCGAGGACACAGCAGCTTCACTTTCAGCTCCTTCAGGCTACGAGCTTGGTGCAATCGCACTCGGAGATGCTTACCTTGATACATCTTCAATCAATGCAGTAGCACAGGTTATCGCATCAACTTCTGAGAATCCTGATGCAGCACTTAAGTTCCTCAACCTTACATACACAGACGCTGATGTAATCAACACAATGCTCTATGGTATCGAGGGCAGAGATTATACAAAGAACGAAGACGGAACAGTTTCTTATCCCGAGGGACAGGACGCTGCAACAGTTCCTTACACAGCACAGCTTTCATGCGGTGTTCTTGGTAACTTCTTCATCCAGTGGCCTTTAGAGGGCTCAGGCTCAGAGGAGTCACTTAAGTGGGAGGACGAGCAGAACCACAACGCTCCTTCATCACCTGCAATGGGCTTCACCTTTGATGCATCAGGCGTTCAGACTCAGTACACAGCAGTAAGCAATGTAATCCAGCAGTATCTGCCCGGTATCGCTTGCGGATCAGTTGAAACAGAGTCAGCACTTGCTGGGTTCAGACAGGCACTTAAGGATGCAGGCTATGACGATATCCTCGCTGAAAAGCAGAAGCAGCTTGACGCTTGGGTAGCAGCACAGTAATTCATTAGTTTTTATAAAAAAATATAAGCAGGCCGGTATATCTTAAAAGGTCACGAACCAGGTAGACATACTGGCCTGTATATATGTAAAAGAGGAAGGAATTTAGATGTCTGAAAACAAGTCCAACATTAAAAAAGTAAAAAATAAATATGCTAAATCGGGTCCGCTTCTTTTGATAGCAGCGCCGGGTATCTTATATCTTCTTATCAACAACTATATTCCGATGTTTGGTATCTTTCTTGCTTTCAAGAATTTTAGTTATAAAAAAGGAATCTGGAAGAGCCCCTGGAATGGTTTTCAGAACTTTAAATTTCTGTTCCAGACAAAGGATGCCATCATAATGACAAGGAACACAATCCTTTATAATCTGGCATTTATCGTAATTGGAACAGTCTTTGCGATCACCATCGCGATTTTCCTGAATGCTCTTGGTGACAGCATCAGAACTAAGTTCTTTCAGTCAGCTCTGCTTCTTCCTAACCTTATGAGCTGGGTTATCATCGCATACATGGTATATGCGTTCCTTAATTCCGACAGTGGTTTTATCAATAACACCATCATGAAGGCATTGGGAAAAGAGGATATTGCCTGGTACATGGAGAGAGGCTACTGGCCCTTTATCTTAACGATAGTTTACCTTTGGAAAAATGCCGGCTATATGTCAATCATCTACCTTGCAGCAATTGCAGGAATTGACAAGTCAGTATACGAAGCAGCGAGCCTTGACGGTGCGACCAAGCTTCAGCAGATCTTCAGAGTGACACTTCCGCTTCTTAAGCCCACAGTCATCATCATGACACTTATGGCAGTCGGAAGAATCTTCTTCTCTGACTTCGGTCTGTTCTATCAGGTTCCTATGAACTCAGGTGCGCTCTATGCCACAACCCAGACCATCGATACCTACGTGTACAGAGGTCTTATGGAACTTAACGACGTTGGAATGAGTGCCGCAGCAGGCCTTTTCCAGTCACTGCTTGGCTTTATCATCGTGGTTTCAGCTAACGCATTTGTCCGTAAAGTGGACAACGATAACGCACTTTTCTAAAGGAGTTAAAAATGGAAAATACATTAAAAATGGGAACAGCAAATATAGTAAGTGCCGTTCATGTCTCTTCGGATGCAAAGAAATTCAAGGCTATATCAACCATCGCCCTTGGAATTCTGGCAATACTGGCACTTTTACCGATAATACTTATCGTAGTTGCATCCTTCACGGATGAGACAACACTTCTAAGAAACGGATATGCATTTATCCCGGAAAAATGGTCCACAGACGCATACGTATATATGCTTCAGCAGGGTTCAACAATTTTCAGAGCTTATGGAATCTCAGTCCTCGTAACAATCGTAGGAACACTTATAAGCGTACTTATCACCACAATGATCGCTTATCCCATGAGCAGAAAGAACTTCAAATACCGCAACGTACTTGCATTTTTCGTATTCTTCACAATGCTTTTCAACGGCGGTGTAGTTCCTTCATACATGATGTGGACTCAGATTTTTGATATAAAAAACAGCATCTGGGCACTGATTCTTCCCAATTATCTGTGCGGTGCTTTCAATATTTTTCTTGTAAGAAACTATTATGCAAACAGCATCCCGGATGCACTTATCGAGTCTGCTCAGATAGACGGAGCAAGTGAGCTTACAATTTTCTTTAAGATCATTTTCCCTCTTGCAGTTCCGACAGTTGCAACAATTTCGCTTTTTACAGCACTTACTTATTGGAATGACTGGGTAAACGCGCTGTACTACATACAGAAGCCACAGTATTACGGAATTCAGAACCTGCTCATCAGGATAATGAACAACATTCAGTATCTTAAGAGCGGCGCAGCCAGTGTGGCAGTAGGTACAGGAGCAATATCCCTTCCAAGCAACGCAGTGAGAATGTCCATGGCGGTTATTGGAATTCTACCTATTGTAGTTATTTACCCTTTTGTGCAGAAATACTTTGTTAAAGGCGTTGTCGTAGGTGCTGTGAAAGGCTGAGAACACTTGGCGAGGTATTTCCGAGCCTAGTGTGAACGTGTTCTGGATCGGGCTTTAGCCCGATAGCAGAACTTCCTTGTGAAAACTGTGAGGTGAAAAATATGAAAATATCAGATGTTTTGGCGAGCGTATACGCATACCATCCCGACCTTGGTCCTGATTATGATGGATGCGATGGAATAAAGTGTGGGGACCCCGACAGAGAGTGTACAGGCATTGTATCAGCCCTCGTTCCCAATGTTGATGTAATAAGAAAAACAATTGAGATGGGCTGCAACCTGCTTTATGTACATGAGCCCACAAGCTACCTTACCCCCGACCTTAAGGGATGGAGAGCTAATTATAAGTGCGACATCTATGATGAAAAGATGAAGCTCCTTGAGGACAACGGTATTGTTGTTTTCAGGGATCACGATCACATGCATGCCCACAGACCCGACAGCATCTTCACAGGTGTGATCAAGTACATGGGCTGGGAGGATTATCTTAAGGATTCAGGAAATAAGGTTCCCTTTGGCTATGTTATCGAGCTCCCCGAGGAGGTTACGGTAGCAGAGATGAACAAGGAGCTCATAGATAAGATAGGACTTCACGGAACAAGATATATCGGACGACCTGAGGATAAGATCAAAAAGCTTGCTCTCGTCGGACATATCTATCCCGATGCATTTATACCTGCATCTGAAAAGGGCGGCTATTACACTGACTACACAACGGAGATTATCCGCGCAATGCAGGAGGAGCATATAGACGCAATCATCCCCGGAGAGATAATCGAGTGGAATCTGCTGTCCTATATAAGGGACGGTATTTCTCTTGGAAGAAACATGGCATGCTTTAATATCGGCCACTTTAACTGGGAGGAGCTTGGTGCAAAATATGCTGCAGACTGGCTGACAGACCTTACAAAGGGCGAAGTAAAAGTATCATACGTTCCGACAGGAGATCTGTGGAACTATCAATTAGCATAACTACTATTTAGCATAACGTAGGAGGCAAAAAATGGCGACAGGAAGACTTAGATTTTACTCCATTTCGCAGATGGGGCAGGTGAATATCTCATATGTAATACCTAATGATATTCCGCCTATAATGGTTGAGGGGAACGAGCATTTTAAAAGACCAATGAAGACACTTTATCTTCTTCACGGCTTTTCAGGTAACGAGAGTGACTGGGAGTACAATGGCGTTGCAGAGGATATCGCAGGAAAATATAACCTGGCAGTTATCATGATAACTGGCGGCAACAACTTCTATCTGGACAGAAAGGCAACAGGCTGTCAGTACGGAACCTTTGCAGGAGAAGAGGTTGTTAATTATACAAGAAAATTATTCGGCCTTTCAGAAAAAAGAGAGGACACACTGATCGGTGGCCTTTCCATGGGCGGCTTTGGTGCAATCCACACAGCACTTGCTTATCCTGAGACCTTCGGCGGAGTTGTGGCTTTGTCATCAGCTCTTATCATCCATGATATTGCAGGTCTTAAGGAAGGCTTCCAGGATATGATGGCCAACTACGATTACTACAGAGAAGTATTCGGAGACCTTGATAAGGTCAAGGAATCTGATAACAACCCTGAGGTTCTTTATACAAAGCTCAAGGATAAGGGGGCAAAGATTCCTCCGATCTACATGGCTGTTGGAACAGAGGACTTCCTCTATGAGAACAATCAGATCATGAGAAGATTCTTTGAAGAGAACAAGGCTGATTTCACCTACGAAGAGGGACCCGGAATCCATGACTGGAATTTCTGGAACGAGTATATCTTCAAGGGGCTTGACTGGGTTCTTGGAAAAATCTAAAAGGAGCTAAACGTAATGTCTTTTTCAGAGGTACATTTTTTATCGGATAGTTTAAAGCAGGGAGTGTCGGTTTGCGTATTCATGCCCGAGAGAGGACCCTTTGGTTCCGACGCTGAGCCTCCCTACAAAACAGTATATTTTCTTCCCGGCTACAGCGGGGATTATGCAAGCATTATCACAATGCTTGGAATCCGCAAGCAGGCTGAGCTCAAGGGCCTTACGGTTGTAATGCCAAACGGCCAGAATGCTTTTTATATAGATCACCCGGAGAGAAATGCCAATTACAGCAAGTTCATAGGTGAGGAGCTTATCGAGAGAACAAGGGATATGTTCAGACTCTCTGATAAAAGAGAGGATACCTACATTGCGGGAATATCCATGGGCGGCTACGGAGCTCTTTTAAACGGTATCAGATACCATGACGTGTTCTCCAAGGTTGCTGCATTTTCACCTGCGACCAATCCCTGGACACTTCTTTCAGAGCCTGAGAAGGGCGGCTTTGGTGCTGCTGAATTTGCCAACATGTTTGGAACCAGGGAAGAGTACGAGAATGGCCCCTGGAACATTTTGAAGGCCTATTCAGAAGCAGATAAGTCCATAATTCCCGAGCTGTTTATCGGCTGCGGAGATCACGATATAGCAGTAGATTCACAGGTTAAGGAATTCAGAGAAACTCTTGATAAGTCAGAGGTTCCCTACAGGTATTTCGGAACTGAAGGTAACCACGATTTTGATACCTGGGATAAGATGCTTGATCCTGCATTTTCATTCCTTGCAGGTATTCCTGAGGGAAGCAGGAACTCACTCTCCATTCCTCCAATGGAATAAAAAATTGACAATTAGCTGGGTAAGAATTGCAAAGTAATGCGCATACATCTTTCCTATAATAGAGTTCGTAAATGGAGGTATATGCAGTATGAAATGGCTTAGTACTTTTAAATATCTGAAAATCGGATATGGAGAAAATATAGCACTGGCTGACAATCTTACTCAGAGAGTGTCCTTTGATAACAATGTCGATGCAGACAGGGTAAGAGTCAGATTCACCAACCGCTACAGCAAAAATGAACTCAGGATTGCCAAGGCAACCATAACAAAGGAAGGCGCTTCAAAGATTAGCAGCATCACTTTGGATGGAAAAGAGGAGATAAAGCTTGGCCCTGATGAAGTGGTATTTAGCGACGAGGTGGATTACAAGATCAGCGCCGGTGACAGGCTGGTTATAAGTATTTACTACAAGGACAGACAGGAAATGGATTCCATCTGCTGCTTCTGGTCAGACGGCGGAGCCGAGGTTAATTACTACGAGGGCGATGTCACAGAGGCTGATGAAAATAGTCTTGGAGCTTCAAAGGGAACACTTCCGGAGATAACCTCTGACATTTTAAGAGATGATGCCAATATCGGTATGATGAAGATTTTCTCAGGCTTTGATATCGTGCAGGCTCTCGCAGATGATGACACCAAGGTTATCGCAGCCTTCGGGGATTCCATAACTCACATGTCCTTTTACACCAATGCACTTCAGAAGAGACTGTATAAAGCATATCCCGGAAAGCTGTCCCTTATCAACTGCGGTATAGGCGGCAACAGACTGGTGGATGATGCGACCTATGTTAAGGCAGCGGGAAAACAGCTTGTGCTTTTCGGAAAAGCAGGAGTAGACAGATTTGAGGAGGATGTCTTCGGAATCGATGAGGTGGACACTGTTCTTACTCTTATAGGAATAAACGACATAATGCATCCGCTTTTCTTAGAGGACAAGGAAGAGACCACAAGCGGAGAGGACATTGTAAACGGATATAAAAAGATAGCAGCTCTTGCCCATGATAATGGCGCAGAGATTTACTTTGGAACAATAACACCTTGCGGAAATGACGAGTATCCTGACTGGTGGCTTCCAAAGTTCGAGGCTTCAAGAAATAAGGCCAACGAATGGATAAGAAGCGGCGAGCTTATCGATGGATTTTTCGATTTCGACAAGGAGCTTAGGAATGACAATAAGCCGGGATATATGAAGGATGACTGTAACATCGGAGACGGACTTCATCCTAATACCGAAGGTGGCAGGAGGATGGCTGATCTGGTAGATATAAAGGCTATTGTCGGATGAGGGGATAAAATGGCAGAGCACTACGAAAGCGAAGCGTTTATTTATAATCAGGTTCCTGTACGTATATTTAATCATTGCTATGACGGAACAGAGATTTTTACAGGCCTTCACTGGCACAGGAACATTGAGTTTAATCTTACGACCAGCGGCAGGATAAAGATGAACATTGACGGCGAGACCGTGCACCTTCCTGCCGGATCGTGGTGCATAGTTAACAGCGGCGAGCTCCATTCCAATCACTGGATTGAGCCCACTGACCATTTCGAAGGAATCTGCGTGCAGATATCCAAGAGCTTCATGGACAGATGGGTAGGAGAGGGTAAACGCTTTGAACTTCCGGGCAGTCAGGCTGCCTATGACAGAATTAAGGATATACTGATAGAGTTTGGAGAATATCAGCGGACGGGCAAGGATGACCTTAGAAAAATGCAGCTGGTTTTTACGCTTTTAAATATGCTCTCCGATAACTGCATCAGGGAAGGAGGAGTTGTGGAGAGACACAATGAAAACGGGGATGCCAATATAAAGGCTATAATCAATTACATCGACGCGAATTACATGGAGCAGATGGACCTTGCTTCAGTTGCTGCGCATTTTAACTACACTCCTACATATCTTTCAAGAATGTTCAAGGAGCATGTGGGCAGGAATTTTTATCAGTACCTGCAGAATGTGCGTCTCATGAACTGTGTCGAGGAGATGAAGGACGAGGAAAATATAAGGCTTATGGAATGTGCCCTGAACCACGGTTTTCCTAATGCAAAATCCTTCATTTCAACCTTTAAAAAGACCTTTGGCTGTACGCCCTCAGAGTGGATTAAGCAAGGGAAAAAAACGGCCATTTTGGCATAGTAAAAATTGACAATTACACAGACAAAAATAGAAAAGCCTCCTGAAGGTGATTGCAGTATCCTAAAATCACCAGAAGGGAGGTATTTTTTTATGAAAAGAAAAATGATTAGTTTACTTATGACAGGTGTGCTTTCCGCTTCAGTCCTTGCAGGCTGTGGTAACGGTGGCACTAATAATGCATCAGGGGATGGGTCAGCAGCTTCTACTGAGACAAGTGAGGCGACTGCAGAGGCTTCCGAGGAAAAGGCAGATGCCGGATCAGAGGAGAAGGCAGAGACTTCAGGAGAGCCGGTTAACATTTCATTCTATACAACAGAGACTGGTAAGGATGATATGTATCAGGCACTTATCGAGGACTTCCAGGAAAAGAATCCCGGAATAACAGTTGAGTACATCGCAGCAGGTGATGATCAGCTTCAGCAGTGGATGGCACTTTATGCTAGTAACGAGGGACCTACAGTTTCACTTATGGATCCCATTAACATCTGGGAGAACCAGGAGAGAATGCGTCCTCTTACAGGAGAGGCAATGCTCGATAACGTTGAAGAGGCATCTCTTTCAACAATGACCTTCAACGGAACAGTTTATGCAGTTCCCATGTCAGCAGCAGGAATCGGTCTTCTTTACAACAAGAAGGTTTGTGATGCAGCAGTAGGCGGAGACTTCGATCCCAGTTCAATCAAGACAAGATCAGACCTCAAGGATCTCTTTGATAAGATCGAGGCTACAGGCGTAGCAGGAACATGTATCACAGGCGTTAACTGGTCACTTGGTGCTCACTATCTTTGCCAGACCTACGGCGCAGCAATCGGTGATACAAAGGCTCGTGTTGACTATGTAAATTCAATCATCGGCGGCGAGACAAAGGAAATCGACAACGACGTATTCAACGGCTTCATGGACACACTGGACATGATGGTAGAGTACAACTACAACAAGAATGATCCGCTTGTAGGTGACGTTAACCTTGACGCTATGGCACTTGCAGAGGGCAAGTGCGGAACATGGTTCATGGGTGACTGGGCTTGGACATACATGGCTGAGCTTGTACAGGATGGCGATGAGTTCGGACTTATGCCCGTTCCTCACAACGACGATCCCGATGACATCACAAACCAGTATCTTCCTACATCCTATGCTAAGGGCTACTGCGTAGATGCCAGCCAGAACACAGAAGAGCAGCAGCTTGCAGGTCTTAAGTTCATCGAGTACATCACATCTGATGGCTACTCACAGGAGGCTCAGGCTAAGAGAGCAGGACAGGCACTTCCTTTCAAGAACTTCACAGCTACAATCGACAGCCCTCTTGGAAAGTCCACAGCTTCTTACATTTCATCTGGTAAGACAGTAGACTTCTACGGAACACCCAGCCTTTGCCCTTCAGACATCTGGTATGAGTGTGGCGCATATATGTGTGCTTACATCACAGGTGCCTGCGACAGAGAAAAGCTTGCAGCAGATATAGATGCTTACTGGGCTAACCAGGAAAAGAGAGAGTATTAAAAGAAAGTTTTGTGGCAGCTGAATGCTGCAAATATTTTAAAGCCTTCCCCCTCCGGGGGAAGGTGTCAGCGAAGCTGACGGATGAGGGGACCCTCATCAATAACTCGAGGAGAAAACTATGCACGGCAGGAAGAAAGCATTAACTAACATATTTGAATTTACATTATTTGGGTTGCCGTCCTTTGTGATCTGGTTTTCTGTTGTAATCATTCCATTTATCTATGGATTATGGATTACCTTCACAGACTGGAACGGACTGGCATTAGAGATCAACTTTATTGGAATTGAAAATTACAGGCACATTCTTACAGATGCAGCCTTTTTAGGGGCCTTTGCCAAGACGGTAATATATGCCCTCTTTACAGTATTACTCAGTAACCTTTTGGGATTTATCCTTGCCCTTGTTGTTACAAGCGGAATAAAGGGCCAGAATCTTTTCAGAACAGGCTTTTTTACACCTAACATCATCGGTGGAATCATCCTCGGTTATATCTGGAACTTCATCTTTTCATTCGGACTTACAAAGCTCGGAGAGATCACAGGTATCTCATGGATGCAGACCTCCTGGCTCACCAATCCCACAAGAGCACTTATGGCTCTCATTATCGTAAGTGCATGGCAGATGAGTGGATACCTTATGGTTATCTATATTGCAGGACTTACCGCAGTTCCCGCAGAGCTTATGGAAGCAGCGAGAGTTGACGGAGCAACCACCTGGCAGACTGTAACACAGGTTAAGCTTCCCATGATCAGAGGCACGATCGCTATCTGCGTTTTCCTTTCCATTTCCAGATGCTTCATGTCCTTTGACACCAACCTGTCCCTTACAGCAGGTGGCCCCTACAAATCAACAGAGCTCATCGCTTACAAGATTTACCAGACAGCCTTTACCAGCATGGATTTTGGTGAAGGACAGGCTCAGGCCATTGTTCTGTTTGTGATAGTTTCCATAATATCACTGCTTCAGGTTTACTTTACAAGGAAAGGAAGGGTTGACGCATGAGATCACTGAATAGAAAAAAGAATACCCTGTTTGTAGTGACACTCATAGTCCTCATATTCTTTATGGTGCCCTTCTACATGCTTGTGGTTAATTCATTTAAGCCGACAGCGGAGTTTTTAAAGAACCCCTTTGCGCTTCCCCAGAGCTTTAATCTGGAGAATTTCGCAACAGCAATTGAGAGAATGAACTTCTCAAAATCACTGTTCAACACTGCATTTATCACCGTGACAGCAGTGGTAGTAAACATGATAGTGTCCTCAATGACAGGCTATCTGTTTGCAAGAAAAAAGTGGAAGATCAACAAGATCATCTTCATGGCGTTCCTTGCATCAATGGTTGCGCCCTTCCAGGTTTACATGATTCCTCTTGTAAGAATCTATGCAGGTATCCTTGGATTTTCCAATAACCTTTTGATGGTTGCCTACATTGCAGTGGGACTTAACGTTCCCTTCGCAGTTTTCCTTTACTCCGGATTTGTTGAGGGAATTCCTACTGAGCTTGATGAGGCAGCACTTATTGATGGATGCAGCTTTACAAGGACATTTTTCCATATCATAATGCCACTTCTTAAGCCCATCATCATCACTGTAACGGTATTCGTTGCCATGGGTGTCTGGAATGACTTTTTGATGTCCAGTCTTTTCCTTACAAAGACTGAGACCAAGACACTGGCTATTTCAATCAAGACCTTCCTGACCAACCACTCTGCGGAGTACGCTCCCATGATGGCGGGACTTCTTCTCAGCGTACTGCCTGTTCTGATTTTCTATCTTATCGGACAGAAGTACATTATCGAAGGTGTTATCGCTGGTAGCGTCAAGGGATGATTGGTATAATACATCATATTGGGAGGCATTATGATGGAACTGATTAGCCAAAAGATGAGAAAACTTGCACCGGAGATGGATCCTCTGCGCATAGGCTGTGGTTGGAAAAAGGAAGACCTTGGAAAACCGCAGATCATTATAGAAAGCACTGCCGGGGATAGTCATCCCGGAAGCGGACATTTATCTGTCCTGGTAGAAGAGGTGCGGAGAGGCATCTATGATGCCGGTGGCTTTGGTGCAAGATATACCTGCACCGATATATGTGATGGCGAGAGTCAGGGAACTGACGGAATAAATTATTCCCTCGCAAGCAGAGAGATGATCGCCAATATGATAGAGATTCACGCGGGCGCTACGCCCTTTGACGGTGGCGTTTATATAGCAAGCTGTGATAAGGGTATGCCGGCTAATCTTATGGGAATGGCAAGAGTTGGGATCCCGGGAATTGTCGTGCCTGGTGGTACCATGAGTGCAGGCCCTGAGCTTCTTACTCTGGAGCAGCTTGGAATGTACAGTGCGAAGTACGAGCGCGGTGAGATTGATGAAGATAAGCTTTCCTGGGCTAAGGAAAATGCATGCCCTACCTGCGGCGCCTGCAGCTTCATAGGAACGGCTTCTACCATGCAGATCATGGCTGAGGCTATGGGACTCAGTCTTCCCGGAAGTGCGCTTCTTCCTGCCACAAGTCCTGATCTTAAGGAATATGCTTATAAGTCCGGTCAGAGAGTAGTAGAGCTTGCAAAGGAAGGAGTTAAGCCCTCTGACATAGTCACCATGGACTCACTTGAAAATGCGATCATGGTCCATGCGGCTATCTCCGGAAGTACGAACACGCTTCTTCATCTTCCGGCCATTGCTCACGAATATGGCCATGAGATAGACGGAGATACCTTTGACAGGCTTCACAGAGGAGCACATTATATCTTGAATCTTCGTCCCGCAGGAAAATGGCCTGCAGAGTTCTTCTACTACGCAGGCGGAGTTCCGGCGATAATGGAAGAGATAAAGGACAGCCTACACCTTGATGTTATGACTGTTACAGGAAAAACTCTTGGTGAGAACCTTGAGGAGCTTAAGGCTAACGGCTTCTATGAGAGGTGCAATAAATGGCTGGAAGAGGCTAATAGGAAATATAAAATCAGCGTCACAAAGGAAGATATAATTAAGCCCTACGATAAGGCTATAGGAACAGATGGAAGCGTAGCGGTGTTAAAGGGAAATCTTGCACCAGAGGGTGCGGTAATTAAGCACACAGCATGTCCTAAGGAGATGTTTAAGGCTGTACTAAATGCACGTCCCTTTGACAGTGAGGAGGAGTGCCTTGATGCTGTTCTCCATCACAAGGTAAATAAAGGCGACGCAGTATTTATCCGCTACGAGGGACCAAAGGGCAGCGGTATGCCTGAGATGTTCTATACTTCAGAAGCCATCAGCTCCGACGCTGAGCTTGGAAGAAGTATAGCACTTATAACGGATGGCAGATTTTCAGGAGCATCTACTGGCCCGGTTATTGGACACTGCAGTCCTGAGGCACAGGCAGGAGGCCCTATAGCCCTTGTTGAAGAGGGCGACCTTATAGAGCTTGATGTATTTGAAAGGAAGCTGAATATTATAGGAATTAAGGGAGAGAGAAAGACGCCTAAGGAGATAGAAGCTGAGCTCGAAAAGAGGCGAAAAGCCTGGAAACCTAAGCCGATGAAATATAAGAGTGGTGTTCTCAGACTTTTCAGCGAGCTTGCAGCAAGCCCCATGAAGGGGGCATATCTTCATTTTTCAAAATGAAGAGTTTCTCTTTTATAGGATTCGATATGATCCATATCGTTGAAGAGTTCGAGCCTTGGAATGATCATTTCTCCATTCTGGGCTGTGAAATCGATAATTGAAATGGAGCATACTCCATAGGGCATTGAGGTTAATACGAAGGGGAAGGGGAGGCTTAGCACATGTGAAAACATGATGGAGCCTGATCCTCCATGGGCAAAGAGGGCGATGTTTTTATCTTTGTTTCCCCAATCTATCTCGTGCATAAAATCGAGATTCTGTATTTCGAGGTTATGGCTTTTGGCTGTGTATGAAGCGGTTTCTCTCGCCCTTCCCATGGGAGAAGAGAATATAGCGCTAATGTCCTCATCCTTTAGCCTCATAGCCACATTAATCGCCTGCTTTTTACCGTTTTCAGTAAGGCAGTCGTTTGCATAATCAGGTTCGCCGTGTCTGACAAATATAAGTCTCATTAGTTTAGTCTCTTTTCTTTAAGTAATATTTTACAGCTCGAAATATTCTGCGGTTATGTGACTGATTTCAACGTCTGATTTTGAGCTGTTTTTATTTGATCTTCCGAAAATGGAGCCGGAGACACCCATTACGCTAAAAGGTCCGATGAACGCTACATCTGTTGAAACCTCTGAGATGACCGGCTTATGCTGATCGGCGCAGTTTACCTTGGCACAGTTTCGTATTTTAAGACGATCGCGGATGTATTCTGTGGGGATATCATCCGCGATGGTTACAACTGCACAGTCCTCCACAACCACTCCTTCGGGGTGGTTTTTCAGTGTCTCACTGTCTAAGGAAAACGTCGCTTTGTCCGAGATTACGAGACCTTCCATAATGATGACGTTTTTACAGGACACGTTCAACTCGTTATATTTTTTGGCACAGCATTTATCAAGACGTACGGTGCCATCAACTGAGAGAAACTTCAGTTTTTCAAGGGCAGGAAGACTTTCCTTTTTGATCATAAGATCGCCGATAACATACAGGTCATTTCCCATGGATGCGATGAGAGAATCATCAAGACAAATATCATCCATGTCAACAATCCTGCAGCTATCAGGAATCTCAACAATTTCTGCTTCTATGTTAATAAGTGGGAGAGTCTTCTCAAGGTGGCTTTTCCTAAGATATATCTTACTTGTCTGGAGATTTACGTTTTTCTCAGAGAGCTTATCAAAGTCAGTTTCGCAGTCCATATCATAGATTGAGGAGAGTGCAAAATATCCTGTATTTTCCTGAGCTCTAAGAGGGAAGTACTTATCAAGCTTATATTTATTATCGAGAATTACGTAGTCATCCGGATAAACCTTCGTCAATCCGTTTAGCGAGATTTTCTGCATTGGAAGACGGCCCGAGATGCTTTGCGGGCACATGATAATGCCGTTTACTTCAATCTTTTCATATAGATTAAGTGTATCCAATGAGCCGGGAGCAAGCTTGAGAAAGCCGTTGACTGTGAGGATGGTTCCGGCACTTACCTGAGTTTCAGGTGTTATGTCGTATATTCCGTTTACGCGCTGGATTTCTTTTCCTGAGGATATCAGTGACTCGCTTCGCAGAGAATCTGCCTCGATAGTAAAAGGAAGCATGCTCATAACCTGTCTGCTTCTGTCATCAACTATCATGGTATCTGCTTTTATAAGAATTTCCTCGTAGCCTCTGTAGTTGCTTTCGTTTATTCTTCTTGCATCACATACATCGCAGTTTATTTTAAGCTTCATGATTATTCGCGTCCTTTTTTACAAAAGTTTCCTATTAATCATACTATACGAGCTAGGTTGTAACAAGAACAAGCGTATGGTTTCATATTGTTGATACTGCTATGTTTTGGTATAATGTGATGCTGAGGGGAACAATATAATAATGGGAATGATGGTATGAAGAAAAAACTTGGGAGTCTTTTTATTCGATATCACAGCACTGCTGTGATTTTTTTTATCTCTGCGAGATAAAAAACGCTCCGCTATGGATGCGCACTCGCGCGATAGGAATATGTTGCCTTCAGCAACCGCGCTCAGCGCGAGAATGTCGCAAGCGACATTCTTTCTTGCTATCATGACATTCGTCTATTGTATCCGGAACTGCAAGTTAAGTAAGTTTTTTAAAGGAGAACCACAAAATGAGTGAACTAAAATTCGACCCTTATACGGGGAAAACAATTGAACCAGAGGAGAAAAAGGAATATAAATTTGATCCTTATACAGGTAAGCCGATTGAGCAGCCTGCTACTAACGCACCGCAGTTTGATCCTTACACAGGTAAGCCAATAAGCAGTGCACATCAGGGAGGAAATGAGCAGCAGAGTGTTAACCCTCAGCAGAACTATAATGCTCAGCAGAGCTACAATCCCCAGCAGAACTATAATGCTCAGCAGAGCTACAACCCTCAGCAGACTTATAATGCCCAGCAGCCCGGTAATTATGCATATAATCCCGGAATGTATGCAGGCAATAAGTCAGACAGCAACAAGAAGGTTGCATTTATCGTACTTGGTGTTGTTGTAGCTGCATTCCTTGCACTTGCAGTATTTGGTGGCGTTAAGGCTATGCAGTTTTTAAATAAGAACAAGGAAGCTCTTAACAATGAGCAGAGCTTTGAGACTCCTGATTCTACTGCAGAGACACCTGCATTAGAGGTGGTTCCTGATAACCTGAACGAGAAGGCTGAGGAAGAGCAGCCTGTTGAGAAGAAGGAAGAGGAGCAGCAGCCCGAGGAGCAGCAGGAAGAGAAGAAAGAAGAGCAGCAGCCCGAGGAACAGAAGGAAGAGGAGCAGCCTGCAGAGCAGGTAACTGTATCCAACAACAATCAGGTTGACGAGAGCAGCATTTTCTCTTTCAAGGTAGGCGATGCATCATATCAGCTTCCTGAGAAGGCTAGCGATTTCCTTGATGATGGATGGATATTCAATAAGCCCGGTGATGCAAATGAGATGATTGGAACAGGAGAACTTTTCTATACTTATCTTGCATATCCCGGTGGTGAGCAGCCGCACATCATGGTTACAATAACTAATTTCAGCCTTGATGCTGTACCGGCTAAGGACGGATACATTTCCAGCATTTCATTCAACTCTCATGATGTTACTGCAATGGGACAGGATGTAACTACACTTGGCGGCAAGGTAGTTCTTGGCCAGGGCGGAGTTGATGACATAAAGGCAGCTTACGGTGAGCCCGGTTATATCTCAGAGTCAGAGCTTGGTGATGGATATTTCTATTACGATGAATCAAGCAGCAGCTTTACAAAGCCTTCTGTAATGATCAACTTTGATGAGAATGACAATTACGATGGTATTTCAATTACAAATAACGATCAGCCTGCAGACTTTGAGCAGGTAGAGGTTAGCTCAGATGCTCCTGAGTACCTCAGCAAGTATGTAGCTCCTGCAGAGCTTGGCGATGATCCCTTCTCAGGTAACTTTAAGCTTGACGGTGTTGTTTATAACCTTCCCTGTCCTCTTCAGGTATTTGAGGATAACGGCTGGACTTATGATGTTGAGCACGACTACTCAGTAGGTGCCGGCGAAGGCTACGTTGTCCAGCTTAAGAAGGGCGATCTGATGCTGACACTTAACACAGAGAACTTCGATACAAAGGCTACAATGCTTAAGAACACAATGGTAATCATGATCTCATCCAACTCAACAGGTCTGTTTGCTAATGGTATCGAGTTCCCCGGCGGATTTACAGCAAGCTGGTCAGAACAGCAGCTCGTTGACTGGATTGACAGCCACAACATTTCTAACTACGAGAAGCGCAGCAGCACAGGCGTTTATTCTATTCCTTTCGATCAGCCCGGCAATGGCAAGAGCAAGGGAGTAGGTAAATACGAGATATATACAGAAGATGGTCAGATAGACTTCCTGCACTTTAGATGCTACGGATGGCTTAAAGACTGATTCTGAAATGAATCACTGATAAAAAGAACCACCTTTCCGCAATAACCGGAAGGGTGGTTTTTTTATGGCTGTTTTTAATGTTTGTATTAGTAATACTTATTTTACAGCATTATTTATTTTGAGCTTTCGCCGTATTTTTCATCGCAGTATTTGCAGCGGTAAACTTCCTTGTCCTCATCTGCGAGATAGAAGATGTGGGGCAGACCCTGCTCGATTGATGTTATGCAGCGGGGATTGTGGCATTTTATTACGTTCTTTATCTCATGTGGCAGGAAAAGTGCTCTTTTTTCTACGATTTCACCGGCCTTGATAACGTTAACAGTGATGTTGTGGTCGATGAATGCCAGGACGTCCAGGTCAAGGGTGTCGATGTCGCACTCAACCTTCAGGATATCCTTTTTACCCATGACGTTACTCTTTGCATTTTTGATAATAGCAACGGTGCAGTCCAGCTTATCGAGCCCTAAGTGGTGATAGATCTGCATGCTGCGTCCGGCCTTTATATGATCTAAAACGAAGCCTTCTTCGATTTTTCCAACGTTAAGCATATTGTTTCCTTTCTACTATGTTCCTTCCCTCGAGGGGAGATGACGCTGCGGGGTTAAAAGGTTCTTAACAATCCGTGATTCATATGAGCGTCTGTCTTATCAAGAAGTGTCAGTATCAGTGCCATTCTTACATACAGACCATACTGAACCTGCTTGAAATAAGCGGCTCTGGGATCATTGTCCACTTCTACGGAAATCTCATTAACTCTGGGAAGCGGGTGGAGGATATGCATATCCTTTTTAGCCATCGCCATCTTTTCCTCATTCAGAATATAGAAGTCACGCAGACGGATGTAATCCTCTTCGTTGAAGAAACGTTCCTTCTGAACTCTTGTCATGTAGAGCAGATCCAGTCTTGGCATTACGTCCTCGAGCTTTATTACTTCCTCATAAGATATGTTGTTTTCATTCAGAAGATCCGTGATGTAATCAGGAACACGGAGTTCATTAGGTGATATGAAAATAAAATGGATGTCCTTATAACGAACTAATGCATTTATAAGAGAATGAACGGTTCTGCCAAACTTAAGATCGCCGCAGAGACCAATAGTAAAGCCACCAAGTGAGCCATATAAAGAACGAATAGTGAGAAGATCTGTAAGAGTCTGCGTGGGGTGGTGATGACCGCCATCACCGGCATTGATAACTGGAATAATAGAATTCGCTGCTGCTACCATAGGGGCACCTTCCTTGGGATGGCGCATCGCACAGATATCAGCGAAGCTGGAAATAACACGGATAGTATCGGCGACACTTTCGCCTTTAGAAACGGATGAACTGGAAGCATCGGCAAAACCGATAATCTGACCGCCAAGTCTGAGCATTGCTGTTTCAAAGCTAAGTCTTGTTCGTGTACTGGGTTCATAGAAACAGGTAGCGAGGATATTACCATCGCATTTGTGAGCATAGCTGCTCATGTTCCGTTCAATGTCTCCTGCGGTGTCAAAAAGCTGATCGAGCTCTTCAACTGAGAAGTCAAGCGGACGCATCATGTGTCTTAGATTATTCATCATAGATTCTGCACTCCCATATATACTGATTAACTTTTTTTCTTAATCAATTATATATGTTTGAGGCTCATTGTCTAGTAAAAAAATCATCTATTTGGATTGAAAGTTGTGACAGGTGCAGAGCCGTCAATCGGAATGTGATACATGACATTTTCTACGCCAAAGGGCTTGAAATAAAGATACTTTGAAGTGAGGCTAAGACCATGGAAAACACCCTCAGCAATAACGGTGTTACCGGAACCATCGAGCTTCATAACTCTGAGGGTCTGGTTTCCTGCCTCTGAGGTAGCATAAAAGATATTGTATTCGTTCATGTTGTAATAATCTACGCGGGAATTGGTCAAAACCTCGGTGCTTCCATTTATGAGACTGGAGCGGCAAAGTCTGTAGTGATGAGCAGCATCGATATAGTAGACATAGTCGCCCTGAACGATGGGCTGCCAGATATTGCCGACAAGAACGGTGGAAGATGTATTATTGGAAAGTGTATCTATTACGTGGAGATCATGATCAAGATCAACTCCGCTGTAATAGATTTTGCTATTAAGTGCGCAGGACGGGTCAAGGAGCTCTGTGGTGATTATTGAAGGATTCTGACCGTCGATTCTGATCTTATTAAGGCCGATCTTTTTTCCTGTATCAACCGTATAATACAGGTCACTGCCAACAAGCTGGATAGAAGAGATTATCTCTCTGTCCAGCATCTTTTGCTTATCACCGTCTGTTTCACTTCTGTAAAGTCCATAAAAAGTAGACACACGGCCAAGACCCTTTAAGTCACTGGTAGCGTTACTTTTTGTGGTATCCATATAGTAGTAGACGTACTTGCCGTGGCCTACTATATTTCTAACGGACATCATGGTCAGGTCCTTAAGGTCTGTTTCATCGGGATTCATGGAATACATGGCATCACTATCAAGAGGATTTGAAAAGTACACCTTCCCATCCATCTCAAGGAAAAGCCCGCCATTATATAGATTTCCTGCGGTGTTACCGATGGCTGATTCATCATTAAGCGGCACACGGTTACGCAGAGCATATATTAAAATAAATATTGTGATGAAGGTAATAGCGGCTGAAAAGCCTATAATAACTCTTTTGTTTTCCATAATTTACCATCCTGATTCGGAAAATGCTCGAAAACAATTATTTATAAACTTTATTTTATTAAGTATATCACGGTTTTTGGCTACAAAACTATTAACTTTCCGTGAAATTATCGGAGTTTTATTTCAATTTTATGGTACAATTTATATTAATATTATTCTAAGCCGAACAGGCATTTTTTGAGGAGAGACGTACGTATGGACTTGAACGAACTTCGCTTGGATATTGACGAAATTGATGCGGAGCTTTTGAAGCTGTTTGAACAGAGAATGAAGATCAGCGAGAAGGTGGCTGATTACAAGATACATTCAGGAAAAAGCGTTTTTGATAAGGAACGTGAAATTCAGAAAATCGAAGCTTTTAAGGCACTTGCCAATGATGATGAGAACAGAGATGCTGCCGGTGAATTTATCGAGAAGATAATGGAGATAAGCCGTAAGCGTCAGTACGAGAAGCTTTCAGAGAGCGGAGCTCTTGATAACGGAAAAGATTATGACCCGGTATTTTCGGAGGAAGTAAAGGATAATTCACTTATTCTCTACAGGAATGCCACAAAGGAGCAGGCCTGGCTCAGGGATACACTTGTTATTCTTGCAGACAAAAAAGGGGCAGAGGCTCATTACACACGCGGTGAGCAGGAGGAACTGGTTCATACCTGTATGAACATCCTTATAGATGAGTCTGCAAGGCGCGGCTTTTATGGCAATCTCTGGCATACCTTTCTTGCACTTTTACTGGTGTCTGATGAAAATGCCTACAGTATGGCAGACGAGATGCGCGGAGATACGGATGGCTCCATAAGGGAGATTGCACTCCATGATCTTACACGCTTTAAGACATGGTTTGACTTAGACTTTTCCGAGATGATCAAGCGCCTTGGAACACCTGAGCTTTCGGCACTTTTTGATTTTAAGGCCGGATCCTCTGACAGCAAGGTCTTCAATACAAGAGTAAGGGATAGAATCTGCGAGCTTGCAGTAACGTTATCGAAGTGTGAGAACGCTGAGGATATGCTTAGTGAACTTGCTCTTTTCTATAAGCAGTATGGAGTTGGTAAATTCGGACTTCATAAGGCCTTCAGAGTAAGACATGCAGAGCCCTCTGCAGTGATCGAACCCATAAGGAATATCAGACATGTGCAGCTTGCTGATCTTGTAGGCTATGAGATAGCAAAGCAGAAGCTTGTTCAAAATACAGATGCATTTGTGGCAGGTAAAAAGGCCAATAACTGCCTTTTGTACGGAGATGCGGGAACAGGTAAATCCTCCTGTATCAAGGCTATTGCCAATGAATACTTCGATAAGGGACTTAGAATTATTGAAGTTTACAAGCATCAGTTTAAGGATCTTAATGACGTTATAGCCCAGATAAAGGGCAGAAATTATAAATTCATCATATACATGGATGACCTCAGCTTCGAGGAGTTTGAGACAGATTACAAGTATCTTAAGGCTGTCATTGAGGGCGGTCTTGAGAAAAAGCCGGAGAATGTGCTTATCTATGCGACCTCCAACAGGAGACATCTCATCAGAGAGAGCTTTAAGGATAAGCCCGCAGTGCTTGATGATGACCTTCACAGGAACGATACTGTTCAGGAGAAGCTTTCACTGGCTAACCGTTTCGGCGTGACAATCTATTTCGGAGCTCCCGAGATGAAGGAATATGATGAAATAGTACGTGTTTTAGCTAAGCGCGAAGGCATAGATATGCCGGAGGAGGAACTTGTAGCAGAAGCAAGAAAATGGGAGATGAATCACGGCGGCCTTTCAGGACGTACCGCTCAGCAGTTTATCGACTATCTTCTTGGAAAATAACAGACTTATGTAGGAGGGGCGCATATGGCAATAGATGTTTTTGCCGCAGTTGACCTTGGATCTTATGCTTTAGAGATGAAAATCTACGAGATGTCGCAGAAAAAGGGTGTTAAGGAGATTGATCATGTAAGCCACAAGATTGATCTTGGAACGGAGACCTATGCGACCGGGCAGATTTCAGCTACGCATATGGATGAGCTTATCAGAATTCTCACTGATTACAGCAAGATCATGGAGGGGTATCGTGTTTCGCGTTATCAAGCCTATGGTACCAGTGCCATGCGTGAGACCAGAGACATTGATACTGTGCTTGAGCTTTTGAGGCAGAGGACCGGGCTTGAGATTGATATCCTTAGTAACTCTGAGCAGCGCTTCCTTGACTACAAATCTGTAGCTCTTAATAACGAACGATTTTTTAAGTTTTTGGAAAAACCAACTGCTATTGTTGATGTCGGAGGAGGAAGTATCCAGATATCTCTTTTCGAGAATGATACTCTTGTTACAACTCAGCAGCTGCGCCTTGGCGTACTGAGACTTCATTCCACAATGCAACTCATTCAGCCGGGACATAGTAAATATCCCATGCTGGTTCAGGAGCTGGTGGAATCACAGCTGAATGTATTTGCCAAAATGCATCTTAAGGACAGGAAGGTTGAGAATGTAATCCTTCTTGATGATTACGTATCACCTGTTCTTCAAAGAATTAATCTCGGAATGGATGAGAAGGGATATGCATCCGCAAGAGAGTTCCAGAACTACATTGGAGGACTTGCAGGTAAATCTCTCCAGGATACCTCCAAGAAGCTGGGGCTTGCTCAGGACAACATAATGCTGATGTATGTTTCGGGACTTCTGGTTTCCAATATCCTCTCAGTACTTAATGCTGAGACTATCTGGGCTCCGGGAGGAACCCTCTGCGATGGTATAGCCTTCGAGTATGCGGAGAGGAAGAAATACATCAGAAGCTCCCACGATTTCGAGCAGGATATCGTGGCCTGCGCTCAGAATATTTCCAGAAGATATATGGGAAGCAGACAGCGCAGTGAGACACTTCAAACGATAGCGCTTAATATTTTTGACAGCATGAAAAAGGTTCACGGACTTGGTAAAAGAGAACGATTGCTATTGCAAATCTGTACCATACTTCATGACTGTGGAAAATACATAAGCATGGTCAACCTGGGAGACTGCTCCTATAACATCATAATGTCAACTGAGATAATTGGTCTTTCCCATCTGGAGAGGTCTATCGTTGCCAACGTGGTAAGGTTCAACCATGATGACTTCGAATATTACAAAGCAGGTGGCTACAGATTCCACGGAATTGATCACGATGCCTACCTCATAATTACCAAACTTACTGCGATTCTCAGAATAGCGAATGGACTCGACAGAACCCACAGGCAGAAATTTAAGAATGTCAAGGTTTCAGTCAAGGACAAGGAGCTGGAGATAACAGTTGATACCATGGCTGATATTTCACTTGAAAAAGGTTTGTTCAGTTCGAGAGGCAGCTTCTTTGAGCAGGTTTATGGAATACAACCTGTTATCAGACAAAAGAGATTATAGTGTGGAAGGTGCCCAAGGGGCGATGAGGGTGAACAATATATGTCAACAAAAAAGAATAAACAGATAGAATCAAAAGCTATAAATTTCTATTATGATGGCTATTATATTAACCGAGAGCTGAGCTGGCTTCAATTCAATAGCAGATGTTTGTCAGAGGCAAAGGACAAATCTACACCTCTGTTTGAGAAGCTTAAGTTCTTAAGTATCACGGCCAGCAACCTTGATGAATTCTTCATGGTTCGTGTCGCATCCCTTAAGGATATGATAAATGCCGGATATAAAAAGCCTGATATTGCAGGACTGTCTCCTAAGGAACAGCTAGAAAGAGTAACCGCTGTTGTCCATGATTTTGAAAATGAACAGTACAAGGTTTACAATCGTCTGTTATTGCCTGAGCTTGGTGAGAACGGAGTGGAGGTTGTAAGAGATTATAAGAATCTTAATGCTGAGGAAGCGGACTATATCGACAGATATTTTGATGATTTCGTTTATCCTGTTCTTACTCCAATGGCTGTGGATTCCTCCAGACCTTTTCCTCTTATTAGGAACAAGACTCTTAATATAGGAGCTCTTGTTAAGGCTAAGGACAATGATGAAATGGAATTTGCCATGGTTCAGGTGCCTTCGGTTCTTCCGAGAATCATGGAGATTCCTGAGCAGAGCGGTGTAAGGAAGATCATGCTCCTTGAGCAGATCATTCAGAGAAACATTCGCAAGCTTTTCCTTAACTATGATATCGTGTGCTGTTATCCGTTTAGAGTTGGACGTAATGCCGACTTATCAATCGATGAGGATGAGGCAGAAGATCTTCTTAAGGAAATAGAGAAACAGCTTAAGAGAAGGCAGTGGGGCCAGGCTATAAGACTTGAGGTTGAGAAGGGCTTTGATAAGCGGCTTCTTAAGATTCTGGTTGATGAGCTCAAGGTTGAACAGAGCGAGATTTATACTGTTGACGGTCCGCTTGATCTGACCTTCCTTATGAAGCTGTATGGAATCGAGGGTTTCGATTATCTTAAGGAGCATGGATATAATCCGCCCGCTCCCGTTCCGGAGCTTCCTCTGGACCGCGACATTTTTGCATGTATAAGAGAGGGTGATATTTTAATGCATCACCCCTATGAGAGCTTTGATCCGGTTGTCAGATTTGTAGAGACTGCAGCTTCCGACCCTGCTGTTCTTGCCATCAAGCAGACCCTCTACCGTGTAAGTGGTAACTCACCCATTATCGCAGCCCTTGCAAAGGCAGCCGACAATGGTAAGCAGGTTTCCGTACTGGTTGAGCTGAAGGCTCGTTTTGATGAGGAGAACAATATCGTATGGGCAAAGATGCTTGAAAAAGCAGGCTGCCACGTTATTTACGGTCTTAAGGGTCTGAAGACTCACAGTAAGATAACACTCGTTGTTAGAAAAGAGGAAGACGGTATCAGACGTTATGTTCACCTTGCAACAGGTAACTATAATGACTCCACAGCTAAGCTTTATACCGATGTTGGTATGTTTACCTGCGCTGAAGCCTATGGTGAAGACGCGACAGCCGTATTCAACATGCTTTCAGGTTATTCAGAGCCTGTAGTATGGAATAAGCTTACTCTGGCACCTCTCTGGCTTAAGGACAGAGTACTCGATCTTATTAAGAGAGAGGCTGAGCATGCAAAGAACGGAGAGCCTGCACATATCATCGCCAAGATGAATTCAATCTGTCACAAGGATGTTATTGCGGCGCTCTATGAAGCCAGCAGTGTCGGGGTTAAGATTGATCTTATTGTAAGAGGTATATGCTGCCTCAGGACCGGAATCCCCGGTGTGAGCGAGAATATAAGTGTCCGCTCAATAGTAGGTAACTTCCTTGAGCACAGCAGAATCTTCTATTTTGAGAATGGCGGAAGTCCGGAGTACTATGCTTCAAGTGCCGACTGGATGCCAAGAAACCTTGAACGAAGAGTTGAGATCATGTTCCCTGTTGAGAACCCCGAGCTTCGTAAGAAGCTGTGGCATATTTTGGACTCTGAACTAAACGATAACGTCAAGGCTCACATTATGAATAAAGAAGGAGAGTATGTGAAGGTTACCAGAAGAGGACAGGATCCGCTGAACTCACAGAAGCTCTTTGGAAAAGAAGCAACTCAGCTCAGTAAGCCTAAGGACATTGCAGAGAACAGAGTATTTGAACCTGAATATAGGGATGATCACGGACTATGAGATATGTTTTAGCATCAGGCTCTCCGAGGCGCAAAGAGCTCCTCGGAGGTCTTGGATTTGAATTTGAAATAATACCGGCAACAGGCGAAGAGGTTATTACAAGCGATGTGCCGTCAGAGGTTGTGAAATCACTTTCCCAGCAAAAAGCTAAAGAGATTTTTCATAAACTTTTTACAGATAATAAAGATCCCCTCGTTGTAATTGGCTCAGATACCGTTGTATCATATAAAGAGAAAATCCTAGGTAAGCCAACAGACCGACAGGACGCAAGGCGCATGATCGAGAGCATCGCCGGAGGAACTCATGAGGTCTACACCGGAGTAACTCTTTGTTACTCAGAGAACGGTGAAGCGAAGGAGTTTACTTTTTACGAGTGCACAGAGGTCAGGGTATTTCCCATGACAGACTCTGAGATCGAGGCCTATCTTGATACCGACGAGCCCTACGACAAAGCAGGGGCCTACGGTATCCAGGGTATCTTTGGTAAGTACGTAAAGGGAATCGATGGTGACTACAACTGCGTTGTGGGACTTCCGGTTGCGAGGCTTTATCAGGAAATGAAAAATCTTAATCTTATCTAGACGTATGTGATGCAAACAATATTTTCACATGCGGGAAAGTGAGTTTCTATGCACGAGTATGACGATGCCGTACTGAATTGCTTTTTGGAAAATCAGGGACAGCTTTTTTCCGAAAATGTGGCTGAAAGCCCGGAGGAGGCAGAGGCTTTCCTTGAAGATTGCATGGCCGTAGTTGTGGAATCGCCTGAAGAAGTTGAAGAGTATTTTGAAGAAGCCGGACTTGATCCCGGAGATGGTGATGTTATGGAAGCATCAGAGGTCTTCGATGTAGGCGATGGAAGGTACCTTATTGTTGAAGGTTGAATCCTTATAATGCCAGGTGAGTATGAAATATAAATACTGTAGAATTCAGGGAAAAGAGCTGGCTGCTAATACCAGAACAGGCAAAGGAATCTTCAGCATGCTTAATCAGATGGTTTCAAATGGTGTGATGGAAGATGAGGATGTCGATCTTTTCAAGGAGATTGATTCCTGGTTTGCTGAAGAGTTACCATGGCCTCCACAGTGTAAGAGGCAGGAGAAGGTCATCTGCTATTTCAAGACTGATAATTCAGAGATGATGATGAAGATGATCAATCCATTGTTATGGCTGTTGGAGCGCTACAAGCACCCTTACTATGTGGTTTACACGAACTTCCCAGGAGAGATTGTCTACGAGGATGAGTACCAGATAGTGGTTAAGGTGGATGAGAATGTAGTCATCGAGGATGTCCAGGCGAGCTGGTCTCCGGATGACTAATGCTTTATGGAATTTTAGGGATGTGCATGAAAATGCATGTCCCTTTTTGGGTGTCCGGAAGAATCTGACGTTAGCAAAAGTTAATAAATACTTTAGGGAATATACATTGTTTCAGTAACAAACCGTTTTTACAATTAATCTATAACGCAAAAAAGTTTTCTTATGAGGGGAGAAAAATATGAGCGTAAATAGAAGGTTTTTTAGAGCGGTACTGGCAGTATTACTGGCATTTGTTTTCGTTGTTACAGGGCCTTCAATGGGGGCTCTTGCGAAGGACTCCGGCAGCTACATGAAAAAGAATAACCTTCGCACGAACCTTAGAGAGCACAAGTCCGTAAATGTCCAGAGCTATTGCTATGGTCTGGGACTTCGCGACAGCAAGGTTAAGGTTATCGCCGTACAAAAGGAAGACTCTTCCGGAGTGGAAGGGTACGAAGTGGCCTTAATAAAGATCAGGATATCAACTCCTAAGCTAAACGCTAAGAATGTAAAGAAGGCAATAAAGGCTGCTAATAAAGCCGGCATGGGTAATAACATATCCGCCAGCTATTTCGGTGTCATAATGGATGGCAATACGGGAATGAATCTCTCTGTTTTATCAAGTGGTGAGGACCAGATAGATGGTGTTTATTCCTATGTCACCATGGAGTATGATGGCTTGTATGAGCAGAAGGCTGCGGGCTATGAGATAGAAGGCTATAAGGATCTTATTTACACCTTTGCAGTCGCTTATCCCAAGGACAGAAAGAATCTCTATATTGGAATTGCCGGAGTGAAGAAGCCTGATAAATATACACGTACAGAATTTGAAGAGGGCACAAGGAAGTTTACCAGGACAAACATGTACAGTAAAAAGAACAATAAGCTGAGTGCTTTTTATAAAGTTAATTAAAGCAAAAGAGCGAGCCAAACGGCTCGCTCTTATTATGATAATGAATGTTATATATTATTTAACAGTATTGAAGCCAAACCATCGTTATCATTATCGGCTTCAGTAATAATATCGGCTGCTTCCTTTACCATCGGTACTCCGTTTATCATGGCAACACCAAGACCTGCAGCCTTTATCATGGAGATATCGTTTTCCTCATCACCCGCTGCAATAGTGTTTTCATGAGGAATGCCAAGGTGGTCGGCAAGTCTTGTTACAGCACTTCCTTTTCCAGCCTCTGAGTTAAATATCTCAAGATAGTAGGGATTGGAATAGAGAGTGGTGATTCTTCCTTTTCCTAAAATATCAACTGCATCCTTAAAACGGTCGATTTTCTCTTTATCATGAAGCTCGATACCGATAATCTTGCAGGGAACATCAGGAAGCTCTGAACATATATCATCCGTTACGATATAAGGAGTTTTTATAACTCGTCTGTAGTAAGAGAGCTCCTCATCCTCTGCAGGGCTTATAAGATTATCATCGTTATAGGTGTGACAGTGGACTCCATATTCCTCTGCAAGAGCAAATATCTGAGGGACCAGATCAAAGGGGACCCCGGTCCTGTACACATCCTTTTTAGCATCACAGTCGTATATCTCAGACCCGTTAAAGGCTATAAGATAACTACCGGGGAAGAAGAGATCGTTCTCTATCTGTACGGCCTTTGCACTGTCAAGAGCACGTCCTGTACTTATTGCGAAGTGATTACCTGCATCTGTGAATTTCTTAAGGGCATCCATGGTAGCAGGTGTTACCTTTTTTTCTTTTGTAAGTAATGTACCATCCAGGTCTGTGAAAAAAATCTTACTCATATCAGTTCCATTTCTAAGACTACGTAAATAACAAAAGCTTTTAATCGAAGGCAGAAGATATCTTATTTGATAGCTACTAAATCGATCTTAAAGTTGAGAGCTTTTCCTGCCATCTCATGATTAGCATCAAGTGTTATTGTGCTGTCTGTCTTGTCTGTAACAAGTACAGGGAAGGGCCTGCCATACATATCCTGAAGATATACCTGCTGACCAACTGTAAGATCCTCAGAACCGGGAAGCTCTGAAATTTCAGTTGTGAAAATAGCCTCAGGGTCTCTCTCACCATAAGCTTCTGAGGGCTCAAGGTGAATCTCAAGAGTCTCGCCCTCATCCATATTTGCAACAGCAGCATCGAATCCGTGGATCATCATGCCTGCACCGCAGATGAATTCAAGAGGCTCTCCTCTGTCATAGGAAGAATCGAACTGTGTTCCGTCATCAAAGGTTCCAACATAGTGTGCGCGGCAGATCTTGCCAACATTTTTACCCTCAATAGCGGGTGCTGAAGAATGGCAGCCTGAGCATCCTGCGCAGCCACCTTCATTGTCACCACAACCGCCGCAGCCTTCCTCAGCGTCGTCATGACCGCCACAGGAATGTCCATCGCTATGGTCTCCACATGTATGTTCTTCACCGTGGTGATCACAGTTAACGCCTGTGCTCTCGAGCTCGCCCTTAAGGTATGCTTCAACAGCTTCATCAGTGCTGCCTGAAGCGCCTGCACATACTTCGATACCGTTGTCAGTAAGAGCTGTCATAGCGCCACCGCCGATACCGCCGCAGATGAGAACGTCTACCTCTTCGCCTGCAAGAACACCTGCAAGAGCGCCGTGGCCCTGTCCGTTAGAATCTACAACCTCTGAAGAAACAACTTTTCCATCGGTTACTTCATATATCTTAAACTGTTCTGAATGTCCAAAGTGCTGGAAAACTTCACCATTATTATAAGTAACTGCAATTTTCATAATATAATTCCTTTCTATGCATACAATTACAAGATAGTAACATATTTTGAGAATATATTCAAATTACTGGGGATAGCCATGATTGAATACCTCTTTTTCCTTAGGTATAATGGAAGATGAAATTGTTATATTTTGAAAATAATTCGAAAAGAGAACAGCCTATGAAAATTTGTGATTTGCATACACATTCAACCGCATCTGACGGAACATATTCACCCACAGAGCTTGTGGACTATGCTGCCGAAAAGGGGCTCTCAGCCATTGCACTGACTGATCACGATACAGTGTGGGGCCTGTCAGAGGCCATGGAGAGAGGGGAGATGTACCCTGACCTTGAGATTGTTCCCGGCATTGAGTATTCAACAGTACGAAACGGTAAGGATGTACATGTTGTAGGTCTTTACATTGATTATAAGGATAAGACATATCAGGCCAGCCTTAAGGGCTTTATAGATTCCAGAGTTAACAGGAACCGTAAGATGTGTGAGAAGCTTACGGAAGCAGGCATGCCGGTTACCTTTGAGGAGCTGGTTGAGATGAATCCCGGTGCAGTTATCACCAGAGCTCACTTTGCAAAATTCCTTTATGCCAAGGGCTATGTTACAAGCGTAAAGGAAGCCTTTGAGAGATATGTGGGAGATCACTGCCCCTGCTACGTACCCAGAGAGAAGATAACTCCCCAGATGGCTGTTGAGCAGATACTGTCAGCTCACGGTGTTCCGGTACTTGCCCATCCTGTAATATATGGACTTGGTAAGGATGCACTGGATGAGCTTGTAAGGGATATGAAGGAAGCAGGACTTGTTGCGATAGAGGCTCTTTACGGAACCTACACAGCTCAGGATGAGCGCGATATAAAGGCGCTTGCTTCGAAGTATGACCTTCTTATAAGTGGCGGATCTGATTTCCATGGAGCTAACAAGCCTCACATAGATCTGGCTGTGGGCACAGGCAGAATGGTTATTCCTTATGAGGTACTTGAACGAATTAAGGAATATGCCGGCAAAGCATGAAATAAGTCATTCATTGGAATGATAATATACCCGGAGTAATTTAATACATGAACATAAAAACAATTGCGCAGCGTGCAGGTGTCAGCACCGCAACTGTGTCCAACGTAATGAATGGCAACTTTGGCAAGGTGTCAGCCGAGACCAGAAAGCGAATAGAAGACATCATAAAGGAAACCGGCTATAAGCCTAACGTCATGGCAAGGTCCCTTGTGAAAAAGGAGAGCAGGCTCATAGGAGTCGTGGTTCCTTATATGGGAAGGGATGATACCTTTTTTGATAACCCCTACAATGCCAATATTATTGCTTCTCTTGAGCAGGTTATAAGGAGCAGGGATTATTACATGCTTCTTAGATGCGTGGGGGATCCGAATGAGATAGTAACCATCCTTTCTTCATGGAATGTCGATGGGGCGATTTTTCTTGGAATAGTCAAGGAGGAGGTCCATGAGATTAAGGAGAGCATAGATATTCCGATGGTTTTCCTTGATACCTATGCACCTGAGGAAAAGATAGTAAACGTCGGAATTGAGGATTACAGAGGCGGATATCTTTCCGCAAAATATCTTATAGGAAAAGGGCACAGGAAGATAGCTCTTGTAACGCCGGAGATTTCTGATGAGGGTGTTATAAGAGAGCGCTACGATGGCTTTTTTGATGCATGTAAAGAGTCCGGAGTGAAATTTACAACAAAAGACATCTTTAATTCAGATACTTATTATAAGAACGCGATGCAGGTGGGGCAGGACATAGCCTTTGGCGGTGGCGGATACACGGCTGTGGCATGTATGTCTGACCTTGTAGCCTTTGGTGTGGTTGAGGGACTTAAGCAGTGCGGAATGAAGGTGCCAAACGATGTTTCAGTAATCGGCTTTGATAACTTAAATCACTGCGAGCTTGTAACACCGAAGCTCACCTCCATAGCTCAGGACATTGGACTTAAGGCCCAGAGAGCTGGAGACCATCTGTTTAAGATGATAGGCGGAGCGGACTTTGTTTTTGACGAGAGACTGCCCATCAGAGTAGTTGAGAGACAGTCAGTTAGGAATCTGAATGAATGATGTGATGCGATGGGGATAACAGCATCACATCATATATGAAAAAAGTTTAATGTATTGGGGTGACGACATAATGAAGCTTAACTATAAGAGAACGATTCTTATCGGATTGGCATTCATGTCAATCTGTTCTTTCTGGCAGTTCTATGACAATGAGATTCCCAAGATTTTGACCTATCATTATGGTTTGGGAGAGACCTATACAGGCGTTATCATGGCGCTTGATAATGTGCTTGCTCTGTTCATGCTTCCTCTTTTTGGAGCGCTTTCAGACAAAGCGGAGACCAGAATAGGTAAGAGGATGCCCTTTATTCTTGCGGGAACTGCTTTATCCTCTGTGCTTTTATTCACATTAATATATGTAGCGCATGTAAGCAGTAATCTGGCGCTTTTTATTGCCATTTTGCTTTTCCTTCTTGTTTCAATGGGAACCTACAGATCTCCTGCGGTAGCGCTTATGCCTGAGCTTACTCCGGCAGTACACAGAAGTAAGGCCAACGCCATAATAAACCTTATGGGAACCCTGGGCGCTGTTTATACGCTGGTAATGATAAAGCTTCTTCTGAAATCAGCGGAGAACGAAGCAGATACGAATTACATTCCTCTGATGCTATCACTTGTTATTTTTATGGCTCTGACCGTTTTGATCCTTTTTATAGCTATTCCGGAGAATAAGCTGATAAAGCAGGTACGTGAAGGTGTAGAGGATTTTGACGGAGAGGGTGGCCTTATCAGTAAGGAACTGGCAGAGGCTGATGTTAATGCATCTGATGGCTCAGTTAAGGAGGTTCTTACAAAGGATGTCAGAAAGAGTATGTCGTTTCTGCTGATGTCTGTATTCCTTTGGTTCACAGCCTATAACGCAGTTACAACCGCTTTTTCAAGGTATGTTACAGAGGTGTGGGATCTTCACAACGGAGCCTATGCGGATTGTCTTATGGTCGCTACAGTTGCTGCGGTTCTGTCATATCTTCCAATAGGCGTGGTTTCTGCAAAGGTTGGTCGTAAGCTCACGATTCTGAGCGGTATTGCACTGATGATTATGTGTTATCTGGCAGCTTCATTTATGCAGAGCTTCAGCCCGGTAATGAATTTCTACTTTGCAATTATCGGTGTAGGCTGGGCAGCGATAAATGTTAATTCATACCCCATGGTTGTTGAGATGGGACGAAGCTCAGTTCTTGGAAAATACACTGGACTTTACTATACATTTTCAATGGCAGCCCAGGTATTTACACCGATCTTTTCGGGATTCCTCCTGGAACACGTTTCCTACAGAACCCTGTTTCCATACGCTGTAGTATTTTCAACGCTGTCATTCATAACAATGATTATGGTAAAGCATGGCGATACCAAGCCACGTAAGAAGAGTATACTTGAGAATTTTGACGTAGATGATTAAAAAATGCCCACCTCATTGAGGTGGGCATTATATTTATAATTTCTTGCCTGTCAGAAGTTCATAAGCTTCTTCATACTTGGCAATTGTCTTATCGATTACGTCCTGAGGAAGATTGTAATCACTTTCCGGGTTAGCCTTGAGCCAGTCTCTTACGAACTGCTTATCGAAAGAGGGCTGTGACTTTCCGGGCTCGTATCCTTCAACGGGCCAGAAACGGCTGCTGTCGGGAGTGAGCATCTCGTCTGCAAGAACAACTTCACCTTCTTCATTAAGACCAAACTCAAACTTTGTATCAGCGATGATGATGCCTCTTGTAAGAGCGTAGTCTGCGCACTTTTTATAAAGAGCGATAGTGCAATCACGGAGCTTTTCTGCATATTCCTGACCGTGTCCGGGGAAGTCTCTCTCGAGTACCTCTACAGAACGCTCGAAATCAATGTTTTCATCATGATCACCGATCTCAGCCTTGGTGGAAGGTGTGTAAATAGGCTCAGGGAGCTTATCGCACTCCTTAAGACCTTCAGGAAGCTTGATACCGCATACAGTTCCATTTTCCTTGTAGCTGTTCCAGCCGCTGCCTGTGATGTATCCACGAACGATGCACTCGATGGGAAGCATTGTCAGCTTCTTGCAAAGCATGCTGTTGCCGGTAAACTCCGGTTTTCTGAAAAACTCGGGCATGTCAGCTGTATCTGTGCTGATCATGTGGTTACTAACGATATCCTTAGTGTAGTCAAACCAAAACTTTGACATCTGGGTGAGAACAGTACCTTTTTTCTCGACCTTGTTTTTGAGAATTACATCAAAGGCGGAGATTCTGTCGGTAGCTACCATGATAAGAGCATCACCTACATCATAAATCTCGCGGACCTTTCCTTCTTTTACCGGACTAAATTCCTGCATACTTCCTCCCTTCGGCGCATCGCGCAATAAACATGTTATATATGATAATTGATGATATCAGTCATCATTATCTTCATCTTCGTTAGTGCTGTAAACTGTACGTTTTCTTGCCATTGCATCACTCTCAAGGTACTCATCGTAAGTAGAGCGCTTGTCGATAAGTGAGCCGTCAGGCAGGATTTCCATTATTCTGTTTGCTGTAGTCTGAACAACCTGGTGGTCACGGCAGGCAAAAAGCTCAACACCGGGGAACTTGATCATACCCTGGTTAAGTGCTGTGATTGACTCCATGTCAAGGTGGTTGGTGGGCTCATCGAAGATAAGGCAGTTAGCACCGCTTATCATCATCTTACTGAGCATACATCTAACCTTCTCACCACCGGAGAGAACCTTTACCTTCTTAACACCGTCTTCACCGGCGAAGAGCATACGGCCAAGGAAGCCGCGGACATAAGTAACGTCCTTGATCTCGGAGTAACCGGTGAGCCACTCGGTGATAGTGTAATCATTATCGAATTCTGCTGTATTATCCTTGGGGAAATAAGCCTGTGAAGTTGTTACACCCCACTTATATGTTCCCTCATCGGGTTCCATCTCTCCTGAGATAATCTGGAAGAGAGTAGTCTTTGCAAGCTCATTACCACCAACGAATGCGATCTTGTCATCATGCTGAACAACGAAGGAGATGTTATCAAGAACCTTCTCACCGTTGATAGTCTTGCTGATTCCATCTACTGTAAGAACCTCATTACCGATCTCTCTGTCAGGTCTGAAATCAATGTAAGGATATTTTCTTGAAGAGGGCTTGATGGTATCAAGCTCGATTTTCTCAAGAGCTTTCTTACGGGAAGTAGCCTGCTTACTCTTACTTGCGTTAGCAGAGAATCTGGCAATGAATTCTTTAAGTTCCTTGATCTGTTCTTCTTTTTTCTTGTTAGCTTCCTTCATCTGACGGATCATCAGCTGAGATGACTCGTACCAGAAATCGTAGTTACCTGCATAGAGCTGGATTTTGCCATAATCAATATCAGCAATATGAGTACATACCTTATTAAGGAAGTAACGGTCATGAGATACGACAATAACTGTATTTTCAAAGTTAATGAGGAATTCCTCAAGCCAGGCGATAGCATCCATATCCAAGTGGTTGGTAGGCTCGTCCAGAAGCAGGATATCAGGGTTACCGAAAAGAGCTCTTGCAAGAAGCACCTTGACCTTCTGATTACCGTCAAGCTCCTTCATCATCTTGTAGTGATGTTCAGTTTCAATACCAAGTCCGTTAAGAAGACTTTCTGCATCTGATTCAGCTTCCCATCCGTTCATCTCTGCAAACTCAGCCTCAAGCTCACTGGCCTTAATGCCGTCTTCATCGGAAAAGTCTTCTTTTGCATAGATGGCATCCTTTTCCTTCATGATTTCATAGAGACGGGCATTACCCATAATAACTGTATCAAGAACAGGGAATTCATCATATTTGAAATGATCCTGTTCAAGGAATGAAAGACGCTGACCGGGAGTGATTACCACGTCACCGTTTGTTGTCTCAAGTTTTCCTGATAATATCTTAAGGAAAGTTGATTTTCCTGCACCGTTGGCACCGATGATACCGTAGCAGTTACCCTCGGTGAACTTTATGTTTACATCTTCGAACAGAGCCTTCTTACCGACTCTAAGTGTGACATTGTTTGCACTTATCATGCTTTGGATTCCTCCGAATTGTGTTTCTTCTATAATTATGTAACCAACATGGTATTATATTTGATAGCTTTAAAAAAAGCAATATGCAGAAAATAGACGTTTTTTGTAATTTTTGGTAAAAAAGTCTTGACATTTAATCTTTTTATACTTGTCAAATTGAGTGTTAGATATTAAAATATCAAAGGCGTTTTAAATAAAGTACGCAGGAAGTCAGGTAATAAGATTGAAGGTTTTTCTGATTGTTGTTTTAATTTTGGTTATTCTTTATCTCTTGGCTATCATGCCTCGCATGATTGGAAGACCGTCTGCCGACAAACTTCTTGTTCAGAATCTTTATGCGCACAGAGGACTACACGACAATAATTCTGAGGCACCTGAGAATTCGATGGCTGCATTTAGGAAGGCTGTCGATGCTGGGTATGGAATAGAGCTGGATGTACAGCTGACAAGGGATGGGGTTCCCGTTATTTTCCATGATTTTACATTGGCAAGGGTTGCCAGATATGAAGAGGGCCAGATTCCTGATAACGCAGTCAGGAATGAGGACGGATCCTTCAGAGTTGCAGGTAAGGTAATTGATTACACTTATGAGGAGCTTCAGAAGTTTCACTTACTTGGTTCGAATGAGAGAATTCCTAAGTTTGAGGATTTTCTTAAAATGGTGGACGGTAAGATTCCACTTATCATAGAGCTTAAGATTGAACTTTTTGATACCTCGGTCTGTCCAGTAGTGGATGAGCTTCTTCGCAGCTATGACGGAGTTTATTGTATAGAGTCCTTTAATCCGCTTGGTCTTTATTGGTTTAAGAAGCACCATAAGGAAGTATTCAGAGGCCAGCTTTCGGAGGAGTTTTTCAGAGAACCTGAGAAGTTATGGCATACACCTCTGTATTATGCACTTGCTTTTTTGATTTTTAATTTCCTTACAAGACCGGATTTTGTGGCTTATAACCATATTTACCGGCACAACCTGTCAAGGAAGCTTTGCCACGGTTTGTATAAAAATACCGCAGCAGCCTGGACAATCAGGAGCCAGGATGAACTTGATCTGAATCGCGAGTTCTTTGATATCTTTATTTTTGAGGGATTTATTCCTTCATAGTGAATGATAATTGCTATGTTTCGTCATAGTTAATTATAAAAATAGTAACATAAATGGAAAGGGTTTTACCGAATCGAATAATCGGTAAGAAAGGTAGTGAAATGGCGAAAAAATACGTTTACATGTTCAGCGAAGGCGACATGACCATGAGAAACCTTCTCGGCGGTAAAGGTGCTAACCTTGCTGAGATGACATCAATCGGTCTTCCTGTACCTCAGGGCTTCACAATTTCTACAGAAGCTTGTACACAGTACTATGAAGACGGTCGTAAGATCAACGACGAGATCATGGCTCAGGCTATGGAAGGTGTTAAGAAGATGGAAGAGATCAACGGCAAGAAGTTCGGCGATCTTCAGAATCCTCTTCTTGTATCAGTTCGTTCAGGTGCTCGTGCATCCATGCCTGGTATGATGGATACAATTCTTAACCTTGGTCTTAATGACGAGGTTGTAAATGCAATGATCAAGGGCAATCCTGATCCTGCATTCGAGCGTTTCGTATATGATTCATATCGTCGTTTCATCCAGATGTTCTCTGACGTTGTTATGGAAGTAGGTAAGAAGTACTTCGAGCAGCTCATCGACAAGATGAAAGAGCAGAAGGGTGTTAAGTTTGACGTAGACCTTACAGCAGCAGATCTTAAGGAGCTTGCAGAGCAGTTCAAGGCTGAGTACAAGAATCAGCTTGGTTCTGATTTCCCTTCAGATCCTGTAGAGCAGCTTAAGCTTGCTATCGAGGCTGTATTCCGTTCATGGGATAACCCTCGTGCTAACGTTTACCGTCGTGACAACGATATCCCTTATTCTTGGGGAACAGCTGTTAACGTAATGCCTATGGTATTCGGTAACCTTAATAATGAGTCTGGTACAGGTGTTGCATTCACACGTGACCCTGCAACAGGTGAGAATAAACTTATGGGTGAGTTCCTTATCAACGCTCAGGGTGAGGACGTAGTTGCTGGTGTTCGTACACCTATGCCGATCGCTCAGATGGAGAAGGAATTCCCTGAAGCATACGCTGAGTTCATCAAGGTTTGTGATACTCTTGAGAACCACTATCACGATATGCAGGATATGGAGTTCACAGTTGAGAACAAGAAGCTTTACATGCTTCAGTGCCGTAACGGTAAGAGAACAGCTCCTGCTGCTCTTAAGATTGCTTGTGACCTTGTTGATGAGGGACACAAGACTCCTGAAGAAGCTGTAGCAATGATCGATCCTCGTAACCTTGATACACTTCTTCACCCTCAGTTCGACGCTGCTGCTCTTAAGGCTGCTACTCCTATGGGTAAGGGTCTTGGTGCATCACCTGGTGCTGCTTGCGGTAAGATCGTATTCACAGCTGATGATGCTGTAGCATGGGCTGAGAGAGGCGAGAAGGTTATCCTTGTTCGTCTTGAGACATCTCCTGAAGATATAACAGGTATGAAGGCTGCTCAGGGTATCCTTACAGTTCGTGGTGGTATGACATCACACGCTGCTGTTGTTGCTCGTGGTATGGGTGAGTGCTGCGTTTCTGGATGTGGCGACATCAACATGGACGAGGAGAACAAGAAGTTCACACTTGCTGGTAAAGAGTTCCACGAGGGAGACTTCATCTCTATCGACGGTACAACAGGTAACATCTATGACGGCGTTATCGCTACTGTAGATGCTCAGATCGCTGGTGAGTTCGGCCGTATCATGGATTGGGCTGATCAGTTCAGAAAGCTTAAGGTTCGTACAAACGCTGATACACCCGCTGATGCTAAGAAGGCTCGCGAGCTTGGTGCTGAGGGTATCGGTCTTTGCCGTACAGAGCACATGTTCTTCGAGGAAGACAGAATTGCTGCATTCCGTGAGATGATCTGCTCTGATACAGTAGAAGAGAGAGAAGCTGCTCTTGAGAAGATCCTTCCTTATCAGCAGAACGACTTCAAGGCTCTCTATGAGGCACTTGAGGGATGTCCTGTAACAATCAGATTCCTTGATCCGCCGCTTCATGAGTTCGTTCCTACAACTGAGGACGAGATCAAGAAGCTTGCTGATGCACAGGGCAAGAGCGTAGAGGATATCAAGGCTATCATCGCTTCTCTTCACGAGTTCAACCCTATGATGGGTCACAGAGGATGCCGTCTTGCAGTTACATATCCTGAAATTGCTAAGATGCAGACTAAGGCTGTTATCCGTGCTGCTCTTGAGGTTCAGAAGGAGCATGCTGATTGGAACGTTAAGCCTGAGATCATGATTCCTCTTGTATGTGAAGTTAAAGAGCTTAAGTTCGTTAAGAAGGTTGTATGTGAGACAGCAGACGCTGAGATCGCTGCAGCTGGTGCTAAGCTTGAGTATGAGGTTGGTACAATGATCGAGATCCCGAGAGCTGCTCTTACAGCTGACGAGATCGCTAAGGAAGCTGATTTCTTCTGCTTCGGTACAAACGACCTTACACAGATGACATTCGGATTCTCTCGTGATGACGCTGGTAAGTTCCTTAACGCTTACTATGATGAGAAGATCTTCGAGAACGATCCTTTCGCTAAGCTTGATCAGACAGGTGTTGGTAAGCTTATGGATATGTCACTTAAGCTTGGTAAGCCCGTTAATCCTAACCTTCACGTTGGTATCTGCGGAGAGCACGGTGGAGATCCTTCATCAGTTGAGTTCTGCCACAAGATTGGTCTTGACTATGTTTCATGCTCACCTTTCCGTGTACCTGTTGCTAGACTTGCAGCAGCACAGGCAGCTATCGCAAATAAATAATTTTGGTTTTCTACTGAAAACTAAAGTACTCGGCAAATCAGAAAATCGGACATTACCCTTATGGGTAATGCCCGATTTTTTAGTATGTGTTGAAGTACATGTGGCGATTGTTTATAGTCACATTTTGGATAATATCGATGAACAGTCTGGTATAGATACTACCGGCATATATGGTTTAATATAGGAGATCATTTCGTCTGCCTCAAGCTCCTCAGGATATACGACTCCTTCATTCGGATGCTTGATAATGTACTTTATAGCTGCATATATTGAGATTCCCACGAGAGCAGCAGTTGGTGTACCAAAACATTCATCCTCAAGAAGCAGCTTTGTTCCAATATATCGCGGATGGAAGTTGTCACCTTCGATCAGCATTCCTATGTATTCGCCACCTGCAACCATTTCATCCTTACTTATTACATAGTATGCTTCATCCTTATCTATAAACACGGTTTTGTATGCTAACTCACAAGGCTGATATACAAACATTAAAGAAGGAGCGTATTCAAGGTCGCCCTTTTCATTCCAAACGGAGAAGTAATCTCTCATGGAATGCAATTCTTCGTGATCGTCCAGGCAGCCTTCTATGATCTGATCTTCGACTACCGCTTTTACAAGGGTACGTTTTCCCGGTCTGTTTAAATCCAGTATTCTTGCGTCAGGATCAAAGCTATGTATCTCATCTACATTGGAACCTATTCTTGCAAGCATTTCTGACAATTTTGTGCCGGTACCAACTATTACTGTGGCTCTGTCATTCATTTCGCCATAGAAATCAAATGGATTCCACGTGGAGTAAACAGTACCGGGCTTGATATCAGTAATGTTCGTCTGTGTTGTATCAAGGTCTGATTCTACAAAATATTTGACCTGTAACTCCTTAGCCAACATGCCAAATTCGTTTTTCTTTACAAGTTCCCTTAGATATTCACGGTTTTCTTTAACAAAAGGAGTATCATCCTCTTTAACGATATCTATCAGTGCTTTCTTGGTTAAGATGTTTATCATTCCGGAATTGACACCAAAATTTTCGATTGTTGTAGCGCCATTAGGATTTGCTTTGGATATTTCTCTTATTTCCTGGAAGTGATCCTCGTATGCGAGTTCAACAGGATCAGGGCCGGGAAACCAGCCATCTGCAGCGCACATGAAGTGAATCCCTCTTTTTACACATTCACCGGTCATGACTACAGCATCAAGACCGTTTAAAAGGTTGATCAGAAAATCACCTGAGCCTAAATAGTCAAATACTTTAAGGTAATTAGCTTCGCCAACAGTTATCTGCAAAAGATTTTCTTCTTTACCACCTCGTGATCTAAAGAAGTCCAATGCGTTCTTGCTTTCATCAACCACTATCATGTCATCTATGGAAAACATTTTATCCTTCAAAAGTAAGTCCATAAGTGATTGTGGCACGACTCCCAAGCCAAGAAACATTATTTTTGACGCCATTTTGTTATCCCTCCTCATCTGAGTTATTTATTTTTAAATCTGGTGCTATAAAACTATATAATCTTGGTGATACCAGACATAAAAGTCCAAGAAATCCTATTCCAACTGAAGTTGAGATAGCGCACAGCGGTCCCAAAATAGGCCCGTGAAGAACTTTGAATCCGTCCTCCAAAGCGAAATAGTTTTCCAAAACATCTTTTCCTTCTACGTTATCATCAGCAGTCAGGCCTATAAGCCAGTTGATTCTGTGTACCTCTATTATTCTGATTGTTATGCAGTAGATAAACAGAACAATCGTAGCAAACAGAATATTCGGATTCAAAAGAAGAATCATCATTGCAACGCCGAAAACAGAAAAAGAAGTTATCATTGCCTTCAATGGACTGACCTTGTTGAAAAGCTTTACAATACTTTCTGCAAAATACCCGACAGTTATAGAAAAGACAGCAATACTCGTCATTTCAATATCGGTAAGGCCGGCATTTTCGGAAATAAGAGGGAATAAGTACTCATCATAGCCGGTCATAAAGGAAACAGTGAGTACCATCAAAATGATATAGATAAGGGCTTTAGGTTTGGCAAAGGATTTCCAAACGTGTAAAGTTTTGATTTCCTCATCCTCTTCCTCATTTCCGAAGATAATATAACTAAACGGTATTAAAATGATGCAGACTACAACGCCGGTAAGGTACATCATTGCATATCCGAAGGTGGTAGCAATGATACCTGCAATCATCATATAGATAAGAGAAGCGGCTTCAGTAGCGCTCTGGCTTTCTGCAATCTTTTTGTTCCTGTATTCCAGATCTTCAATTTCATAAGGGATGCCTTCGGCCAGTGAATATAGAACACTCTCCAAGAATATTCCTTCAATAAATTTGCATGCTGCGAAGATATAAATATTATTTTGCCAGATTGCAAATGCTATTCCTGCAAAGGTCATAGCGCTTATGATGGATGAGATAACGCCCATCCGCTTTTCGCCAAATCTTCCAAGAAGCGGTGAAGTAAGCATTGAACCGACCCAGGAACCGACTCTGTACGCAGTAACAGGAATAGCAAAGAGGAGTGCCAGGTCCAGCGTTGAGTCTGTCTTTATGCTGGCGATGGCCATGACCATTAGCATACTATCCATATACACAAGGCCAGTGACAAGAAAATCATACGTGTTACTAAGATAGTACTTTGCTTCTTGCGGATTAGTCTTTCGAATTGTTGCATATTCCTTGAGCTCTTTTGAGTATTTTTTCAAAACATCAAGGAGAATAACGAGGAAAACTACTAATGCCGCCAACTGCATGGCTGCACCTATGACTTTGCGAATTTTGTCATGGCGAAGCTTACCGTATTCGCTTCCCATTTCCAAAAATCCTATAAGGTTGTGATCTTTATCGTAAATGGGGGCGTGGATAAAGCCATAGGTTCCGTCAACTTCCTTTTCCACGGTATAGACCATCATATTTGATTCATCGGGCTCGCTTTCGGAAGAGATGGCTAGATCTGAATATAAGGTTCCTACCGGGTACTCATTGTAGGAGTCTGCTACAAGAAATGCGGTACCATTTTGGTCGAAGGCATAAATCTGAGCATACATTCCCATTTCTTTTCCGGTAGCATTACATGCTGCCTGAAGATAATGAACCATCCATTCAATCCAGTTTCGGGATGCGTCATCCTTGTAGTCCTCCGGATTTTTGCCACGCATCACTTCAAATTCATCTGAGGCAAAGTACCGGATTCCGACCATGACAGATTCTGTTGCGGAAATGGTTCGCAGCTTATGTTCTTCATCGAAATCTGAAAGAGTGAGATTGGTGTAATAAATAATTGCTGATAAAAAGACAAGAATAAAGAGCAGGGCTGTTCTGTAACGGTTCAGATAACCGGAAGTAACGAACTTGATAATAGCACACAGAACAGTAATTATCAGGATTATCGCACCCAAATAATAAAGAATATCGGTAACCTTGGTAAAGGTAGAAAAAGTGATTGATACATACGGAATATGGTTATCAAATTTGTTGTATATAGTTTCAGGATGAAAATCAAGTTTATGTTCATTAAGATCATAGTAATAGCATTCTCCAAATCGATTAAAGAGCTCAAGCCTGTTTTCAACCATGTTATATCGTCCTGTTTGAATGTATTCAGGCGCTCTGAATGAATCAATAATCGAGAATTCAGTTTCATCGTTTTCTTTGGGAGGGGTAGTGCTAACCTTGATAAGACTTATGCTATGGTCATCTGTATCTGTTAAGTATGCATAGCCGTCATGAAAAACTGCATTAGTAAGATTATTGGAATTAACAAAAGCGTTTTCGCCGTATTCCTTTCTATACAGTTCACCGAGATATTTACCTGAAAAAGTATATTTCAGAAGCTTTTCATTAATATAATAGTTGTAATCACTATATACTTCGCCAACGATTGCATAAACATATTCCCCATCAGTGACAACTGCACGTGGTTGGCTCTCTACACCGTTTATGTCGGTGGACATGATTTTGACCAGCTTTCTATCAGGAGTCGCAAAAAGAAGCTCCTTATCATAGATTGCAACAAGACCATTATCAGTATCTATTATATCCAATACATTATACTGATCCAGCTCAATAGAATCCTTAAAAGGATAGTAATGAGTCCGCTGTGTTCCGATAAAAACAAATAACGCCGCCAAAATAGGAATAATTAGTAAAAACTTCTTGTTCAAGAGAGAATCCCTCCTTGTTCACATAGAAGACATTATTTAAGGCTGACCGGTTGTATGTTTATGCCGTTTGTTTGAAAAAAATATCATAAAATTAATAATTTTTGAGCGTAATATAAAATAATTTTATATCCTGAGGATTTTTCAGTCAATGTTTGAGGAATTATTCCATCTTTTTTTGCATAACATCTAACTTTTTTGATATAGATTCGGATTGATTATAGCTATAATGAATTTCATAAAATGGGTATTAAAAATGGAGGTTGTAAAAATGGAAAAATGGACACGCGTTAAATATCATCCTAATCTCCCCTTAAGAGAGAACGGGGTAAAGGTTACTGCATCCAAAGAGCACATAGATATCTCTAAGAATGCTGCAAAAGAAGGCATGGTTCTCCTAAAAAATGAGAAGAATACTCTGCCTCTTTCCAGAGGAAAAAAGGTAGCTCTTTTTGGAAAAGCTACTATAGATTATGTAAAGGGTGGCGGCGGATCTGGTGATGTTACCGTTCCCTATGTAACTAATCTTGCACAGGGTTTTAAAGCACTTGAGGATCAGGTTGCTCTTTTTGAGAATTCAGTTTCCTTCTATGATGATTATGTTTCAAAGCTTTATAAGGAAGGAAAGCAGCCGGGACTACTTGCTGAGCCCGAGGTTCCTGCAGAGCTTTTGTCTAAGGCGAAGGCATTTACAGATACAGCTATCGTATCCTTCAGCAGATATTCAGGTGAGGGCTGGGACAGAAAAGCTGATAATGATGATGGAAGAAAGCACAAGGACGTTGTACAGGAGCTGGTAGATGAGACAGATAAGCTCTTTGAGAAAGGAGATTTCTATCTTTCCAAGGCTGAGGAGAACCTTGTTAATACTATAAGTGAAAACTTTGAGCATACTATTGTTGTTCTGAATATCGGGGGAATGTTCGACGTTTCATGGATCAAGAGCAATGAGAAGATCGATTCAGCACTTATTGCATGGCAGGGTGGTATGGAAGGCGGTCTTGCTACAGCAGAGCTTCTTTGCGGACTGGGCAATCCCAGCGGTAAGCTTTCCGATACCTTCGCAAGAAATCTTTCAGATTATCCCGGAACAGAGCATTTCCATGATTCTGATGATTATGTTGAATATGAAGAGGATATCTACGTGGGCTACAGATATTTTGAAACCATCAAAGGCGCAGCAGAGAAGGTTGTTTATCCCTTTGGATACGGTCTTTCCTACACAGATTTCAATATCAGCCGTGTAAAGGTAAGCGAGGATGATGGAGTTGTTACAGTAAAGGCAACAGTGACTAATGTCGGTAATTATGCCGGAAAAGAGGTAGTTCAGGTTTACTTTAGTGCTCCTCAGGGTAAGCTCGGTAAGCCAGAGCGCGTACTTATCGGCTTTAAGAAGACTGCAGAGCTTCTTCCCGGACAGTCACAGAAGGTTGTTATAAAGTTCTCAGTAGATGAGATGGCTTCCTATGATGATCTTGGTAAGATCAAGAAATCTGCCTATGTTCTTGAAAAGGGCAAGTATAAGTTCTTTATCGGAGCCAGCGTAAGAAGTGCCAAAAAGGCTGAGACAGAGTATGTTCTTGAAGAGGATAAGATTGTCTGCGAGCTCACAGAGAAGATGACACCTGTTGCATTAAAGAAGAGACTTCTTGCTGACGGCTCTTATGAGATGTTAGAGCAGGGAGATGCTTCCAAATATAATGAAAATGTACTTAAGGATATGCCTTTGGAAGATGTGCTTCTTCCCACTCCCAAGGTTCGCGCTGAGGGTGCCAGATGCTGCTTTAAGCCTTCTGAAAAGCCCCAGCTCATTGATGTTTATACAGGAAAAATGACTCTTGATGACTTTATCAATGCCCTTTCTGATGAAGACCTTGCATGGCTTGTTGGCGGACAGCCCAACGTAGGTGTGGCCAACACCTTTGGATATGGTAACAACAGTGAATATGGTATTCCTAATGTGATGACAGCAGATGGCCCTGCCGGTCTACGTATTCAGCCTCAGGTTGGTGTTAAGACCACAGCTTTTCCCTGCTCAACACTTCTTGCATGCACATGGGATCCGGAGGTTACAGAGAAAGTCGGAATTGCCGGAGGAGAAGAGGTTAAGGAGAATAACATAGGAGCTTGGCTCACACCTGCCATGAACATCCACAGATCACCTCTTTGCGGAAGAAACTTTGAGTACTATTCAGAGGATCCTTATCTCACAGGTAAGATGGCTGCCGGAATGGTTCGTGGAATCCAGAGTAATCGCGTAGCTGCTACCATCAAGCACTTTGCATTAAATAATAAGGAGACCAACCGTAAAGACAGCGACTCAAGAGCATCTGAGAGAGCAATCAGAGAGATTTATCTCAAGGGCTTTGAAATCGTAGTTAAGGAAGCTCAGCCCTGGAGCATCATGACTTCCTATAATATTATTAACGGAAGACGTGCATCAGAGAATGAGGATATGATAAACGGAATCCTTCGCGGAGAGTGGGGATTCGATGGAATGGTTACCACTGACTGGTGGACAAACGGCGAGAACTACAAGGAGTGCAAAGCCGGAAACGATATGAAGATGGGCTGCGGCTATCCCGACAGAATATTGGCTGCTCTTGAAAAGGGTGCCATCACAAGGGAAGAGCTGGGTAAAGCTGCAAGAAACATCCTCACACTTATATTAAGAATTGACTGATACTAAATAGATTTTTCTTTAAGACAAAAAAGCCTTCTCCCAGCGGTTGGGAGAAGGCAATATTTACAATTGGTAAAAGCAGCGGAGGATTTAAGGACCTTCCTTAACGACAACCTTGCCGCCGTTTTTAACACTGTCCTGCTGCAGAAGCTCTACGGCAGATGCTGCGATTTCATAGTACATGGCAGCGTTATCTCCGATATCTGCCATTTTTTTCATGTTTGTTTCGCAGAATTTCTTTGCCTCAGCGATATCAGTCTGCGAGAATACCTTACTTCCGCAGTACAAAGTTCCGGTTGAGGGATCAAAATGGGAATCTTTCTTTTTTGCTTCACCGCTCATGCCCATAACACCGGCTAAGGAACGGATCAAATCTTCACGATTGCCTGCCATAACTATCCTCCATTTGTAGAATAAATAGGAACCAAATCTATTATATATTTTCGCATAGAGGTTATTTTTTGACTATTAACTAGCTATAATAAAAATATAAAAACTTGAGAATGGATTGGTGGAACTGTTGGATATAGCGGTATTTAGTGATGTTCACGGAAATGACTGTGCTCTTCAGGCCTGCGTTGATTATTGCATGGGAAAGGGCATAACAAAGTACATATTGCTGGGGGATTATATATCTGATTGCCCCGGAGTTCAGAAGACCATGGAGCTCATATACGTTCTTAAGAAGTATTTTGAGTGTTATATCGTGCGCGGTAATAGGGAAGAGTACATGCTGAGCTATAGGAAAAACGGCCAGACAGGTTGGGATAAGGGCTCAGGCAGCGGATCGCTTCTTTATACTTATGAGCAGCTGACGGAAAAGGATCTGGATTTTTTCGAAAGCCTTCCTATTTATGGGATCTGGAATCCCAAAGGGGGACAGGGCTTTGAATATTGTCACGGATCACCGACAGGCGTATCCGAGCTTTTGTTTGGAGAAAAGAGAAGTACAAAACGAGTACTTAATAAAATGCGGACAAATATACTCCTGCATGGGCACACTCATGTACAGGAGAGCTTTTCATACAGAGAAAAAAGAGCAGTAAATCCCGGAGCTCTGGGACTTCCCAGAAACAGGAACTGTGATGCGGAATTTGCCATAATCCACAGCGGCAGAACAGGCTGGGAAGAGGAGCTTGTGCAGGTAAAATATGACAGACATGGAATACTAAAGTCCTTCCAGTCCAGCGGACTTATGGAGTACGCTCCCGCCTGGGCAGCTGTCACCATGCATACCATCAGGAGCGGAGTAGATCTTAGTGAATCTATACTGCTTCAGGCCATGAAGCTCTGCGAAGAGGACAGAGGTATCGTAAGATGGCCCAATATTCCGGAAATGTACTGGGCAGAAGCTCTGAAACTCAATTATATCGACCTTTCTGGAAAAGACATCCCAAGACCTAAAAAGCGAGTCTGAAAAATGTGAACAATTTGGTAATTAAGCAAATAATACCTAAGTAGGTATTGCATTTTTTAACTTGTGTGGTAATATATTTTTTAGTGATTAGCACTCAAAACAAATGAGTGCTAACAATCAAAAAAAGTGAATAACACAATGAAGATATAAAAGGAGGCAATTGTAATGAAGTTAGAACCACTTGCAGACAGAGTCGTACTTAAGGCACTTGAAGCTGAGGAGACAACAAAGTCAGGAATCGTTCTTCCCGGTGCTGAGAAGGAGAAGCCCCAGCAGGCTGAGGTTATCGCAGTAGGCCCTGGTGGAGTCGTTGATGGTAAGGAAGTTAAGATGCAGGTTAAGGTAGGTGACAACGTAATCTATTCCAAGTACGCTGGAACAGAGGTTAAGCTTGATGACGTTACCTACATCATTGTTAAGCAGAACGATATTCTCGCTATTATTAAATAATTAAACTCATAAAAGTCTTCGCCCTTCAGGGAGAAGGTGGCCCGAAGGGCCGGATGAGGTTAGTAAAACACAACGGAGGCAATAAAAATGGCAAAGACAATTAAGTACGGCGCTGACGCCCGCACAGCTATGGTAGAAGGCGTTAATAAGCTTGCAGATACAGTAAGAGTAACAATCGGACCTAAGGGTAGAAACGTAGTTCTTGATAAGAGCTATGGCGCACCTACAATCACAAACGACGGTGTTACAATCGCTAAGGAGATCGAGCTTGAGGATTCTTATGAGAACATGGGTGCTCAGCTTGTTAAGGAAGTTGCTACAAAGACTAACGACGTAGCAGGTGATGGTACTACAACAGCTACAGTTCTTGCACAGGCTATGATCAACGAGGGTGTTAAGAACCTTGCAGCAGGTGCTAACCCGATCGTTCTTAGAAAGGGTATGAAGAAGGCTACAGATGCAGCTGTTGCTTCTATCAGCAAGATGGCTACAAAGGTTAAGGGCAAGGATCAGATCATGAGAGTTGCTGCAGTTTCATCAGGTGATGATGAAGTTGGCCAGATGATCGCTGACGCTATGGAGAAGGTTTCCAACGATGGTGTTATCACAATCGAGGAGTCCAAGACAATGATGACAGAGCTCGACCTTGTAGAAGGTATGCAGTTCGATCGTGGTTATATCTCAGCTTACATGGCTACAGATATGGATAAGATGGAAGCTAATCTTGATGATCCTTTCGTGCTCATCACAGATAAGAAGATCTCTAACATCCAGGATATCCTTCCTCTTCTTGAGCAGGTTGTTAAGACAGGCGCTAAGCTTCTTATCATCGCTGAGGATGTTGATGGTGAGGCTCTTACAACTCTTATCGTTAACAAGCTTCGTGGTACATTCAACGTAGTTGCTGTTAAGGCTCCTGGCTACGGTGACAGAAGAAAGGCTATGCTTGAGGATATCGCTATCCTTACAGGCGGTAAGGTTATCAGCTCAGATCTTGGTCTTGAGCTTAAGGATACAACAATGGATGATCTTGGACGTGCTAAGAGCATCAAGGTTGAGAAGGAAAAGACCACAATCGTTGACGGTCTTGGAGATAAGAAAGAGATCCAGGCTAGAGTTAGCCAGATCAAGAAGCAGATCGAGGAGACAACTTCTGACTTCGATAGAGAGAAGCTTCAGGAGAGACTTGCTAAGCTCGCTGGCGGTGTTGCAGTTATCAGAGTTGGTGCTGCTACAGAGACAGAGATGAAGGAAGCTAAGTACCGTATGGAGGATGCTCTCAACGCTACAAGAGCAGCAGTTGAGGAAGGTATCATCTTCGGTGGTGGTAGCGCTTACATCCATGCTTCTAAGGACGTTGCTAAGCTTGCTGATTCACTTGAAGGCGACGAGAAGACAGGTGCTAAGGTTGTTCTTAAGGCACTTGAGGCCCCTCTTTTCCACATCGCTAACAACGCTGGTCTTGACGGATCTGTTATTGTTAATAAGGTTAAGGAGTCTAAGAACGGAATTGGCTTCAACGCTTACTCAGAAGAGTATGTTGACATGATCAAGGACGGTATCATCGATCCTGCTAAGGTTACAAGAAGCGCTCTTCAGAACGCTACATCTGTTGCATCAAGCTTCCTTACAACAGAGGCTGCTGTTGCTACAGTTAAGGAGCCCGTACCTCCGATGCCCGCAGGCAACCCTGGCATGGGAATGATGTAAGTGATAAGGACGAATGCATCAGGGAGTTAAATTGAAATCAGAGTGCGTAAGCACCTAAAAATAAGAAAGACAGCTTATCGAGCTTGCTCGAAATGAGCTGTCTTTTTTATTTTTGGAGTCCCCGTTAGGGGATCTGGTTTCAATTTAACGTTGCAGATATATGAAAACTAACAGTAACGAGGGAACACGAAGTGTTTCCGAGTCTGATGCATCCAATAAATCAAAAAAAGTCAAGATTTGATTTATATCACGTATACATCTAAAATAGAAACGTGGGTTATTTTATTTATTTTTTAAGGAGGTATTTGTATGTCACGTTTTACACTGCCCAGAGATATCTATCATGGGAAAGGTGCACTTGAAGCATTGAAGACTTTTGAGGGCAAGAGAGCCATTGTCTGCACAGGTGGCGGCTCTATGAAAAGAGGCGGTTTCCTTCAGAAGGTAGAGGATTACCTTAAGGAAGCTGGAATGGAAGTTGAACTTTTTGAAGGCATCGAGCCCGATCCTTCAGTAGAGACAGTTATGAAGGGTGCTGAAGCTATGCAGAAGTTCCAGCCTGACTGGATCGTTGCTATCGGCGGTGGTTCACCTATCGATGCTGCTAAGGCTATGTGGATCAAGTATGAGTATCCTGAGACCACATTTGAAGATATGTGCAAGGTATTCGGTCTTCCGAAGCTTCGTACAAAGGCTAAATTCTGTGCTATTTCCTCAACATCAGGAACAGCTACAGAGGTTACAGCATTTTCAATCATCACAGATTATCAGAAGGGTATTAAGTTCCCTATCGCAGACTTCGAGATTACTCCCGACGTTGCTATTGTTGATCCTGAGCTTGCGCACACAATGCCTAAAAAGCTTGTTGCTCACACAGGTATGGACGCTATGACACACGCTGTTGAGGCTTATGTTTCCACAGCTAACTGTGATTACACAGATCCGCTTGCTATCCATGCAATCGAGATGATCCAGAAGACTCTTGTTAAATCCTACAACGAGGATATGGAAGCAAGAGATGCTATGCACAACGCACAGTGTCTTGCGGGTATGGCATTCTCTAACGCACTTCTTGGTATCGTTCACTCTATGGCTCACAAGACAGGTGCTGCTTTCGCAGACCTTGGAGCTCACATCATTCACGGCGCAGCTAACGCTATGTACCTTCCTAAGGTAGTTGCATTCAACGCTAAGGACGAGACAGCTAAGAAGCGCTACGGCGTTATCGCTGATTACATGCACCTCGGCGGTAAGGACGATGATGAGAAGGTTGAACTCCTCATTGATTATCTCCGCAAGATGAACGATGCTCTGAATATTCCTCACAGCATCAATCATTACGGCGCAGACGGACTTCCGGCAGAACAGGGCTTCGTTCCGGAGGATGTATTCCTTGAGAGATTACATGACATTGCAGCTAATGCAATCCTTGATGCCTGCACAGGCTCCAATCCTCGTCAGCCCAGCCAGGAGGAGATGGAGAAGCTCCTTAAGTGCTGCTACTACGATACAGAAGTTGATTTCTAATATATGCGAAACGCTTCCCGAAATGGGAAGCGTTTTTTTATTCAATTATGCCTGAGCATATCGGATTTTCTAAAAATAAACGCCGTATAAGTATTTTCAAATTAAAAACGCTATGCTAAAATATAAAATAATTTACAAATATCTAAAATAAACAGGTGAAACTATGGAAAATACCAGAGCTTGTAAGCATTGCCTTTTGCGGGATATTGAAGGCGAAGAGAAGGAAATGATAAAAAAATATCGCGATGCCATAACTCCTGACAGCAGGGTTACGGATAATGAATATGAGAACAGGCTAAGCGTATGTACTCAATGTGACAGACTATCTATGGGAACCTGTCTTGTTTGTGGGTGTTATGTAGAACTAAGAGCACTAGGCATTGGAACACATTGCCCTAAGAAAAAATGGTAAATACATTATTTAAGAGGAGGAAAAGAAATTGGCAAAACTTTTAATCAACAACGAAAGTAAAAAATCAAAGATTGCACCTGAAATCTACGGACATTTTTCAGAGCATCTCGGAAGGTGTATCTATGAAGGTCTTTATGTGGGGAATAATTCAGATATTCCTAATGTTAACGGCATGAGAAGTGACGTGGTTGAAGCTCTTAAGGAGATGAAGATTCCGGTACTTCGCTGGCCTGGCGGATGCTTTGCTGACGAGTATCACTGGATGGATGGCATCGGGCCCAAGGAAAAGAGAAAGAAGATGATCAACACACATTGGGGTGGTGTTGTTGAGGATAACAGCTTTGGAACACATGAGTTCTTTGAGCTTACCAAGCAGCTTGGCTGTAAGACTTATGTCAATGCCAATATGGGATCAGGTACAGTAAGAGAGATGAGCGAGTGGGTTGAATATATGACCTTCAATGGCGTATCTCCTATGGCTGACCTCAGAAAAGAGAATGGACATGAGGAGCCCTGGACTGTGGACTACCTCGGCGTTGGTAATGAAAACTGGGGATGTGGCGGTAATATGAGACCTACGCATTATGCCGACGAATACAGAAGATATCAGACCTATGTAAGAAACTACAATGGTTCTAAGCCTATTTCAAAGATTTGCTGTGGACCAAATGTCGATGATTATAACTGGACAAAGAATGTGCTTGAGACATGCTTTGATCACACACCTGTGCAGTTCCATGGATTTATGGATGGTCTTTCATTGCATTACTATACACTTCCTGAGACAGAGGATGACTGGAATGTAAAGGGATCGGCAACAAAGTTCACAGAGGAAGTATTCTACCAGACACTGAAGAGAAGTCTCTTTATGGATGAGCTTATCAGAAAGCATGGTGCGATCATGGATCAGTATGACCCTGATAAGAAGATCGGACTTATGGTTGATGAGTGGGGAATATGGACAGACGTTGAGCCTGGCACTAACCCCGGCTTCCTTTACCAGCAGAATACAATGCGTGACGCACTTGTTGCAGGAATGAACCTGAACATATTCAATAAGCACTCAGACCGTGTAAGAATGGCATGCATCGCACAGCTTGTTAATGTTTTACAGTCAGTTATCCTTACTGAAAATGAGAAGATGATCAAAACACCTACCTACCATGTATTCAAGATGTTCAGATATCATCAGGGTGCAAACCTCCTTGATAGTGAGCTTATCAATAACAGTACCGTAGGAGCTGGAAAGAATGAGCTTCCTAAGCTGTTTGAATCAGTTTCAGAGGATGAAAATGGAGTAGTGACAGTTACCCTTACTAACAATTCACTCGAAGCTGCTGAGGATGTTGAAATCGCATTCACAAGTGATTCCGGTGCTTATAAAGTGGCAGAAGCTTCGGTGGTAACAGGTAAGATGGCTGATCATAATACCTTCGAAAATCCTGATGTTGTCACAGAAGATAAGTTTACTGACTACAACGAAAAAGAGAACGGAGTAACAGTAAAGATACCTGCCTGCTCAGTTCTCATGCTTCGTCTGAAAAAATAATATATATCAGTTCTTTTTGAATTTGTTTCTTAATTGCTTCATTACTAGCATATAAAGAAGAAAAGAAAATACACCTGTTGTAAACCATGAGAGAGCATCTCCTGCAACAGCTATTGCATAGCTGTGTACTTTCATGGAAACAAAAGCGGTAAGCAGCCTTGATACAAGCTCCATAACACCGAGCATCAGGGCTGTTTTTCCGTATCCGCAGGCCTGCATTGCATTTCTGTAAATGAAGATCATGGCGAGTGGAATATAGAAAAGAGCTGCCTCTGTAATATAAATTCTGCTGTAAGGCAGATAGTCAGCCAGGTTTACACCCTTGTCGAAGAACATGCTTACAATGTAGGGCATCATTACCACGCTAAGGATACCGGTTATTACAGAATAAATAACAGAAATCTTCATGGCATCCTTTGTTCCCTGATGTACTCTGTCAAGATCACCGTAGCCGAAGTTCTGACCGACATAAGCAGCAGTGGTCTGGCCTATGGAAGGCATACCTGCGGTCATTAGATTTACAACCTTACCGGCTGCTGTAAAGCCTCCTATTGCAACTGACTGATAGACATTTATTGATGCCTGCATAACCATTGTTCCGGAAGCTGTAATTCCAAACTGCAGAGCCATGGGAATTCCAATATTGAGCTGTTTTCTCGCATAGTTCTTATCAAGCTTCCAGCTTCCTTTAACAGGTCTTAAGATATCCACCTTTTTATAAATGTAAATAATACACAGTATGGCTGATGCGCCCTGAGAAATATCTGTAGCAAGAGCAGCACCGAAGGTTCCCATCTTAAATACGATGATAAACAAAAGATCCAGAATGATATTAAGAGCTGCTGATAATATCAGGAAGTACAGTGGTGTCTTACTGTTTCCAATAGCGCGAAGAGAAGCGGCAAACAGGTTGTAGCCTATAAGTGCGAAGCTTCCTGCGCATATGGTTATGATATAAGCGTAAGCGTAATCATAGATGTTATCGGGCGTATTCATTATATGAAGAAGACTTGGCATGGTGATGACAGCGATAACCGTAACAACTAACGTGCTGATCACTCCAAGAATGATCGCATTTACAAAAGCCTGCCTTGTTCCATCCTTACTTCCTGCGCCAAACTGGTGACTGATGAGAACTGTGTAACCTGTGGTCATTCCATTGGCAAGACCCATTATCATAAACATGATTGTTCCTGTGGAGCCAACGGCTGCAAGAGCCTCTGGACCTACGAAACGTCCAACGATAACGGTATCTACCATGTTATAAAACTGCTGAAAAATAAAGCCTAAAAGTATTGGTATTACAAATTTCAAAAGAATCGGAAGGGGCTTTCCTTCTGTCATTTTTCCATTCATCGTTTATCTCCTGAATAATATATATTTAATATAAAAATAATTAAGTTTTGCAAAATCCATATAGTTAGATGATTTTAGTGCAAAGCAAATATGTTTTCAAGTACCTATTTATAAAATAGTTGAAATGTTTAGATAAAGATAATATAATTTAGACAAATATAAAATAGTTCAGCAATTATTGAAAACGGAAAATAGTGATTAACTTTGTAAATTAACTTATGAATTTTAGAAATGTGATTAACTTATTAGCTGAACATTTTAGAACTAAATAAAAAATGTTTTTATGGGAAAGGTATTATGAGCAAAGAAAAAGAGCTTAAATATAACGAACCATGGATTTTGCAGAGAGCTGATCCATACGTGGTTAAGGCAGATGACGGCTTTTACTATTTTACGGCATCTGTACCTGAATACGACAGAATAGTACTTAGAAGATCTGAAACTCTTGCAGGTATCGCTGACGCAGAGGAACATCTGATCTGGAAAAAGCACGACAGTGGAATAATGAGTAAGCACATTTGGGCCCCTGAGCTTCACAAGGTTATGGGCAGATGGTACATCTACTTTGCAGGCGGCGAGGTAGAGGATATCTGGAAGATAAGGCCTTACGTGCTTGAGTGCCAGAGTGATGATCCCATTTCAGGTCCCTGGGTTGAAAAGGGCAAGATGAGATGTGCAGAGGATGACGAGTTTTCCTTCAGAGCCTTTTCACTGGATGCTACAGTTTTCGAGCATAGAGACAAGTGGTATTACATCTGGGCTGAGAAGGTTGGAGTTGGCAAACAGATTTCAAATTTGTATATCGCTGAAATGAAAAGCCCGTATGAACTTAAGACAGTTCAGGTTCTGCTTACAACTCCTGATTATGACTGGGAGAGAGTAGGCTTCTGGGTTAACGAAGGCCCTGGAATTTTAAAGCGAAACGGGAAGATATTCATGACTTATTCTGCCAGCGAAACAGGAGTGGCGTATTGCGTCGGAATGCTCACAGCAGATGAGGATGCAGACCTTCTTGATCCTAAGTCATGGACTAAGGAGAGATATCCGGTTCTTAAGAGTGATGCAGAGGCTGTGGTTTATGGTCCCGGTCACAACTCATTTACTGTAAATGACGAAGGTGAGGATGTAATGGTATACCACGCTAGAACTGAAAGCGTGATAGAAGGAGATCCTCTTTACAATCCTAACCGACACGCCATGCTCATGAAAATCAGATATGACGAAAAGGGATATCCTGTATTTTCATGCAGATGATGGGCATAAAAAAGAGGAGCAAAAATGCATTCAACTAAATATTTAACCTACGCGGCAATCGCTCTTGCGACCGCAGTTTTTGCAGCATCTGCCGGTTGCTCCCAGGGTGCTACAGAATCAGACCATGCGAAAACTGAAAATGTAGCAGACAGTAGTGACGTAGTAGATAGCGGTAATACAGAAGAACAGACGGAGGGCGATGATATGGCAGAACAATCTGAAACCAGCATTAAGACAGGCGTCTATAAAAATGCCGTTTGCTGTCACGATCCTCAGATAATCCTTGCAGATGGAACATATTACATGACAGGAAGCCATCAGATTCTTGCGAAATCAGATGACCTCAAGGCATGGAGCTACATCGGTAATGGCAACAATGTTTTTGACAACCTGTTTTCAGGAGACCTGGACGCATTTAAATATGTTGGGAAAAACGAGGAGGGCGGCTACTCAGTCTGGGCGGCCAATACCTTCTACAATGAGACAATGGGAAAGTATGTGATGTATTTTTGCACTACTTCTTCCTATATTAAATCAAATCTCTGCATGGCAGTAGCGGACGAGCCCGGAGGAAAATATACATATACAGATACGATCCTGTACTCGGGCTTTACAAGCTCCCATGCTGCAGAGACTGATATTTATGATGTTCTTGGTGAAGACGCCGATCTTTCGGAATATCTAAAGCTCGGAGGCTATGACAATAACAAGTGGCCAAACTGTATAGATCCTGCAGTTTTCACAGATGAAGAAAACCGCATGTGGATGGTATATGGTTCATGGTCCGGAGGTATTTTCTTACTGGAGCTTGATCCTGCAACAGGAAAGCCTCTCCACCCTATTGAAGAAGCTGCAAAGGGCGGAGAGGATGCGCCTGATCCCTACTACGGCTACAGGCTTGTAGGCGGCGGTCATCATGCTGTTGAAGGCCCCTACATCACCTATTCCAAGGAAACCGGCTACTATTATCTTTTCGTATCCTATGGAGGACTTACATCGGATGGCGGATATCAGATAAGGCAGTTTAGAAGTGAAAATCCCACAGGCCCTTATGTAGATGCTGCCGGTAACAGACTGGGAGATGAAGAGAACTACATGAGCTATGGCCTTAAAATGATGGGCAATTACACACTTCCAAGCCTGTCGGTAACATACATGGCACCCGGCGGACAGTCTGTTTTCCAGGATGAAAAGGGTGAATACTACATCGTTTATCATCAACGCTTCGATGATGGTCAGGAGTTCCATGAGCCCAGAGTGCATAAGCTGCTTATGACGAAGGATGGATGGTTTACCGCAGCACCCTTTGAATACACAGGGGATGAGAGCATATCTTCCATGTGTGAAAATGCAGATGTTACGCCAGATATGTTAAACGGAACATTTTATGTCCTTAATCATGGGCTTGAAGTGAATGATCTTGTGAATAAGCCTGTAAAGTGCCTGTTTGAGGATGGGAAGATTACAGCTATGGAGGATGGCACAATAACGGGTGGAACCTATGAATTAACAGATGGAGAAGCCTATGTATCTGTAACAATAGATGGTCAGGAATACGAAGGCTGCGCATTTACCATGACGGATGAAGCCGGTAATAATACGCTCTGTATTTCTGCGAAGGGCGATAATAACGAGACTGTATGGGCTGTTAAGTATCTGCAGTAAGAGCTGTCTGATATGGGATATTTATTAGTTCTAAAAAGTGCTTTCACAAAATAGCAATAATGTAAAGAGTGTGCAGCAATTTTTGATAAGTTTGTTTGAATACACAAAAAGTATTTTACGTTTTTATTAAAAACGACAAAAATGTAAAATGCTTTACAAAAATCTAAAATAATTGTTGACGTTCTAAATTTGTTTGTTTAAGATTACTACATAAGTTAATCACTAACTGAGGATTTTTAGGAGGATTTAACATGAGAAGGAAGTTTTTAGGTATTGCAATGGCAAGTGTAATGGGGCTTAGTGCTCTGACAGGCTGTGCTACAACAACAGTTGAGGAAGCTGGAGAGGCTGAGAGCACAGAAGCTAAGACAGAGGAAGGCAGTGGAGCAGAAACTGCAGACGCAGGAGATGCAACAGAAACTGCTGATGCAGCAGAGGCTGAGAGTACAGACGGTTCTTCAACTGACTCACTTACAGGTAACGGAGATAAGACACTCCATGTATTTCTTTACATGCAGGAGCATGAGAAGAAGATTTACGAAGATCTTGTAAAGCAGTTCGTAGAAGAGCACAAGGACGAGATCAAGGAAGTTGTTTTTGAAGTAACAACTCAGGATGAATACAATCAGAAGATGATTGCTAACATGACAGCTAATGATATGCCTGACGTATTCTATGTAGGACCTGCAGCAGTTCGTTCTTATGTGGATAATGGATACGTTCTTCCTCTTGACGATTATGTTGATGCTGACACAATCGGAAGCGTATGGGGAACAACACAGGAGATTTACCGTTATGATGGTAAGAATGTTGGAAGCGGATCACTTTACGCACTTCCCAAGGATCTTTCCTGCTTCGCATTTGCTTACAACCAGGATCTTTTCGATGCAGCAGGTCTTGAGTATCCTGATCCGGAAAAACCTTATACATACGATGAATTCATAGAAGTTTGTGAGAAGCTCACAATTGATAAGGATGGTGATGGAGAGATTGACCAGTGGGGTGTAGCTAACGCTGATCAGTTTGGTATGACTCCTTTCCTTTATTCAAACGGAGTTAAGTTCCTTAACGATGACATGACTAAGGTTAACGTTGCAAACAATGAGCCTCTTAAGGAAGCTCTTACATTCTATACAGACCTTACAAAGAATGGTCTTACACCTTCAGTTGAGCAGGATACAGCTCTTGGTGGATACCAGAGATGGCTTGATGGACAGGTTGCATTCTATGCATGTGGAACATGGGATGTTGCAGCATTTATGGATGACGCTACATTCCCTTACAAGTGGAACCTTTGCGGATGGCCTGTAGGACCTTCAGGTGACGGAAGATCACACACATGGATGGGATCAGTTGGTTACTGTGTATCTGCAACATCTGAGAATCCTGATCTTGCAGCACAGCTCGCAGCTAAGCTTTCAACAGACGAAGAAGGTCAGAAGGCTGTATCAGGTATCACAACTGGTGAGTCTATCCAGCTTCCTAATATCACAGAGCTTGCTTATGGTGAGTTCAAGGATGCTGTAAACAGCGGCAAAGTTCCTTATGCTTCAAATGTAGATGTAATCTTCGGATATTTTGATGGTAATGATCACTATGCAGCATCACTTCAGGAAACAGATTACACATACAATGCTGAGTGGTTCACTCCTTTCTGGTCAGGTGTATTCAATATCAAGAATGGCGATATCAGTGTAGAGGATTATTTACAGCAGGTTGAGCCTGAGATGCAGGAAGCACTTGATGAAGCTATCGAACTTCAGAATTCTGCTACAAACTAAGTTTTCTAAAAAAAATGATTTGATTAGCGGAGTCCCTTCGCCAGGCGGAGGGGCTCCCATTACTAAGAGGTATTTTTATGGCATCAAAAAAAGTAAAAGTTCAGATGTCTGCGATGGCAAAGAGAGAAGAGAGATGGGCATGGCTTTTTATAGCAGCCCCCTTTGTAGGCTTTATGCTCTTCATGGCGTATCCTATCGTCTTTGCTCTAATTGCCAGCTCAAGCAAATGGACTGGAATCAATTCACTCTGGGGCAATATTGTTGGCCTTAGAAACTATATTAAAATTCTCAATGATGCAAAATTCTGGAAGGCTATGGGAACCACTATTATCTATATGATAGGTATTCCGATCGGTATGATACTTGGAATGCTGGTGGCAATGGGTCTTAACAGGAAAATTCCTGGCAAGAGAGTACTTACAACCATGTATTATGTACCGGTTGTATCTTCGCTTGTAGCAGTTTCAATACTGTGGGCATGGGTTTTTAACTATGATTACGGTCTTTTGAACGGAATCTACAAAGCTCTTACAGGACTTCACGGTCCCAACTGGCTCGGCGATGAATTTATGGTCAAAGTCTCACTGATCATTTTCATGGTATGGAAGGGACTTGGAGGAACAGTAATTCTTTATCTTGCAGGACTTCAGAATATACCCCGTGATTATTATGAAGCAGCTATGATAGATGGAGCTAACAGCTGGCAGAAATTCAGAAATATCACATTACCGCTGTTATCACCAGTTACCTTCTACATCCTGATCACATCACTTATCGGTGGCTTCCAGGTATTCGTAGAGGTACAGGTCATGACTCCTTCAGGCGGACCTAACTACAGCGCAGCTACAGTTGTATTCTATCTGTATGAAAAGGCGTTCACAAACGGACAGCTTGGATACGGAAGTGCAGTAGCAGTAATTCTTGCAATTATCATATTCATTATCACGGCCATCAACTTCTGGGGTCAGGATAAATGGGTTAAGACTATAGAGTAAAGGAGGTGTGATTGATGGAAATGGCATTAAAATCTAAATCAGATGCAACTACAAATATGCCCAAAAGAGCAAAATCAAGTGCAAAAGACTATCAGACAGATCGCGTCACATCTTCTAAAGAGAAGGTAGTAAACATTATCATCTTTATTTTACTCTTTGCATTTGCGATAACCATGGTGTTCCCGCTTGTTTATATGGTGGCAACATCCTTTATGACAAAGAATCAGATTCTTTCGGGATCACTGACATTGTTCCCTAATCCTATTCTTATAGGTAAATACAGTCAGGTGCTCAGCAAAGGACAGTTCATATCAGGTATCATAAACACAATTTCAGTAGAAATTCCGGTACTGCTTATTGGCGGATTCACATCATCTCTTGCGGCTTTTGCCTTTGCAAAGATGAATTTCAGAGGAAAGAACGCTCTTTTCCTTGCCCTTCTTGCAACAATTATGATTCCTTTTGCAGTAGTAATGATACCTCAGTATGTTCTTTTTACTAAGCTTGGTTGGACAAACTCCCTTGCACCGCTTATTATTCCCGGATGCTTCGGTAATGTTGGAATGATATTCTTCTTAAGACAGAATCTTTACAGCATACCTACTGAGCTTATGGATGCAGCTAAAATTGACGGATGTAACTACTTCGAAATCTACTACAAAATATTCCTTCCGTTAATGAAGGGCGCTCTTGGAACACAGCTCATGCTTTGGTTCATGGGAATCTGGAATGATTACCTTGCACCCACAATTTTCCTTAGAAGTGAAAAGCATTGGACACTGCAGGTTGTAATCAGATCCTTCAATTCGTATTATGCTATTCAGAGTGATTACGCTCTGATAATGGCAGCTTCAGTAATTGCGATGCTTCCTACACTGGTACTGTTCTTCCTGTTCCAGAGAGTTATCATTGAATCAATTGCTATCAGCGGAATTAAATAATCAGAATATGATTTTAGGGCGGCAAACGTTTAAGTTTGCCGTCTTTTTTTATAAAAAATTTCGAATTCAAGCGATATTTATTGTTGAAAAGATATAAAAAGTTTAAGTATAATTGATTTGATAGCAATCATTCTGTTCTTAATCGTTCTGATTTTGTGTAAGGGGGCTTTTATGAGGGAGAAAATATTTTCTGTAAGGAAAGAAATCGCGCTAATAGCGGTTTTACCTGCGTTTGTTATCACCATAGCCATGCTGATAACAGGCATCATGTTTATGCGTTCCGGCATGGAGGAAGAGGTGTTAAAAGGACTTCTGGCTTCCGCATATACCTATAAGGATATAGGTATGGATATTGCAGATCGCTCTGCGGGAGATAATACCGTTGAAACACAGCTCAAGCAGGATGCCGGCTATGACTTTACGTGGTTCGATGGTGATACCAGAAAGAATTCTTCCCTTGGAAGCAGTGTAATTGGCACTAAAGCCGCTGACACAGTTGTCAAAGAAGTAATAAATGGGGGGAAAACCTTCACTTCTACAAATACCCAGGTTGCAGGAACTCCATATTTTGTTGCCTATGTTCCGGTTAAGGACAGTTCTGGAAAAGTTGTATCCATGGCATTTACAGGTGTGTCCAGACAGGCAGTTGAAAATCAGGTATTTAAGTCTATTGTGTTTATGCTCGTAATAGGCATTGTGCTTATGGCTGTAGCAATTATTGTTGCAGTAAAGGCAGCTATCAGCATGGCTGGTGCAATTAGAGCCATAAACGATAGCATACAATATCTGTCCCAGGGTGAGTTTAAGAAAACAGATAAGTACCTCGACAGAAAAGATGAACTTGGAATAGCTCTTAATAATACAAATTCGCTGATAGATAAGCTTAGCTCAATAGTTACGGACATCAGAACGTCCGCATCTACAGTTAATACATCATCAGCAGAGCTTTCAGAAATGGCAAACAGAATATCCCAGACAACTGAGGATGTTTCTAACGCAGTTCAGGAGATAGCTCAGTGAGCAACACAGCAGGCCGGAGAAATTCAAAGTGCTGCAGAGAATGTAGTTCTTATCGGTGACGCAGTAGGTAATGTTCAGGATTCAACCGAGAATCTTGACGGACTTGCTATAAAGATGAAGGAAGCATCTGAAATATCAAGCAAATCCCTGTCATCACTTCAGAATTCGTCTTCGGAGATGACTGCTAAGATAGATGAGATTTCAGATACAATCGCCAGAACCCAGGAAGCTGTTACCAATATTTCTGCTAAGGTAGAAGGCATCACATCCATAGCAACACAGACCAACCTGTTGTCCCTTAATGCTTCCATAGAAGCTGCAAGAGCAGGAGATGCCGGAAGAGGCTTCTCAGTAGTTGCAGAAGAAATCGGAAAACTGGCTGAGGATTCAAAGATTATGGCGGATGACATCAAGAAGGAGATGGATGTACTTCTTGGAGATGCATCCGCAGCAGTACAGGCCGCAGAAGATGTTAAGCAGGGTAATCTTGAGCAGCAGGATGCACTTGGAGAAACAATTGAATCCATAAATGGAATGCTTCAGGACATCGATTCGACCGTAGGCGGAGTTAAGGTTATCAGCCAGGGTGCTGAACAATGTGCATCCTCCAAGAACGCTGTATCCGATACCATGGATGCACTGTCAGCTATCTCAGAGGAGAACGCAGCATCATCCCAGGAGACCGGTGCTTCCATGCAGGAGCTTTCAAATACTGTTCTTGAGCTTGCTAACGAAGCAAATGACCTCAGGGAAATATCCGAGAAGCTAAACAGAGATATGGAATTCTTCAAATAATATTTATAGAAGATAAGACGACAAAAAACGCTTTCCCCTAAAAAAGGAAAGCGTTTTTAATATTCAACCGTATGCTTTACTGAACAGGATCAATAGGACTGTAGGCTATCTTTACATTTATATCCTGGCTGTAGTTACCGAAGGTCTTTCCGAAAATAGTAAGACCACCTACATGCTCAGCATCCTCAGGAACTGCCATTTTAAACTTGATTCCGCTCTTACTTGTCAGATTGAAATGATCTATTGAAATATCTGAAATCTGCAGACCATCAATAAAGGTTCCGCGGTGATTGATTACCAGCATTTTGAGAAGTCCATACTGATTCCAGTTCGGGAACCACCAATCCGGTGTGAAAATACCCTTAACATCTCCAAAATCACCTGGAGATATCCATGTGCCTAAGAATTCACCATTAAGATAGAAAGAGATATCTGAAGGCCATACATTGTTTACACCGGGAGCTTCACTTGAAAGCTCAGCTGAGATACAAATTTCATCAATCTTCTGATTAAAAGGAATGAAATTGGGTACCACATACTCAACGTAGCCCTTAGTGAACCAGAGTATATCGGCATTGTAGCGATCAGGATGAGAGAAGTAGCGGGTATCATCAACCTGACCAATTATCTGAGTGGATGAAGCCAGTCCGCATGTAGGATAAACATCGTAATCGGAAAACTGTCCAACCTTTATATCAGCTGTATAGATGTTCTCATCGCGCTGCTCATCCTGAATATCTATCAGAATCTTATCAACATGAACGGAACAGATCTTCTGATTGCCATGACCGTTTGTCTCATTGCTGACAGTAATAAGACCGCATTCTTCAAGCTTTCGAATATGACTGGTGAGCGCACCGTTAGTGATATTGAGACGACTGGCGAGCTCATTCATGTTCATACCGTTATCTTCCAGTAATATTTTAATGATTTCAATTCGTACATCTGAGCCCAGAGCCTTGAAAAGTTCAAGCCCTTCTGAAAGTGATTTAATATGAAGCATGATAACTCCTTTACATAAAAGTAAAATATTTAATAAAATTATATTATCATATAAAATATATGAGGTTCAAGCATAAAGAACAGCTATATTTGTTGTACGTTTTTGCATGAATAGTATAATGAAGAAAACGTTTATTATTATAGAAAGAACAGGAAAATATGGTAAAAATTTATGGTACTTTAGGCCCGGCCTGTAATGATGAAAAATTACTAAAGGAAATGTTCAAAGCGGGAATGCACGGAGTTCGTCTGAACTTATCCCATTCCATGCTTGAGGACAACGAATCACTTATTTATATAGTAAAAAGTGCTGCCAGACAGTGCGGTATTACTCCTGAAATTCTGGTGGACCTTCAGGGACCGGAGCTCAGAATAGGAACCCTTGACAATGATATAGACCTTCTGGAGGACTCTGAATTCATTTTAGGAAAAGGTGGAATACCTCTTGATGCCAAAATACTGTGCGAGCTTAAAAAGGATATGGAAATCCTTTTAGATGATGGAAAAATAAAAGCACATATCCTCGCTAATAATGGAGACAGGGTCACAGCAAGGGTTGACAGAGGAGGAACATTAAGAAGCAGAAAGAGTATAGCGGTAAAAGAAGTAGAAATCAGAATGGATGCACTTACCGGATCAGATATTGTAAATATAAAAGAAGCCGTGCGATTAGGCATTACAGGAATAATGCAGCCCTTTGTAAGAGGAAAGGAAGATGTCCTTACTTTAAGAGATGTATTACAAAGGGAAGGCGGAGCTTCTATAGAAATATTCGCCAAGATAGAAAACAGGCGCGGAATAGATAAGCTTGATGAGATAATAGAAGTAAGCGATGAAGTCATTATTGCCAGAGGAGACCTCGGCAATGCCGTGCCTCTCTGGGAGCTTCCCGGAGTGCAGAAGAGGATAGCAGAGAAATGCCGTCTTTCTAATAGAAGATTCATGGTAGTGACCCAGATGCTTTCCTCTATGGAAAAGAATCCTGTTCCAACCAGGGCGGAAGTAAGCGATATATTCAATGCAGTTCTGGATGGAGCAGCATCTGTAATGGTGACAGGAGAGACTGCAATAGGCAATTATCCGGTTGAAGTTATTAGTTATATGAAAAAAACAGTGGCCAGTGCCGAGAATTTCTAAAAAAATAATGCCAACAAATGCGATAAAATAGCGGTTTTTAAAGAAACTGCTATTTTTTTTGAAAAAATTTGAAAAATGTTGTTGACACTATATGGGGGTAGTGATATATTAAATATCGCTGCGGCGCACGGAACTTCTTCGAAAGACCTGCAAGCCCAGTATTTAAGCACATTGACAATGAAATAGTAATGCAACCCTGAAAATTCCAAAAAGAAATTTCAGAGAACAAAACAACCTAACTAAAGGTAAAACGGACAGA
>NZ_AUJH01000024.1:0-60855 GCF_000424125.1 Butyrivibrio sp. FC2001
CGAGTCAGTGTTGTCCTGTATGTGGTCACATTGAAAAAGCTAACCGTAACAAGAAGATACATCTGTTTGCTTGTAAGAACTGTGGCTATAAATCAAACGATGACCGCATTGGAGCTATGAATCTGTACCGCATGGGAATCAACTATCTTGAAGATAGTCAAGTACCTGATACAGTTACGGCAGAGTAAATCTTTGTCGTAAGGGGCGGTGTCAACCGTCCCATGATGCGACCCCACGGAAGTTCCACCGACAAAATGTAGGAGTTATTGCAACGAACTACAGGGGAGTCGCAAGCCACGTACCTTTAGGTGCGTGGTAGTTGACAACCTGGCCTCAATATCTTTAATTCCTCTGCCCATCTCTTCATCGTTATGATCCATGATGTGCCCGTAAAACTCGCCCTTAGAGATCTCTGCTGGACAACGTATCTTCCTTCTCCCTTCCCAGGAGCAGGGCTGTCCTTTGTTTTCATGATTATAAGGACATGCCTGAAATATTCCCCGGAAAGCTTTTTCTCATGTTTTTCAATTGTTTTCCCTGTAGGTTTACCTTCCCTTGTAAACACTTCAATATATTCCATCGTAAAGCCCTGCCTTATTTCTCACTACTACAAATATTCATCTACATATTGCTTTTCTATGTATTCAATCACGTCTTTCCTGTTCTGAAATTCCATATATCTTGGCTCACCGTTTGAATACGTAAGATGATATATGCGATAGACTTTGTTATTCAGCAAAAATAACACATCATCATTGGAATAACACTTTGCCAAAGCTTTCACTTCCTGATAAGGCGTCAGATCAGCTTCCCTGGCAAGCTGATTCTGGAAAAAATCACAATTTAAATCTGTGCCCCAGTTGAAGTCATCACCATATTTCTCCTCAAGCCTGTTAATTTCATATATTATATCAAACATATTTTTATTAACCCTATAAACATGAATTGTTCTTCTACGTCAGATACGATGCAATCTCTTTTTCTGGCCGAATCGCTACAGAAACATTTCCCTGTAATTTGAATTTCTTGAACATGCTTTTCCCCAATAAACTGTATTATTATTTTTTCCTTGTTCGAGTCTGAAATTCTTTTGTGCTGAATATTACACTATCAAACCATAGAAAGCTTTCACTTTATCAGAAAGAGTTGGACACTCTGGATAAACATCCTTCCACTTACCATGTAAAAGCGTTCCTCCTCAAAAACTTTGATTTATCTATACTCTTTCCCAGTGATAGAATCTATAAAAACCCTTCTTTGTGAATCAAATACTAAGTCTGTTCCTACTGGCATGTCATATATTGCCAAAACTGCAGGTTCAATTTCAACAAGCCTGTCAAAATCAACCACTAGATTATTTTCTGGTACATTAATATATTCTTCTGTATCTGAATCACCAAGCGCCCTCCATCCATTATCGGCAGAATTGGCGGATTTTTCTCTGAATATCCACTTTAGTTTGGACGTCCCTTCATATAACGATCTTGTAATAATACAACCACCCAGATTATGTGTCCTCTGCGTTTCTATTTTTTCTACCTTTTTGAACTTATCGAATAATCCCATGATTCTTTACCTCACAACCTTAGGTTTAGCGATTTCTTATGCCAAAAATATTACTACACCAAACATTTAAAATCCAATATACTCAGCACTCGGAACCATATATCAAAATAAAAAAAACACTGAGTAAAGCATAGTTTTAAATATACAGTATCAATAAATAATTATGATAGAAAGAATAAAAGAAGAGGAAGAACTGATTCTATGCTAAAATATTTATCCATAAGAATTATATATAAGGAGAAATAACAATGAAAAAAGCGTATAAATCTATATTCATGCTCTTATGCGTACTGATCGTAGCAGTAGGCCTGAAATGCTCATTGAAAGCAAAGGCATTTCATAATTCTGATTCTTCTACGGGATATAACGTTAGTTATAAAGAATCATCTAATGATAACTATGAACCCGATGATCCAGTTGAAAATTTCTACTATACATTGGGATACATATCAGTACCTATTGTGATAATTGTGCTGATTGTCGTAGCTATTATCAGCTCTTCAAAGAAAAAGAAGAATCCATATTCCCAGCAGTATATGGGATATCAAGCTGGTTATGGAGCGAGTCCTTCGGCCCATCAAAATACCTATGGCCCAGCTTCCGCATCACAGCATATGAGTCCATATGGACAACCGGCGAATTCATCAGCACCAGGGGCTGCTCAACAAAGATTCTGCACAAAATGCGGATCCAGGATTGTTGGAGGTGCAGTTTTCTGCGTTAACTGCGGAACAAAAGTATAAATTAATCCTATGATGTGGGTGTTTCTATACTTTTGACACCCACATCATTTTATTGTTTTTACATGAAAGAGAGATAATCAAAATGCGAAAATCATTACTATTACTTGTCATCACTTTGCTTGGATGCGTGGTATTAGCAGGATGTAGCATCAAGGCCAAAGTAGCAAAACCTGAGTTATCAGGGGATAACCAATACGAAGCAAATCAGGCTTCTGAGCAGAATGAGGAAGACGCTACAGCACCGGATATGGCAGACTCAACAGAACCGGAAGAGGACGAGGAGAATGTGTGGGATGGAGGACCTGATTTTTCATCCCTGGCAGATGAGTTTTATGGCCTGTCCTATACTATGCAGACGGAGGATATTTTGGAAAAATATGCCATTAATTTTGTGGATGGTGGCAAGTATGCTGATTTTGAAGGCGATATCGGCGATGTGATATCGGAATATAAGAATAAAGATCTTGACGGCGACCATAAGCCGGATGTGATAAAAAGAGAAGGAAAACATTACGTATTTGAATGTACTAAGAAAGGCATATTTACAACGGATGATTACTCTGCACTTCCGAATGAGGGAGAAGTGATAGAGTTCCAGGACTTAGGAAACAGAAATGTTTGCGAGATTCTTATAACGCATTACACCTATGGAACTGCAGGTATTACTGCATGGGATACGACTCTGTATACCAGTATGTCCGGTGAGTGGACTCCGTACACTATTATTGATAAAGAAGGAATCATCAATTCAAAAGAGTTGCAGGAAGCTATTGCTGAGAAGACAGGACATCCTTACGAAGCAAATTCAGTAAGGATAGCAGGAGTGGAACTTGAAGGCGGAGTATGCCTGTTGCTGGACTTTGGTTCTAAGGACGGAGCGCTCCAGACAACAGAGTATACAGGAGCTTACCTTGACGTCTGTGATGATGGTCTTAAATCTTACGGCCTTTCAAATTACACACTGAAAACGGTATGGCCTCTTGAAACCACGGGAGAGCCCGTGGAGATGTCAAAAGAGCTTCAGCATGACCTTAACATTTTTCTGTCCAATTTTTCAGAGCAGGGTTATAACTGCGTTGGATACAATCCCGCTGAGTGGGCGCATTTTACTCTGGATTGGAAAATTCTAAATAATCCATCAGGTCTGAAATATGAGAATGGCCGCACCTGGATCGATCAGAGCAGCGTAAATCAGATACTTGGCAGGTATTTCGGGAGCAACCTGGAGGAAGGGGATTTCTTCGGCGCAGGAGAGAATAATCCATATAACGGCACTATAGAGATAAGCGAGGACAACAAAGCCTGGTATACGGAGCCTTCAGTGGACGGGGAAACCTATCTGGGAAATGCATTTTCTGTGGTGACAGATCTTCAGAGAATTCCGGGCGACAACTATGATTTCTTGCGCGCAGAGTTCACCATATATGCCGTGAATGATTTGGAATACGAGGATTACGGAGTAAGCAATACATATTATTCTCTTACTGCAGCTGAAGCAGAAAAGCTCGTAGGTGAGGGTAGGATAATACCTAAAGAGACAGGTGTAGCAATAATAGATGATGTGGTTTCGAAGCATTATGATGATGGCTACTGGCTTGATTACTATAATTTATTTGAATGAAATCACCTTAAAACCAAGATCTATGAACAAAATCGATCTATCCAGAAAAAGTGCCGCTTTATTAATAAGTTCGTCAAGTGGCGCATTTCTTGTAAAGCTCTCCTTAAGCTTTGCAAATCTCTTCTCTGTATCTGAAATTCTGAAAAACGCTGAAGTCAGGACATTCATGAGCTGGATAAAAACGGTGCGTCAAAGACAGATCTTATAACCGGATGGGTTTGCGGAAGCCCTGATGAGACTTTTGATGATTTTGAGGAATATTCTTATATAACACCTCTGATCACTGATCCGGCCTATTTTCATATGGCAGTTACAACATGGTTGTTGTCCACTACTGATGTCGTTATGGAGTACCAGATCACAGATGAGGGAAAGTTTAAGAGTCTGTCTGACAGGGGGACGATATTAGAGGGTGACAGGTACGAGATATCCCTGAAAATGCCAATGAAAAGGGTTCCTGCTGTTAATACCACAACAGGTGAAGAGACGAAGGAAACAGTAAATCTTAACTCAGGCGATACGCTTAAATTGATGTATTCAGATACTCAAAGCTACGTGGATTGTCTTACAAAGGACAATAAGCTTGTCAGGATTTATGTTTTAATGGATGAGGACATTGGCGGCTGTGTCAATACAAATGGCAAAAATATGAGTTTAAATGAAATGTTTGATGGCATGGTATATGCGGGTTAAGAGAAATAATTCTTTTTAAAGCATTAGTCCCACCAATAACTTCCGTAAATTCTATCTACGTGATCACCTGTTATCGCCACATCAAATATACCCAAAAGTGCCGGACCACCGCTAGAATAGCTGTCAGGATCAAGCTTTGCCAGTTCATCATTTTTTAGGAACCACTCAAGCACTGACTGCCCCTTTTCATAATTTCCAAAAAAGCTCATATTACATGAAGGATGAAAGGTTGTATCCTTATCAATAATAAGAGTCATCTCTTTTTCATCATCTCCCATCATTGACGTGGTACTGACGCCGCTAATAACAACTTGATCCTTTGAAAAATCCATTACATCATGGGAATACACTGTGTAGTAAATGCGATGCATCACTCTTTTTCCGGAAAACTTGATATATGCGCTGTCATAGCCCGATGTCTTAGCATTAACAAGAGCACCTTCTGCAGCTGACTCCGTCTCCGAAGTATCCTCAATTACCTCTGACATCGCTTCAAAATCACCCTTAGTCACTGCATCTGCAGCGCCCTTAGAGCAACCGGATGTGATCATAAGTGTCACCATAAGAAACGGTAATACAGCATTTTTCTTCATATATCCCCCTTCTTGAAAATACTATAATTTATAAATGTCGGTAAATATTAATTTACAGTCACGTTGACTTTCTTTGCCAGTCCGTTTTTTGCATACACATAAACCGTGCATGTTCCGGGGGCTATCCCTTTGATGTTTCCTTTCTTGTCAACAGTTGCAATAGAATCCTTTGTTGATCTGTAACGGAATTTTGCGGCATGCTTTTTAGGAAGCTCCTTACGCTTCTTATCTTCCAGCTTTATAGTTGCATTTACCTTTACGCTCGATCCGACTGCTACAGATACATTACTATTAGAAACCTTTATGGATTTAGGATTTGTGTACTTGTCACTATTCTTCCCTGCAAAATAGGCAGTAGGTGTTTTGCCAATCTCGTTACCATTATTATCATATGCCACAAGATAAAGCTTGAAATTCTTCTTGAGATCCAGCTTCTTACCTTTTAGTTTCTTTATCTTTACGGAATTTCCTTTTGTGGTCTTTACCGGTTTTGAAGGAAATTTTTTTCCAGTGTATGTTGCATATACCTTTACCTCTGATACACCGTTTACCTTGTCCCAGCTGACTTTTATCTTCCCTTCAGATTGCTTGATTTTTATGGAAGTGTTAAACCCCAGCTCCTCTTTGTTTGTGTTTTCATCAGAGTATGCCAGAGCATAAGTTGAGAAGTCACCGGCGGAAAAAGGTATGTCAGTCGCCGTTGTCCTGGCAAGAATTGATATTTTCCCTCTGTGATTCTGAAGAATAAAGAAGGTTCTCCTTATACCTGCAGGTGCATGAAATTTCTTTGGTACCTTTATGTTAAATGTTACAGTTTTACCATTTAAACTATTGAGCTCCCTCTTTCGCATATTTTCTACCTGGAAAAATGCCTTCAGATCCATGAACATTCCAATAATTGCATTTGGCGCTTCTCTTCTTACTGCATTTTCAAGTGACTGTTTTTCTGCAGCAGGTACAGTATTATCTGCATTTGTCAGTTCAAAAATAAAAGTAGCATCTGCACCGGTTGCAACTGCATCCTTCTCATCAGGGTCTGCGACTTCATAAGCCAGTTCAAATGATATTCCGCTTACGCTTGTCTCAGGGGTATCTGCATGCTGCTCAACCTTCTCATCTGTTTTTCCCTTGTTTATGGGGTTATATTCTTCTATCGAAACAACAACGCATCCATAATCACTATCTTGATAATTTCCATTGCCTACTGCTTTATACCATACATAGTAGGTGTCGGCAATCGTCCCTTTGGGTATGGCTGTGCTAAACGCTCCCCTGGCAGGAGGCGTGTTACTATCTGAACCTAAGGCATAGTACATCGTTCCATTTTCCGCGGTGCCCGCTGTCACAAGCTCCCGGGCCTGGCCATTATCTACCATGCCAGCTTTGGCCTGCGGCCATGCAGTGATTTTTGCCTTCTGCGCTTCTTCTCTCTGGAGTATCTTAACAAGAACAAACTCTGCTTTGGAATCCTCATAATAACTCACCCCATCCCTTGTTCCCTTTGCCTTAAAACAAACATAATACGTCTTTGCTTCATTGCCTTGTGGGAAATTTGTGGTCCAGGCACTATCTGCCAGGGCATCTAATTCCTGATATGTGGGCTCATCCGTAACAAGAGTATAGACCATCGTACCGTTTTCTACCTCGCCATCTCGTAGCAACAGATCCTGATACTGACCATTGTCTATCAAGTCGTAATTCGGGGTCGGGAATTTCTTGATCACTGCCTTGGGAGCTTCTACGGGATCCGGAGGATCGGGCGGCATAAAAAATGCCTTCCTTTCCTCGTCATAATTTACCTTTGACAGATCCAGCTGTATGGCGGGGCGCATACCCTGTACCGCCATACTGGGATGACCGCCACTAAGTTCCTGCACATCGCCTCGTCCTCCATGGACGCCTATCACAAGAATGTTCTGAAAGTCCGGATTACTCGATCTCGAGGCAGACTGGGTCCACCACCAGTGATACTCTCCACATTTCAATATATTACGTTTTTTCCTACGGATCTCCAGTGCTTCATCTACTGTCAAAAGACGCGGGGCTTCGACAAGTGCCGTTTTTATGCTGGCTAAATCCCTGGACATCAGATTCCTCAACTCATTTTTAATAACAGATGAAGAATACCTGCTTGAGGCACCGAACCTGCTATTCTTAAAGCAACTTGTTGAAAACAGTGTCACTGTAGTGTTGTCCTGATTGATCACATACCACTCCCTGCCGGACACTCCATCGATAGTAACGCGGTCACCTAAGTTGAATGTCTTTTGAACTGTTGCCTTTGCCGTCATCTGCGTTCCGGGCGTAAGCCCCAGCAGCAATGCGAGGGTGAGCAGGATACTCAAAAATCGTTTCTTTGTTTTCATAAGCAATTTCTCCTTGTTGGAGCTTAATTAATACCCCTTAAGTTTCATCAAATGAGCGAAAACAATTTGCGGTTTTAGTAAAGTAAATATGTAACATTATCTATTTGGCGTGAAAAATTCAGATTGACACACATAATAATTATCGCAATTATGTGTAAAGATACCATCATCCAAGCAGTGCTTTTAGATTAAAATTTCATTAAAAAATTATTAAATAGGCAACTTGATTTTATGAGTTAAAATACGTTTATTTTCGGAATCAATTGGAAAAAGAAATAAATACCTTCACTTAACACAAAAACCAGACTTCGAAAAGCCTGGTTTCTGCGGTAAAATATACAAAAAATGCCCCTATTTACTAAATCACAGTAAATAGGGGTTTTAAATACTATTCATTTATGCTATCAATTTCCACCAAGAAACTTTTCTATCTTTTCTGCGGCATCCCTGCCCTTCTGTTCCCAGTCAGTAGACCAAAGATACTCATCCACCTCCGCAACTTTTTTATTCAAGTTGCGTCATCATTTTCCAAGGTACTTATTAAGTTCCCTGACCTGCTTTTTCCATATCAGATACTCAGTAAGCCAGATCATAAGGTATCCGATAGAAAGTATAATAATGGCAATAAGAATAACATCCTGCCCAAACCAGCCAAGGAGTCTGTTCACAATTACAAAAGAAATAAAAGTAGCTAAATAATGCGTTATCGTAGCACGGGCTATACTCCAGCTTTCAAACTCATAGACAATGGAACCGCCCATAGCTATTGCTCCAAATAATCCTGAACCTATGAATTGTAAAAAAAGCATTATCCCATCTGCCAGCTCATCATTGGGAATTAAAAACGAGCTGATAGTTGCTGTGATCATAAGTCCGATAGTGAACCCTAAAAGTGTCTTGAATAAAAACTTATTTTTCAGATCCATCATTTGAACCTCCCGCCAGAGCATCTTTCACATTTTTGACCCTTCTTCGGGCCACCCAGGTGCGCTCTCCGTTTTCCAATACAACCCCGATTGTTCCAACCGCCGAAAAATCAAAATTCTTCACTTTGCGAATATTAATGGTTTCAGACTGGGAAATGCGCACAAACAGACTACTATCGAGCATTGCTTCTATTTCACGTAATGGTCTTTTTACTTCGTACGTTCTCTCAGACGTTTGAACCATTACCTTTCGTCCGGATACAAACAATCTTATTATCTGCCGCTGGGGCAGCATGACCATACTGTCCTTGAAGTATGCAGGTATCATAGGTACTTTTCTGTCCTCATATGACTGAACGGCAGCTATAATACCCTCAACATCCTCGTTTCTTTCATTATTCCTAATAGTTACAGTCAGTTTCTGACACTCTTTATCTATTATCAGCTTTAAATCAAGTAAATCAGACATTCGCTCCCACCTTCAACAGACTTATTTTCATCACATTCTTACTTTACAGAATATCATACATATTCATGAACGTGGCATCTCTAAAGCTGAACATTAGCCGGAGGATTGTTGATCACAATCCCTGGTGCCAGAACAAACAGATCTATCAGCAACAGAATTATCGTTATAATCCAAAGAATATATTCCGGTTTCTTCGTAAGTTCATATTTAAATCTTCCCTCCTTGGGCGGCTTTACCAATGTCCATGTATAGAGAAACGCCCAGAAAAGCGGAATAAATATGAATCTTACAGCTATTGAAAAGAAAATATTATTATCAAAATATCCGGCTTTCATAAGATATGAGTTCATATCTACAATGACAGAGAAAACAGATGTTGCTATAAAAGGCAGTAGATGGAGTCCCAATCCTACATGGAATCTTTCCTTTTTATCTGTCGTATCTTTTATGAAATAATATGAAAAATAGTTCAATGAAAACATAGTGAACAGAATTCCGGCACTTCCCAAGGTTCCAAGCACAATTCGCATGATCATTACAGTGCTATCAGGGAAAAGTCCAAAAACATTACCCCAGTCGCCAAAGGCCCCAAAAATACCATTAACCATGAAGTAGCCAAAGCCAAGGCACATATGCATAGCGTAATATTGGATCATAAACATCCTCATCACCGGCCCCATATTTACCTTTATGATGATAAAGAAAAGGATTATCGCGATCATCACATTGATTATGGAAGCACTTCCTCCTGCGGCCATAGCTCTGTGAAACGGAGTAAGCGCCATAAAATCAAAGTCATCAGAATTTGAAACTGCATTTGCACAAAAAACATATACCTCATGTCCGTAAATAATGTCAGTCAGAAAGTGAGTAAATTCATGAAATGGAACTGAAAGCACCATTGCCAATAACCCTGAAATAGTACAGTTTAGTAATGACAGATCTTTCTTATCACTCATGCTTTGCCCTCCAATAAGAAATCACTTCGCCATATACATCATACATAGCGCCTCCTATGAAAAACGGTCATTCAGTCTGGTCAACATACTTTATGGTTGCCATTATTTCTTCGGTAAGCTCTTCTGCATCGTCTCCGTCAAGCCAAAAAGCAAGCTCTCCAAAATCCTCATCTGTCTCAAATATGTAGTTTGCCACCCTATACTCTATACCGTCATATTTCTCTTCGGAATAATAGAGTGTAATATCTATATCATTTATCGATATTTCTTCAAATTTCTCAGCTCCATATTCTTTTGACTCAATCTCAGTATATTCTTTAAGGGTTCTGCCGTCTTTTGCATATTGGTAAACATCGAAGTCCATGAGATGCTTATCGCTTTTATAATATGCTATCATGTCATCCCTACGCTCCACGTCAGTAACATCAGCGCTATAATAATCTGAAGGAACTGAAATAACGTATCCTGTCGTTCCTATGGCAATGTCTGTTGTACCATTTTTTTCTGAAGCCTTAACATCTACTCCATGACTGAATACTGCTATTGTTGTTAATGTCAAAGCCATAATTCCTGATATCATTGAATGTTTCATAATATTACCCTCGCTTTCTGTAAATGTGGTAAGTTTTAATGATTGAACTATAACATTCAACCAAAAACCATTCAATGAATCCTGCGTATTCGGTCGTTTTAAGTGTCTATTCGGTTTTTTGTAAAAGATGAAAAAAAGAAAGCCCATATTTCAGGACTTTCTCGTGATATACTATTTCTTATGCTGCTGCCTCTGCTTTTGCTGCTGCGCCCTGTGCAATAGGAATAAAGATCATTGCTACTACATAGCACAGAATGTACATAGGAATGAATGTTCCAAGGAATGCAAAGATAAATGCCGGGAAAGGCGCTCCTGCAAATACCTGAACATTAAGAAAATTCATAACAAGACCGATGATGATTACAAAGATGAACACCACAGGTACATTTCCAAGGAATCTTCCGGGAACTGCTTCAGGATCAACCTTAAAAAGCTTGGGGAATCCCATTGCAATAAGCGGGATCGGAACAAGTGCATTTACTATGCATGCAAGCACAAAGCCTACAAGAATGTTCACAATAAGTGAAGGTGTAGTAAACATCTTGTCCGCATTTCCTGAAAAAAACATACCCCCAATAGACATTGCTGTTGCCAGCGGAATATTCATTACCAGATTAAATACAATAAAGAATTTTAAGCTTGGTTTACCCATGTTTTTCTCCTCCCAATAAATATGCTATTTTCTAATAATTCAAGCCTTTGACGGTGAAGGTGTAGGTGCACAAACAGCTGTGTAGTGCTCCTTACGAGCCTTGAACTCAGGATCCTTGAACAGGTTCATAAGTCTTCCTTCATTCTGGAAGATGTCATCCCCATGCATCTTTTTACCAGAAATTGTATCGTGTGCCTTAGGCTCGTCTGCAGGATCAAACTTGAATTTGAATGCGCCATCAACGACTTCAAGAGTTCCATGAAGACCGCAAAGCTCACATTCGCAATCTGTTGTACCGGGATGAATGTAGAAGTTGTTACCGTTGCAGTGAGGGCATGCACCAGGCTTACCCATCCACTTAGCGTGCTCGATATCACCAGCTGCTTCTACAAGGTTACGGCCAATCTGTTTCATGCGCTCAATCTTGTCATCCTGCATGATAACGTCCTTTGACCATGAGAAGTAATCATTATCAATTACAGTCCATGCAGGGCTCATTGCAAGCATTGCATGATCTGTCTCTACGCGGCATGCCCAGTCAGAACCACCGATTCCAACGAATGAAATTGCCTTCTTCTTAAGATACTTGGGATCAAGTCCGGGAAGACCCTGCTCCTTAAGCTTTCCATCAGCCATATAGAGCATTCCGATGTCATGTCCGGGACCCATTCTGTCACAAAGTACGTGGAAGAGTCCTGATCCGCCTGACTCATAAATAGGATCAACGATGAGAACACCGTCAGCCTCAGCCATCTTATCGAAAAGTGCTGCATAATCGTCCTTTTGAGAACAAATCATACCTTTGCCCATTACAAGACCTCTTGAGCAAGCTACACATCCTGAGCAATACTTAATATCCCAGTCAAATACGTGGATGAACTCGATCTCCGCCCCCATCTCTTTGGCAGCCTCAAGGGCAACGCGGCACATTGTATCGTTGTTACCGTTTTTTGTCCCACAGGACAGTCCTAAAATTTTCATGAAAACCTCCTACATTTGCATTAAAAGCTTTTTGTTATTTATTTCCATAAACTAGATAGTTTATTGGTTTTTCAATTATCAGACTCGTGATGAGCCCTACTACATGCAGTATTGGATATGTTGACCACCAGGCAGGGATCAGATTTTCCCCGATTCCCACACCTATAAGTGCCATGCAGAAGCTGACAATCGTTACGTAAATGGCGTTAATGATCAGATTTCTGCAAAACATCTCTCCAAAGCTGCCAGATTTTTGTTTACATTTATCTTCTGCAAACCATTTTCCGATTAGCCCCACCGGGATGACGATTGCAGCCACTGTGTTTATGGTGAAAGCACAGCAGCAGCCTCTTACCCAGCCTTGAAGCGTATCACCACCTGCAAGAATTGTTGCGGCGGTATTGATGGACAACGCCATACACACATTTGTTATGATGTTCCATCTAAAAAACTTCTCTTTATTCATATATTTTTTGAAAGGTGTTATTTTGTTATGTTTGTTTAGTTACTGCTTTGGGGTCTCTTGATAAGAAGCGTACATACCGTAGATATCGCAATGACTACAAGCATGATTCCGAAAATACTCATATAAGAGCCCTGTTTATCATAGATGGCACCTGCCAGAGTTCCTCCAAATGAAGCAATGAGCAAATTCAGATTTATTATTGAGAAGTTCACAGGATAGTTCTTTACTCCAAAGAAATCCATGATAAATGCTGAATTTGTAGGTGTTACACCACCATATGAAAGGCCAAAGAATATGAAGCCTGTAACTACAAGGGGAAGACTCTTTGCATTAAGTCCAGCCATTGTTATAAGCACTGAAATAAGGTACAAACCATTGTTTAGAAGCATAGTATTTTTCTGGCCGAGTCTGTCATACAGGCCTCCGAAAATTACTCTTCCGATTCCGTTAAATACAGATATCAATCCAACTATTGTTGCTATGGTTCCTGCACCAAGTCCGTCAGCGCTTTCAGTAACAATTCCGCTCGCCTGTGCGATCAGTGCAAGTGCAGCTGCACTCATAAGAATTGCCCAGATAAAATAAAGCCAGAATGATACCTTGGAAACCATCTCCTTTGTTGAAAAATCCATTCCATTCTTATTGGATGCTTCTTCTTTAGCAGGAATAAAATCTTTGATTTCTTCTGCAGCCGGCTTTCTTACTATGAAGCCACCGATGAAAATCACGATAAATACTACAATTCCCAGCGCCACAAAAAGAGTTCTCCAGTTATAGGAAGACAAAAGCCCAGCGTAGATCTTGCCTACTATGAATGCGCCAATTCCAAATCCCATCAAAAGAATTCCGGAAATTAGGCCCTTCTTATCAGGAAACCATTTTGTTACGCTTCCCATAACTGTGTTGTAGGAAAAGCCGGAACCAAGACCTGCTAAAACTCCAAATCCAAGGTATAAAAGACCAACATTCTGAATCCTGCTTACAAGCAGAAAACCGATAAGCATAAATGCTGCAGATACGATAAACAGGACTTTTTCCTTCACTTTTCCTGCAAGCAGTCCCGCAATCAGTCCACCAAGGCAGAAAAAGCTCATAGCCATGGTAAAGGTAAGAGAAATTGATCCTTTACTCCATTCTGAAAACTCTGCTGCAATTGGGCTTGATAATACGCTCCAGGCATAGATAAGTCCGGCAAAAAGAAGTATCAAAACTCCTGCTATTACATATATCCATCTGTTAGTCTGTTTCATTTGTGTCATCCTTACTCATAAATTCTTGCTTTTTCTTCGCCTCTAAGAACTCTGAGAGTTCCCTCAGCCAAAGCCTTCATCTCGTTTTCCCCGGGAATAATCTCGATAGGGCCGATGAATCCAGCGTGTTTTTTAATTGAATCAACAAAGATATCTGAATATGCAAGTCCGCCTGTAAGTACGATGTAATCAACTTTTCCATCTACTGAAGGGGCAATTCTTGCGATAGTTTTTGCAGTATTAAGTGCCATTGCCTCAAATACCAGCTCAGCTTCCTTGTTTCCTTCGTTAACCATCTTTTCAACTTCACGCATATCAGCAGTTCCGAAATACGAAATCACTCCGCCTTTACGCTGAAGCTGCTTCATCATTTCCTCTTTGGTGTACTTTCCGCTGTAGCACATATCTACAAGTGCATAAGTGGGAAGACCGCCTGCTCTCTCAGGAGCAAAGGTTCCGATTTCATCATTGAAAAAGTCGATGATCTGACCATTGGAATGAAGGTTAACTGTAATTCCACCACCAAGGTGAGCAACTATGATATTTACTTTGTTGTAGTCAATTCCTTTATCAGCACAAAGCTTAAGTGCTGCGGCTCTGGTGTTAAGGTTGTGGCCCTTTGCAGGAACACGAACACCCTTAAGACCTGTGATCTTGTTAACCTCTGTCATTTCATCAACAGTAATCGCATCATAGATATAAGCCTTTACGCCTATCTGCTTAGCAAGCTCATAAGCAATACCTGCTCCAAGATTGCTTGCATGCTGATCAACGGGATGGAATCTTAAAGTATCGACCATTCTGTCATTTACTTCATAAGCACCGGTCTTTACCGGAGGAAGTGCTCCACCTCTTCCAACAATCGCTGCAAAGGATGAAAGCTCATCTCCATGGGCAGCAAGGGAAGCTTCAATCAGATTTTTTCTCATATCAAGCTGATCATAAATTGTTGCATAAGCCTTAAGTTCATCAAGACTATGACTTATGCTCTCAATCCACTGTTGCTCATCTGCGATGTAAACAGCGATTTTTGTTGAAGTGGATCCTGGGTTTATGACCAGAATTTTTTCGTTTGCCATATCCTTCTCCTTACTGAGCTGCAGCTGCTGAAACAACGATTGAAAGATACTTTTCTTCAGCAGTAGAGCCTCTTGAAACCATTACGATAGGGCACTTTGCACCTACGATGAAGCCTGCCATCTTTCCGCCACAGCTGATTGAGTACATTTTTCCCATGATGTTTCCTGCGTGAATGTTTGGAGCAATGAGAATGTCAGGATCTCCGGCTATCTGTGACTTAAGTCCCTTGAAATCTGCTAGGTCTTTTCTCATAACACAGTCATACTGAATAGGACCTTCTACGATACAGTTTCTGATCTCACCCTTTTCATTCATCTCCTGGAGTTGAGCTGCTTCTACAGATTCGGGCATCTTAGGATTTACCTTTTCTACACATGCAAGAACACCGACTTTAGGGCAGTCATATCCCATGGAACGAAGTGTTTCTACAGTGTTCTCGATGATCTGCTTTTTCTGTTCAAGATCAGGATATGTAACCATTCCGCCATCCACAGGGAGAATCAGCTTGTGATAAGTGGGAATCTGGAACATGGTGAAGTGGCTCATAAGCTTGCCAGTACCAAGTCCATACTCCTTATTTACTACTTCCTTAAGGATTATCTTTGTATCAACCTTGCCCTTCATAAGGAAGTTTGCTCTACCCTCGCGAACGAGCTTAACTGCTGTCTCACAAGCCTTCTGGAGATCATCTTCAGGTACATCAAAGATGTTTTCCTCAGGGATGCTCTCACCAAGCTTCTCCAGAATCTCGTGGATTATCTTTTTATCACCAACAAGCAAAGGCTCAATGATGCCTTCTCTTCTGGCATTAACAACTGCCTCAAGAGTATGATCATCATTTGCGCAGGCTACAGCCATGATTTTCTTATCCGGTGCGCCTTTAACTTTTGCTATCAGTTCGTCAAAATTATGAAAAACCATTGTTTATTCCTTTCTTGCAGCACGACCAATTTCAAGTCCCTTATCAAAAGCTGCCTTGTTAAGGGGAAGAAGCTTGGGCTTTCCGCCAAGTTTGTGCTCTACTGTTCCCCATACTATCTCCGGAGCAACAACCTCTGTATATCCAACATAAACACCAAGCATGATAACGTTCAGTACCTTGGAATTGCCCATCTCAAGAGCCAGCTCTGTTACAGGAGCTTCGATGATCTCAATATCTGTTCTCTCAATATTGTCCTTTACGATTGAGCTGTTAATGAAAAGTCTTCCACCACTTTTAAGTGTTCCGATGAATTTGTTGAGTGAAGGGCCATTCATAACGATCAGGTCATCCATCACATCTCCCAAAGGAGCACCAATCATATCATCTGAAATAACCACGTAGCAGTTAGCTGTACCACCGCGCTGCTCCGCACCATAGGAAGGAAAGAACGTTACATTCTTATCTGTAGAATCACATGTTGCAGAAGCAAGAAATTTTCCAAGGGTCATAACACCCTGTCCGCCGAATCCGGCTACACATAAATTAGTTTCCATCTGTCACCTCCATGCCTCTGTCTCTGATAACACCGAGAGGGTATTCTTTAAGCATGTTTTCCTCAAGGAAATCCAATGCTTTAAGTGAATCCATTCCCCAGTTTGTAGGACAGCTTGTAACGATTTCTACAAGTGAAAATCCTTTTCCGGCAATCTGATATTCAAAAGCCTTTTTAATAGCCTGCTTTGTCTTTAAGACATTGCCAGGAGTGTTACAGCTTGTTCTTACGAGGTACTGAGGAGCTGTGAGCTTATCAAGAAGCTCGCATACATGCATAGGATAGCCATGTTCTTCTGCAATTCTTCCATTAGGAGCTGTAGAAGCCTTCATTCCAAAAAGTGTTGTAGGTGCAAGCTGTCCGCCTGTCATACCATAAATTCCGTTATTAACGAAAATAACTGTGAAATTCTCTCCTCTGTTAGCTGCAGATACTGTTTCTGCAAGACCGATGGAAGCAAGATCGCCATCACCCTGATATGTATAGTAGATAGTGTCAGGATTTGCTCTCTTGAGGCCTGTCGCTACAGCGCAGGCTCTTCCATGAGGAGCTGTTGTATTGTCATAAGCCATGTAATCCATCTGAAGTCCGCAGCATCCGATACCAAGAACCGCAGCTGTTTTATCAATAATTCCCATCTCATCGATTACTTCACCGATGAGCTTCATTACTGTGGAATGCATGCATCCAGGGCAAAAGCCGGATACCTTGTCTTCCTGAATAGTTTTTGTTCTGCTATATAATAATTCCGCCATGTTAAGCCTCCTGTCCCGCTATCTTCATTACAGCCTCAAGCACAGCCTCTCTTGACATCACATTTCCGCCTGAGCACAGACACTTTTCAACAGGGCAGCGCTTTCTTACAACTGCCTCAACATCTTCAGCGTACTGAGCAGGTATTGACATCTCGATGTCGAGGATTGCCTTTACCTTTGAATAATCAAGCTTCTCGAAGCTTTCTGTAGGAAAAGGATTAAGTGTTATAGGTCTGATAAGGCCAACCTTGATTCCCTTGTTTCTGAGAATATCTACAGCGGATTTTGCAATTCTTCCAGAGATACCGTATGCTGTCATAACAATCTCAGCGTCATCTACCTTGTATTCTTCAACCATTACATCCTTTGTTTTCCAGGATTCATACATAGCTGCAGCTTCTTCATTGCATTCCTGCATCTTTGTTGTCTGCCACTGACCAGGCTGGATCCATGAGCGGTTCTTATAATCAAGAGGATGACCTACAAGTGCCCATTTTTTCTTGTTTTCTCTGATCTCATTCACCTTTTCCTCAGGCATCATCTCAGGAAGCTCCACAGGCTCCATCATTGTTGCGATAACACCATCAGCAAGGAGATGTACGGGATTTCTGTCTCTGTCTGCAAGCTCAAAGGCCTTAACTGTGAGATCTACTGCTTCCTGAACTGTTGAAGGAGCAAGTACGATCATCTGAAAACCACCATTTCCTGCGGCTTTTGTTGCCTCAAAGTAATCCATCTGAGCAGGCTGGATTGAACCAACGCCCGGGCCTCCTCTTGCGAAGTTTGCATACACCATAGGAATACGTGCTGATGCACAATATGAAATACCTTCGCTCTTAAGTGCTATTCCAGGGCTACTTGAAGATGTCATAGCTCTGACACCTGCTGATGCAGCACCATAAACCATGTTGATGGATGCTACTTCAGACTCACCCTGTACGAAATTGCCACCAACCTCAGGGAGACGTCTTGAGAAATACTCAGGAACCTCATTCTGAGGTGTGATGGGATATCCTGCAAAAAATCTGCATCCGGCTCTAACAGCTGCTTCTGCTACTGCTTCTGAACCCTTCATAAATGTTCTTGCCATATTATTCACCCTCCTTATAAATCTCAATTGCTCCGTCAGGGCAAATTCTGCCGCAGGTAAGACAACCCACGCAGTCATCTGTTCTTGCTGCCACTACGTATTCGTAGCCTTTAGCGTTTACTTCGCTGCCAATTTCCAATACGTTTTTGGGGCAGTACTTTATACAATAACCACAGCTCTTGCAACGCTCGGCAACAACGTTAATCTTAAATTTTGCCATTTGAAACCTCCTAGTTTTTTAACCATTCATATGTCAAATAAAGATGAAGCGGCATTGGATCATCCGCGCCTGAATGAGTGAATTCATCCACCATATCTTCCCTTATACAAAGCATTTCTATGGGCCGGTAGGTAGAAATAAGACCATTCATTTCCTCAGCGCCGGATATGACTTCTTCCAAGGTTGTTGTGATTCCGGCGTTGGGGTTGTCTATGAAATGGACATCATCCAAGGTAAGCCTTGAAACCGTCAATATTTCTGACAGGAATTGATTAATATGATCTATATCCTGGCAGAATGGGCGAAAATAATTGAGAACATACATTACGCAGAGCGCATCTTTGTCTGCTCCCATCATGAATCCGCCAATTGATCTTGCTCCGATATCATCACCACCTACATCCATCACCACGATGCAGTCAGGATCATTCATTAGCCTTCTGACACCGCCTGTCACAGTCGGTGCGTCATAAAACTGCTCTTCAAAATGAAAGTGAATTCCTGCAAATTCTTCTGATCGTAGTAAATCTCTTGATCTGAAAAGTGGCTTTGTCATATCCATATCAAATAGATGAACTTCTTTTTGCTGAGTTTCTGCGAAGTATTTCGCAAGATTCAGAGCAATCTCACTTTTTCCGCAACCAGCTTCGCCTATCAATATGTAATTGGTTTTTCCACTTTTAATTGCTTCTTCTATAAATTTCATAAAAGCCTCTTATCTGAGAGTCAGATATCCTCTGTACTGTGAAAGATTGTCAGATGTGCATCTGTCACCAAGGAATACTGAAGCGATATTGTGCTGAGGCTTTAAGAATGGGAATTCATCCTGCTGGGCCCACTCAGGCTTCTTCAGTTTTTCCTTTGCAAGGTTTACACAAAGCTCATGCCATTCTTCAGGACCATCAAACCAAACCTCCACAACTCTGTCGAACTGTGCTGTAGGAGCACCATAATTAACTGCAACCTTACTACTTACAAGGCGGTTTACTCGTACACTTCCTGTAAAGAAAGGAACGATTTCCTCATGGAACCATCTCTCACCCTCTTCCTTTGAGCATCCTTCGGGATACTGAATAAGGAACTGCCAGCGATAGTTAGCACCATCTTCAGGTGTTCTGTCTTTTCCTTTGAAATCCTCTTCCCAGTTGATCGGGATAAATGCAAATATGAAAGGCGGGAAATCACCACCGCCAACAGCTCTTCCTGCATCACCTGACTCTGCATTATTATGTACAGTCGCAGAATCTACATCAGGAATGCATCCCTGCCATCTGAGAACATCCATAGGCATATATTCCTGGAAAATGTTATTAGCCATTTCAGGAAGATGCTCATTTACAAGCCAGTAATGCTCTGTGAGCTGCATCTTTCTGGCACCAAATCTGTCTCCTTCAGGCGGAGTGGGATAGGCCTGGTAAAATGCGTATTTTGTTACATAAGGGGAAAACTTACTGATGCTCTCCGGAACATGGTATTTATAGAGCCAGTTCTCGAGCTTAGATCTGTATTCTTCTTTTGCAAGTCCTACATAGATAAGACTTCTCATCAAGCTAAAATCGTATGCCATACAAAACCTCCTAAATTGTTTGTTTCTTGCCAAAAAAATTATAGGCACAGGATTCGATCAATAAAAAATGCCAAAAATGAATGATTTTGATATCAAATTTGGCATTGGACTGTTTTGCTTTTTAAGAATTACTATTGTGGAAACATATCGTTCTTTTGAAGGAGGTTAGCAAATGAGTGAAAAATTCTATGCGAAAAGTCCCGGTAATGAGGGTTATATAAAGAATATGGAAGTCCTGTCACATCACGACTGCGACAATCACTACTTATTCCAGTCACAGCTCTACAAAACTGCTGACGGAAAATACTACTTATATGGTGGATGTTTTTACGGAAATGGTGTTGAGATTCTTGACGTAACTGATCCTGCAAATCCCAGACATGTACAGTATATGCCTGTTATGGATCCGGAGAAGTACACATATATGTCCACTCCCAAGATTCAGATTGCAGATGATCTTATGATAGTTTCCAATGGAAATTGTCTTGAATTCCTTCATGGTCCTGCACCTGAGAATTTCACACCTGCTCCTGGCGGAGTTCATATCTTCTCTTTAAAGGAAGATCCTGAGCACCCTAAGAAGCTTTCATTCTGGTCAACAGGAGAACCTGAGGGAACACCGGGGTCAGGCGTACACCGCTTCACCTATAATGGTGGAAAATATATGCATTTGTCTGCTACAGCAGTAGGTTTCAAGGATTTTATCTATAGAATTGTAGATATTTCAGATCCGACAAATCCCACTGAAGTTGGACGCTGGTGGAATCCCGGACAGTTCTTTGGAAATCAGACTGAAAAGACAAGAAATAAGGAATGGAACGGCTGGCAGGGCTACAATACCTACCCTGGTTTTGTTCACTTCCCTTATGTTGGTGATGATGAGAAAACCGCTTATCTTAGCTGTGCCGGTGGTGGATTTAAGATTCTTGATATCTCAAATCCCGCATGGCCTCAGGTCATCGGTGAATGCAAGATGACACCTCCTTTTGCAACAAAATTTGGTGGTGCTCTTTGTCATACATTCATGCCCGTTTTAGGCACAAACTATGCTATCGGTATGCAGGAAGGTGAGCGTCAGTGGACCTACGGGCGCGAGCAGTATGAGCATTTTGGTGTTCATTCCTTCTGCGGAATCGAGATGTTTGATATAAGCAACAAGGAAGATCCGGTACTTATCTCCATTCTTCCTTATCCTGAAGTTCCTGAGGATTTCCCTTACAAGAACTTCAATCAGCTTGGGGATGATTTCCCTACTTCATTTGGACCTCACAATCTGCATGAGCCAATGACTGGCAAACCATGGATTGAGAATAATAAAGACCGCGCATACGACTGCTACTTCCATGCAGGGCTCAGAGTTTATGATATCTCTGATCCTTACGTACCCAAGGAAATCGCATACTTCATTCCTCCGAATCCGGAGAAGCTTTGCTTCGATGTGAAGATGCCTAATAAACCGCTTGGTACAGCTGAGGATGTTGTAGTTGATGATAGAGGTTATATCTACTTAAATGCAATGCATGATGGTGTATATATCCTTAAGAGTCTTGTTTGAGGTCGCCATTTACTATCTCTGTAGTAATAAACCACATAACAACCTACCTTTACAGAAAAAGCGTCTTTTAAGCCGCTTTTTTCTTTGGTATTATACTGATATGAATGATAAACAGATTGAATGCTTTTTAGAAACAGGTAAACATTTAAGCTTTACAAAGGCAGCATAGAATCTATATCTGCCGCAGCCAGCAGTGAGCCGCTATATCTCCGCTCTTGAACAGGAGCTGGGGACTACTTTATTTGTCCGCGAAAACAGCCGTAATATAGCTTTATCAGAATCTGGGAAAATCTATTTTAATCTTTTTCAGAGATTCAATGCGGAGCTTACCAATATAAGACGTATGCTTTCAACATCTACAACCATCCTTCGCCTTGGATATAACGTAGGCTGGAATGTATCCTATTTCCTTCCGGAAGTGGTCAAAAGATGCAAAAGCATTGATCCAGATTTTCAGATTACATTTGAGTGTCTGGGCTTTAAAGAATTAACTCATTCTCTTGAGGATAAGCGTCTCGATGCGATAATTACAACCGATGATTATCTTGAGAACAGAACTGAATTTGTAAGAAGAAAATTCACTTCTATCGATAGAATCATTGTATATTCAGAGCTTATCCCGAATTGTGAAACGATAAATAGTCCAAAGGATCTTTGCAATTATACATTTTATATGGTGGATGATCCCAGAATAGGCGAATTATGTCAGGATATAGAAATCCTCTTCCGCCCCTATGGATTTATTCCCAAATTCACAGCAGTACCAAATATTTCTACTGTGTTTGCCAATGTAGAAAATGGACTTGGAGTTGCTGTACTGGATGGCTGGTATCAGGGCATCCACCATCCAGGCATACATACCTTGAATTTATGCGAAAATCTGCCTATATCAATGGCTTGGCATAGAAGTACAACATCACAGGCCATTGAGCTTTTATATAGTCAGCTTGCTTCGTATTTTACAACTGAATAAATGCGTCATGATTTTCTATTGCGATTAATCCATTCAACAGAAAAATCTACAAGTATCTTCCAGTAGGCAAAATTTTTCATACTTTTTAGTTACATACCTTTCTTATTACTTCAGATATCCATTCAGCACTGCCAAATGCTTCTTCCTGCAAAAGTGTTTTTTCCTGATCAGATTTGTTCCAATGGTTACACTCTTAAGCTTCTTGCTATTCTTGAAAGCTCCGGATGCAATCTCAGTAACCTTGAATACCTTATTCTTCAAACCCAAAAATATTGTGATTAAGCCATAATGTTTGATATAATGGCTCCTTGAGGGGACAATGCAATATTGCAGATTGAAGAAAAGTTAAAGGGGAATATCAAAAATGAAGAAATATTTGGGAAATCTTTTATTCTTCATCACAGCTTTTGTGATGATTCTTTTTGGATGTACATCCATGACTTCAAAAGCAGCAACCACAATGAAACCTGCAGAAGATGTAAAGTTTGTTAAGGATCATGTTCATTTCAAAGCAGCTGAAGATGGCTACTACACTGTAATCCTTGAGTGCTTTCATGAAAAGGGTGAGTACGGAAAAGCCGGATATTTTAAAGGTGTTACATGTGAAGCAAGAAAAGTGAACCAATTTTACAAAGCAAACGAAATTGTGGATTACTCTACACTTTTGTTTAATGAGCGTAATTACAACGTTTATCAAATCAACCTCCATGTAGTTTCCAGCAAAGAAAAAAAAGTAGGTTATGAATATATCAATAAATACAAAAATAATCCAAATTATGTTATTTCCACTTATACTACTCCAATTATCTCAAAAAGAATGGCAAAGCCACAAAATGTTGAGGTGAAATATTTAGACCCGGTGCAACATACCGACTATTTTAGATATAAAGTAAGTTGGAAAAATGACGGATGTTATCATATTGTAGAGACACCATACAACAGATGCAGTGTTGACCCCAGATTTAATTCTGTAAACGTCATAACAAAAACACCTATCTTTAGGGTAAGAACTTGTTCCGGTGATTTTAATGTATATAAGACTTCAGATCCTGCCATAGTTGATTTTACAGCTCCTTCTAAAAACAGTGATCCCGATGAGGCTGCTCCAAAAGCGGAAAGTAAGCCAGCCATTCCGGCCCTTCCAACAACAGTAACTGTCGATGACATCACCTATTATATTGATGTTAACGGACAGGCCACAGCAACAAAAATAGATTCCAAAAAGAAGGCTTCGCTTGATACCGTTACAGTCGACGGAAAAAACTATCCTGTTGTAGCCATTGCTGAAAGCGCATGCAAGAACAACAAGAAGATAAAGACCGTAACAATCGGCTCAAACGTTTCTTCTATTGGTAAAAAGGCATTTTTCAAATGTAAAAAGCTGAAAAAGATTATCATAAAGGCAAATAAGAACCTTAAGATAGGCAAGAGCGCTTTTAAAAAGATTAACAAAGGCGCCACCATTAAGATCAAAGGTGTAAAAGGTAATGCTAAGAAAAAGCTTATAAAAGCTATCAACAAATAATTATGATTTGAGGAGACAAACTACACGTATATAGTAGAATGTGCAGATGCCACATCATTACAAAAAATGCCCCTATTTACTCATTTGAAGTAAATAGGGGTTTTACATGTCTGTAGAACTTATCATGCAAACAGATCATCTAAAGTTATTACATTAACAAATACTTTCATCTAACAATGTACCTCCCGACTTCCAAGATATATTCTCTGATAATCTGTATCCACTGCAAATAGTCGGCAGTCGCTACATGCTCATTAGCCTGGTGACATTGATCAGTCTTCCATGGGGCCTGTATTCCAAAAGCTATCGTGTTTGGGATATGCCTTGCATATGTACCTACACCTACCGTCCTTGGCTCAGTGTGCATATTTAGGTATTCATTCTTGAATTCTGTGAATTTATCAATGTGTCTTTTCCATATTTCAGAAAGCATTCTGACCTCCGGAGATTCTTTATCCTTAAGAAGCGGTGGCATATTTATCGTCACATCAGTTTCAAGACCGTATTCTGAAGCCTTTTTTGTAAGCTTATCTATAAAAGACTCCTGATTGGCGTCATAGGGAATTCTGAAATCCATCCACAGTTCACAGCCTTTTTCTCCTGCTTTAAGCATACCTATATTATAAGTCAGATCACCATAATCCCCCGATATTGTACAGCCAGTATAGTTTGAAACATCGAAATCTCTCACAAACTTAATGACAGGATAATCGCTAATATCTACTCCCTGCTCTTCCATTTTTTTGACCAGCAGCTCTATGGCATTCTCTCCAAGATACGGTTTGGAAGCATGTGCTGCTTTTCCTTTCGCAGTTATTGTTTTGCCATTAATATCACATAAAGCTGATGCAGGAACTATGTTGACAGCACTTCCTCCACAAGCTTTCAGATTATGTGTATTCTTTCCAAATACTTTTAGCTGTATAATACCCTTTTCGCAGTATATTACGGGGAATATCGAATCCGGAGTGATAGAAAAGGCCGGTATCTCAGCATGCTTTGCATAGTACTGTATACATGAGCAGCCACGCTCCTCATCCGTCCCCAAAATAAGTCTAACTCTGTAATTTTGGGGAATCCTGTTTTCTTCTGCCAGTTCCACCATGGCAAAAAAAGCAGCACAGGCAGGCCCTTTATCGTCGACAATGCCTCTTGCATACAGAGCCTCCTGACCAGTTTCATCGGTCCTTATAGTAAGAGTAAATGGATCTGAGTCCCAGCCGTCTCCTACAGGCACAACATCAAGATGACATATGATCCCAATGAGATCTTCTCCTTCGCCAAACTCTGCCCATCCGACTCTTTCACCTTCAATTCCTGTTCGAAAACCTTTTTCTTCTGCCTCATCCAGAAAGGTCTGCAACACTCTTCTGGGTTCTACTCCATAAGGAGCTCCTTCTTCTGGAAGTCCTCCAACTGAAGGAATAGCAATGATTTTCGAAAGAAACTCACTCTGAGATACTGATAAAGAAATTTTGTCATTCATACTGACCCCCATCAAAATCAGGTTTTTACCACATATGAATCCCTGTAAACAGCTCTTTGTATTGTCTGTAGAATGATTCTTTCCAGGTAATCTTTCCTTCCATTACATGACAGATATCATCATGGACATGGGATTTAACCAGCATTTCCTGCTTATTTTTATCTTGAAGCTTAAGAAAGAAATCAATCACACTTGCAACTATGCCCATGTCTGCATGTTCTTTGTCAAGTGCTATGCTTACGCACTGACGGTAATGATAATCCCTGCCTATAATATCTGAATCCCATACCGCTTCGTTTTCGTAATTTATCAAGTATATACCAAATAAAAGATTCTCTCCTGCCTGTGCTTCCATATATACAGTACTGCCAAATCGTTCTGAAACTCTCAACTTGCATGAAAAATAGTTTTCTACAGCTTTATCCAACGTATCTTCGTTATAGTATTCACTTGTTAATAAGCAATCGTAATCAATAGACGACATCGTTTTCATCTCCAGTAGATATCAAAGTACTGTTGGGGTCCTTTAAACAGAGTAAAAGTCCGCCACATATTAGTCAAACCTCTTTCAAAACAGTCTCTACGCATATCTGAATCCCCCTGGCGATTTCATCTATGCCAAGCTCAGCTTTTGTTTCCGCATCAGATTCAGCTGGATTAGGTACATGGATAAATCCTGCAGAGATATCAAGAGTCTTTGCTTTTAAGTGATTCATTATCCTATAAAAGAGATCATTGCATACATAAGCTCCTGCTGAATATGAAAGCTCAGAAGGTATTCCTTCTTTTGTCATGTTCTCTACCATCTTTGTTACAGGAAGCGTTGAAAAAATGCCATCTGAACCTACAGACTCTATTTTCTTCACCAATGAGTCTGCAGCCTTTTTGTGAGCCATATATCCGGGATGCGATCTTGCACCATACTCTGTATCAAGCGTTGGTGGCAGCTGATGATAAAATACCTTACTGTCTTCTTCCTCCTCTAAAAATTCAGCTACTGCCACTGACAGAAGTCTGGGCATCTGTTCATTAATAGAATCTGAGTCTTGAAGGAGCATTCCGTAAGCCCATATAATCACAGCTTCTGGACGCTTTTCCCTAATCTTTTTCAAAAATAATTTTGCACCTTTTTTTAGCATTATCACATCATCAGCAGATATTTCACCCATTTCATTCAGGTAATGCGTATTGTCAACCCCCATGTCCCTTGCACATTCATGTCCGGTAAGAGTGTAAGCACCCGCATCATTTGTCCCGAGATTTACCACAACCACATCAGCAGCAAAAGAAGAAAAATCATACTTATCGTGAGCACCAAGCTCAGATGCTTTACCAATTGACACAAGCCCGCATATCTGATCATAGAAACGTGGCATGCTTTCCTTAGGATTTCCATACCATGACCACATAAATCCATATCCACTCTGGCTAAATGCCTCATAATCTGCACCAAGTGCATTGGCAGTCATATATGCATAATTATCCACAGCATCAAAGCAGGCGCTGTTCCAGTCCTGCTCACAGACAGGACCCATGCAGCCTTCCCCTGAGGTAATGCTGTCTCCGATGAATTCAATCTTAAGCTTTGGTTCAGCAACCCTTTCAAAGAATCCATCCATAATAACTGCTTCAATCTGTAAAAGGTTATCACCATCGCCTCCCATGGCAGGAGTATCCCTTATAATTCTTATATTCCTTAATGGTATTTCTCCGCCATCCGCTGCAGCTGCCCCTCTCCAAACGGTTATCTCGTGAGTTCCCTTTTCAAGTGGTCTTTTCTGATATCTTACACCACCTATAACAACATCAATCCATGGCTCAAATACTGAGTAATCAGCATGGTAGCGTATTCTCACTTCAGAAGCCCTTATATTCATCTCTATCCCTGAGCCTGTCCAAAACAGAGTTACTGCGCCAGAGGACACAGTTGTCCTGCCATGTATTTTTATTTCTTCTACTTCAGTAATTTTGTATTCTTTAAGCATAATCTTTCTTCTGTCTCCGTGATTCCGTTTTGCCCGTCTCAGTTATATTTCAAAATGTTTTTAATTACACCTTCCACCGCCTTCATGAACACTCCGCGATATACTGGATTTTTTCAAAGTCCAATGCCTTGAGGTCTTCTTTTTTTATGAAGAAATGTATATTCCCGTCTACGCATATAACATCATCATACTCAGATGAACCCGGATCTATCTGAAGAAGCTGAACCCAGTTTTCAACCTCTCCGTACATTGCTTTTTCATCTTCTTTAGTTATTACCTGGCCATCAGGGAATGTTGCATCAAGTCCGCGGTGGAGCATTTCGCAGTAATACTCGGCGCAGTGCTGTACATAATCTGCATGTCCCAAAAGCTTCTGAGTACAATAGTCTTCGTCATCAAAGAAGCCGTTTTCTTCCATGCACTCATGGTAATCATCCCAGTTAAAACCTTCATATCTGTCAAATAAAACTTCTGATGTAGGATAGCTTGTTCCTTCCTTAAAAGAAACAGCCTTTTCAGAAATCCTGAATTCTTCAGAAAGTTCTTCAGGAAATTCTGCCGGAACAAGGCTTTCTGTATCTTCAAAATAAAACACCCTGGCAGACCCTTTATCACGCGGATCTGTTCCATAGAAAAGATCTTCATCAGTCACACAATAGAAAAAGCTAAGCATTCCCTTCTTGGGGAAAATACCATCCTTGTCATATTGAGCAAGTTCCTCCATATTAAACTGGGCAAAGAAAGTCAGCGGTACATATTCATCTTCCTCAAACCAATCAGCATGGTATGTGGGCCATTCAAACCCAGCAGGAACAGAAGGGTTCCCGCCAACCTTACTTGATGAAACGGATACTCCCTTACTGTTGTCTTTAATATCCAGTGCTATCTGGCTCCTGATATTATCCTTAATTATTTTTAGCATTTCCTCTTTTTCCATACTTGTTCCCTCCGTTATATAAGCGGTTATTTTTAGCCAAGCATCTCTGCAAAATCAGGGGCCCCTGTTTTTGAGCATACAACCATTATGCTGTGGCCCCAGAACATGTCATCATCGTCATACCATAAGGTGAGACCGTCGACATCAAACTCTGCTCTTTTAAGCTCAAGGCGGTCAGCAAAAGTCTGACGGTCCAATGGCTCTTCATCTTCTTCAAGCCAGGAATCATTCTTGATCTCAAGAAGTTCATCTGCTGCGCAGCTTCTGCAAGATGAATCTATCTCAGAAAGGTTTGGTATAAGTGCTTCCATCAAAGCTTTAGCATTTTCGATATCTTTGGCTTCTCCATCTACGCTGAATACAGGCAGGTTTTCTAAGTCACATTCATATCTCTTGTTTTCATTGCTGTATCTGATTTCCATTGTCAGTACTCCTTTATGTGTTGTTTTATAATGTAATGGTCTTGCATGACTGAATATTTCAGACTGTGAGCCCACCCAAATTCTCGATATGTCTTACTCATTTATATTAAGATAATCAGGCTTCAACTTTGATAAACAGAATATTGTTAACGCGTTCCGTGATATGCAGCTCCGTATCCGTCTCCACAAGATCATAGCTTTCTATTACTGCTTTATCATGATTCTTCAAAACCTCTTTGTATCCGTAAGCTGTATCCTTTTTCTTCGGGAATCTTATCTTACTCTCAAAGCTATCCGTCAGTTGTAATCCGCACTCAGAACATATATCCTGCCATTCAGTCTTCGTGTAGAATTTAATATGTCCGTCTTTTTTTAGCCGCATATAGTCATCAACAAATCGCTCTGTATCACAATCATTTGGACACGGATCGGATATAAATAATGTTCCTCCTGCTTTAAGAACTCGGCTTACCTCTCCGATACTGTGCTTTATATCCGGAAAATGGTGAAGTGCGTATCTTGTTACTACCAGATCAAAGGTTCCAACTTCAAATGGAAAATCTATACCGTCATAGCTGACAAATGACAGATTACTCAGACCCGCCTCTTGTGCTTTGCTTCGATTCACACCAAGTCCATGCCGGCAGCCATGTTATCTTCAATCTGGTCTTCTATATGTGCTATTATTTCTTCTGCAATTCCTCTGTGAGCCTTCTTGAAGCGCACCTGTTCAAGAAGTTTTTTGATATACTCCTCCATTGTCACACCTCCAGCGCCAGTACATTCATTATTGCCCCTGAATATACATTCCACTCTTCAGTTTTGCTTTTTAAAAGCTTTTTTCCCTCTTTTGTAATGCTGTAGTATTTTCTTGTTTTCCCCAAAAACTCCTGCTCGTATACCGTGAGCATCCCCTTATCTTCCAGTCCGTGAAGAAGCGGATACAAAGTACCGGCTTTAAGCTCAAAGACATTCTGGGACTTTTGCCTTAAAGTATCGATCATCTCATATCCGTACATATCTTTCTCTGACAAAAGCTTTAATATCAGCATGGTCATGCTTCCTGTTAGTAGAGATTTATCAACAGCCATGGTTGTCCTCCTTTATATAGATTGTCTATATATTGCTTACCTATATGCTATATCGATAATCTATATATGTCAACATAAAATAAGAGCCAAGAAAATTTTCCTGGCTCAGTTCTGGGCAACAGTGTCGCTATTGCTAAAGCAAGAGAATTTGTATTCATTGGACAAACAAGTTTAATAAGTGCCTTTTTCTCGAAGAATACTCTTCAATCTGGAATTATTATCAAATATGTCTTCTGTTTGATCATTCATCTCCAATAGACTTCGAATACACCATTCAGGATCTTGTGTGTGAAAGGTATAGTAAACATCATTCATCTGTTTATATGAAAAAAAACTTATTACAAATTTAGTCGATACTTCCCTTGTATAAGATATATATCTATATATATATCCTATCCAAAACATGGCACTTTTTGAGTATTTGACCTTTCCATAATCTGTATCACCGAACTGGTCAAGAATACTGTTAACCCCATCATTTACATCCAATATAATCTCTGCCGGATTATTATGATCCAGTTTTTTTACCAAATCCGAATGCAAAAATCTTCTAATAAATATCCCGGTAGAGCAGTTTAAATTTGTGGAAGCTTCAAACAGTTTTCCTTGATATTCTGCTAATAACAGCCCACTGTGATCAAATTCTCTCATTTAACAGTTCCTCAATATATAAACCATCTTTAAATTCCCGCTTTGCCAATTTTAGTTTTGTATCTATTTCATAGCTTCTATTATTCAGCGCATTTCTGCAATCCATTCGTTCAGCCTGACATAGATAATATTTTTCAATGGGTATTATATTGCTTAATGCTTTATCTGTTTTAAAAATATATTGAAATCCCAATTTAGATGCTGATAAAGAATGAAGTGCTACATCAGCGTTAATTTCACCTTCCGTAAATTGAGCCATTATGTAAAACATTTTATTATCAGCTATAGGTGCTATGACTATGTCTGCCGTTTCAATCTCTTCAACTACTTTTCTAACCATCTTGTTCCCCGAATATTCACCTAATGTTCCTCTAAAAAAGCAAATTCCCAGCATCCAATCTAATGTACACTCAAAACGAGCTATTTTCAGATTGTCGAGAGAATATTTGAACGAATACACCGATGATTTTTCGTAATCGCAAACAAATGACAATGCCTGGTTATATGTTTCCCCTAAATAAAAGCCATTTCCAAAATCACAGTTATTCCTTGATCCGGACACAGTTATCTCAGAAAGTCCCAATTTTGAACCATGGAAAAGCACATTGCCATACTTCTCCTTAATCAGTTCCTCTTTTACTGAATTAATTCTATAATTTCTTTTATAAATGTATGAATAGAGCTTTTCACATACATCATCCGTTGTATTACCCCTTTTTTCTATTGCATCAAGAGTCATTCGTGAAATCTTAGTTGCTTCTGACAAATCTGACTTATTTATATTTTCAGCTTCAATAATAAAACCTATGTCCTCTTTTATTTTATATTCACAGTCTACTTTAATCATAATGCCTCCTATAACTTGATTATAACAGGCAAAACTTGTTTGTACAAGTTATACAATGTTGTTCTACCATCTGTAGAAGAGACAATTCTGCAGAAAAAACTACAACATGACCATTCCAAAATAATCCATTATCCAGTTTCTGTCATCCGGATTTTTTAAAGGAATACCATTACTGTTCAGATAATTGTGAAGCCTGGCTTTCCCTTCTCTTAGCGAGTTGTCATAATGACTATTCCGTTGTAACTCAGTTACCAAGGCATGATTGCCGTTGCTTTCACCCTTACGAATATTTTTTGAGACATACCCCTCAATAATAGCCTTTAGGTCATCAAGATTTGAGTATCCCCTAAGATCAGCCCTTGCCTCGCAGAATAAAAATGACCTTGATGGTACAAAATCATTTGCAATAACTCCGGAGTCATCCAGACCCCTGTAGATATTTATTGTCTTCTGATTCCATACACCATTGTATGTAATTCCTCCATCTATAAACGTACCGCTCTTATCAATTGCGTCATAGTCAGGTCTATCTATTCCGTACTGATCGGCCAGTTCGTTCAATGTATTCTTTACTAAGCTCTGCATATCGGAATAAGCGTAGTAATAATCAGCATTGTAGTACATACCACCCTTGAGATTACTGTAGTAATCCCCTGCGTCCTGCCTCAATCCAGTTTTGATATACAATTGCTCTGCTTCCCGGTAATTGTTTTCAGCTGCATATTGGGCATTGGCTCTTGAAATATGCTCATACATTGTAGATAACGCTTTTGAAATTCTTTCTTTGCTGACATTATTGAAGCTACAGGTTTTCTTTACATACGCTACGACTTCATCAGCAGTTCTGCAACCGGAATAGTATTCCTTCATCACATCATCTGTTTCATGAAAAAGCTTATTCCAGCTTAAAAGTGGCATTTCAGCCATTCTGCTCTTGATATCATTATAGTTTTCACAGGGAATGGGGGCTGAAGACACTACGGAAGCCTCATATCTATATAAAGATGTTTCTGTACCATCTTCATTAATCCTGTTAAGGCCACCGTCATCTCCCTTTCTAAGAGTAACAGTTTCATAACTGTTCTTCTGATAATAGCTTAATTCGTATGTATCTGTCAGCCCCGTTTTCTGAATCATAATAATTCTCCTGTATCATCCTGCGTCATACATTACTCATGGCATCATAAATTCATTTTACGTCCTCATTTTTGGGAATTGCACATCAAAAATATCGATTCCATATGGGATATCTATTGTTCTATCTTCCTTTAATTCATATTCTTGCCCAGCAAAGGTGAATTTTGATCCTACAGGATAGTCTTTGAATAATGCACTTCCCCTTTTGTTGTACATTTCATAAGTGGCATCATACTCAAATTTTCTTACACACACCCCTGCATTTCCGTTGGAATAATAGTATTCTTGTTTTCTTGACCCTGATTCCACGCAAAAGAATCCTTCTTTTATGCCAGCGTCACCAAGCATCTGTTTCTGTTCTTCTGCACTGAAATAAAGTCCCAAGTATGTCCCATCACCAGAAAGCATATTCCAAAATTTAGTAATCTGGTAACTATTATTATTTTGTCTTCCAGCCAGCTGATCTGAATAAGGCTGATTAATCCTGTCATGATCACAGGCAAAAGTATGTGTATACCCGCTACGGTCCGTATACTTGTAATAATTTCCATTCTCAAACCGAACTGTGTTGTTAATTGCCTGAATTGGGGAACACCAATCAGTATCAATCGAAGGAAGGTCTTTTTTTAATAGTTTTTTTCCATTGACTGTAATCGAATCAACAGATTCACCATGATTCCTATGAATGTCCATGTAATTGAAATTAATCGCATCCATGACAGATCTTGATAATTTCGATTTATTCATCAACTTTTTGGAATAGGTAATAGAAGGCGATATTAGTCCATGAACATATTCATCACGTTGAGTTCTGTTTCCCTTACTACGAGCTATTGTTGCATTTGAACCTTTGTATAGTAGCATTTGCGTCAAACTCAAATTAGGTTTCCTTTGTACCCTCACTAATATCGCCTCCTAACCCTAATTGAAGTATAGTAGTTTATCAAGCATTCTTTTTCTTCTGTAAAACTGCCCAGTTAGCCAGGTCAAGGAAATCATTTCTGGGTGTTCTTGCATTAGCACGCTGCTCAGCCCACATATTATCCATGAAGTTACAGAACTCATCGAAAGAATAACGTTTGCTGCCATTGCCGTACATGTACCATCTGCTCGCCGCATTGGGATCTTGCTCAAGCAGTCGTTCTCTGGTGGACTTCCAGTTTTTGTTAAGCTCCTGCTGGTTACTGGCAACCTTTTCGCCCATCATTCTTATGAACTCGTATCCATCCATAGCCTTCTGAATCTTGCCATTCTTCCAGTTTTCTTCGATGATGTTCTTTACTCTTTCTGCCTCTTTCTCTCTGCTTTCCTGCGCTTTGCTAGCAGCCTCTTTTGACTCCTCTACGTTTTTATCGGTATCTCCAAGAAGTTTCTCCCATTCTTCATCAGTCAGGTCGCCCAGATCCTTGTCACCGCCCTGTGATAAAAAGAGATTACGGGTCTCTTCAAGCATCTTTAGAACAACTGACGCGTCAATGGTCTCACCAGTCCTCTCCTTAGTGAAAGAAACTTTGGAATCTGACAGGGCACTATTCCAATTCTGCTTCTTTGTCATAGCCTCATCAAAGTTTGAGTAACTGTTTTCTGAAAGAGGGTCTATAACGCTTTTCATGGAATGGAAACTGCCAAAAGAGTCCGAGGTGCCTGTTCCATGTGCATCGGCATACTGACAATATGCAAACATCTCTATTACAGTAGCATTCTTGGGATCAACTTCATCAACGTTCACATCAATATCATGATCATGTACATGAACCCTGACTATCTTGTCATCAGAACCTGGCTTAATGACCTCTGAAGCAGTCATGACATAGCTGTTATTATTTCCTACCGGAATTGTTCCCATTCCATGAAGTGGTCTTACTTCCAGTTCTCCCAGATACTCTTCGCTCTCTTCTGGGTTATTTTCTGTTTTTTCAGCACCACCAATTTCTCTTGTTCCTTCAAAGGTTATTGACTGGAACCTAAAGCTGGTGCTCCCAAATGTACCAAAACCTCCTGTATCTCCCCAGACTTTTGCACCATTAAAGCTTGTTGCTGTAGCAGCAGGGTCCGGTGAGATGCCGATTCCGATACCCGATGTCATCATAACTTCCATAAGCCTGTTTATATGCGACAGAAGCTGCTCTGCTCCAAGTGTACTTACACCCATAAGCTGATAGTTTTTGATTGAACCATCAAGCTCAGACATATAGTTCTTTTTCTCAAAAATATCATTAGGTGCAACACTATCCACAGCTCCCATAGCCTCATCTGCCAGACCTTCTGTATCCCGGATATATGAGCAAAGTGCTGCAAACTCCGTAAAGTCAGAATCTGTTGGATCTACATTATACGGGTCGATCTCCTTTGAAAACTCATTTCCGTTTTCATCAGTGCCTGTGGCGGTATATTTTCTGGTATCACCATCCACATCTATCCTGATCTGGAACTGCTGCATTACTCTCTGATAGGAATAAGCCGTTTTTCCATCTGCAAGCTGCGTCGCACCAAATCCGGAGTTCCAGATATTAGCAGTTATAATGCGAGTATAGCCCTTCTTCGCTGGTGTATCTTCCTTAGCTACTGCGTCAGTAAGCTCCGGCGTTTCCTCATCCTTATCAAGAACCGCACTCTGAAAATCTCCGCTGCCAATAGTCTGGTTTGAATAATAGTGGGCACTCTGCACATACGCACTCTGGGTGTAATAATAATTTCCGTTTGTAATGGTATTTGACATAAGTGTTCCTTTCTGCGGCTCATCTGTCATTCAAAGCCGCTCCACTCTCCTGAAAGGCCCGAGCGGATGCTATTAACATTCTTTCCATAAATCATATTGCTCTTTTACCCATTTATATCTGGCTCGTGGTATAGTAAACGTTTCACCGGTCTTTAGCGTCAGCAGATAATTCGATACCTTAGTCACATATCTCAGATTTATCAGATAACTCCTGTGACATCGAATAAATCCATACGGCAAAAGAGATTCTTCAATTTCATCAAGTTTTTTATATAACCTGTATTGCACCTCCTTTTTGTCCTCACTAACATGAAACACATTAAGTCTTCGGTCTGTCTGGACATAGATAATGTTTTCTGGTTCAATCTCATGCTCCCCTCCGACAAATGGGAATGTAATCAAGAATTATCACCTTCCTTCAAGCTATTCTCACAATGGTCACAAATCTTAGATCCCCGACAAAAACAAATGCCGAATACCATGAATTTTCAATCCATTGATATCCGGCAAATCCTTTGCTTTTATTATTATCGGAATATGCTTTTCACAAATTTATAAGGATGTCATGAATAGACGGTTATAATACTTGAAGGGCATATTAACAGATGAAACTATTTGCACCTTTTGACGGATATACCTTATGTTCCATATAGCATTTTCCTACGCTCAATTGCTTTTTCAGTCAGTTCCTTTTGCATATCCTGCCGTTTCTGATACTCCTGGAGCTGTTTTTTCTGTCTTGCAGTCTTCTGTGCTCTGCGCTGGGCATTTGTATTGTTATTATTACGCTGTCTGTTTTGAGTACTCTGGCTTCTTATCTGGTTCATGAGTTCTTCCAGTTTTTCATCCTCTGTCAGCAGTTCTGCCTCTCGACCCTTTATAGCCATGTCAACATGCTGGATTGTTCCGGCTTCGCCGTTTTCTTTAAGGAACACACCTGTTTTTCTCACTTTGCCGTCAAGAACCTGATCTGCCCCGTCCATACGGAATTCTGTCTCTTCTGCTCCAAGGAAAATAGCACCAACTCCGGCATCCTTAAGGCTCTTTAATTCATCACCCTCTTCACTTTTTTTGCATACATAGTTCATCCTCCGAATTATTATTCCTATTTATATAACGCACGAAGTACCCATTTCGTGACATAAAATATAGAAAAAATTGAAATTTTTCATAAAAAAGTAGGTACCAGCAAAACACTGGTACCCACCACTATGCAACAATTTCTTAATCAGAAACCTGCTCCGTTTCCTGAGTCCGGCATAAAGGAAAACTCCCAATTTTCACTCTGCCCGCCTGTAATATATGCCGTCTAAAAAGCCTTATAAATACAGCTTTCAATCTGCCCAAAGAGTATTTTTCCCTCTTCTTAACATCCGCATCCCCCATTTGCCACATTTCAGCATACGATACAGTGCGTTCCAATCGTTCATTTTTCGCCCATGTTGGAACAGTATGCAAATCTCTTTTACTTATTCCATATTTTGCTTCTATTATTGTCTGGGTATCCATGATGATTTCCTCCATTAACTTCCTCATGAAATACCCTTCGGCCGAAAGGTTTTATATCCTTTAATACTATTTTATCTTGTCTATCAGTCTTCTCTTTTCCTCGCAAAGAGCGTCAACATCCGCGCCTTCAGTGATGTTCCATTCTTCTTCCAGATACTTGATCTGAAGCTCAACATACCTGATGGCATCTTCATATTTTCCAAGTATTTCATAAATCCTTGCCTGTGCCTGGAGATGATCCATGCAAATATGTTCCTTGTGGTTAGTTATATATATTTCCTCAGCCTTGTGATATCTTTCCAAAGCCTCCTCATGTTTTGCATTGGATGCATATATGCCTGCTACTTCAAACATCGCATCGTAGTTGTCATGGAACTTTTCCTCAATATCAGAAACTATTTTCCATGCATCCTCAGCACGATACTCAGCAAAAGCAATATATGCTTCATATACCGGAACTAAAACATCCTTATGATCAGGCAATTTTGAATAAGAATCCAAATATACAGCAGCCTCCTTAGTGCGATGATCAGCGATCAGGTTATTCATAAGGAACAGATAATTCCTGCCTATTTCAGGATGTTTTTCTACTAAATCCTTGAAAAACTCTATAGTACTGTTATGCTGTCTTGCGTTCCAGTCCCAGACTACTGCCCCTTCACTTTTTTGCAGGAGCCACTGATCCTCCTTTGCATTAGGATGAAAATTCATAGCTTTTCTTGCATACAAGCTAACATATCTGCTGTCACTAACTATTCTGTGATGATAAAGATGGGCCAGGAACGTGTAAATCCTGCCATCCATCCTGTCCGGATGGTTCTCATCATACTCATCTTTTATATCCAGCAGGAACTCCTTTGTATTATTAAACGCTTCATCCGTGAGCTCATTTTCATAATCAAGCATGTTTTCGATACGGTGGAGCTTTAGCTCTACTGATACGACAATATTCTACAATTATTCTTGTAAGAACTGAAATGAAGCTTCGTTTCTTCAAAATCATATAAGGAGACGCGAAAATGAATATTGGAAACAAGATAAAGGCACTTCGTTTAAAATCTAGTACAACGCAGGAGGCTCTTGCAGACGCATTAGGAGTAAGCAGTCAGTCTATATCTAAGTGGGAGAACAATGTGTGTGCCCCGGATATATCACTGCTCCCGTCCATATCGGAATTCTTTGGTGTTACAATTGATGAGCTGTTTGATCTATCGCCCACAATGACGCAGTTTTCTAGTCGGTACAACCTGAGGTTGATTATTTATTCTTGTATTTTGTCATTCTTCCCCGGTCTTTTTAATATCTTCAGGGATATATACAAGCCCCACCTCGTCCAGTCTCACATCATATTTGAGACTATGATACTTTAGCGTGCGAAAGTTTATTGCTCTCACATGCCTATTTTATGGCATTCCTGCGATGATATGCTTTTTAAACAAAAACTCAGTCTCACGGTAGTCTCAAAATTTCATGAGACTACCATGAGACTAACTTGAGACCACATCAGTTCAAATTGTCCATGTTCAATCCAATCATCTATATATTGTAGTCGATTGGTTCTTTTGATGGAATATCTTGTATAAATATTCCAATTATTCCACTCATTCCACGGCTTTTTAGAAGTTTTTGTTGACATTTTGTTGATATTATCCGGTAGCAACCACTTGTTATGAATGTGGTTACATAAGTCATTTTTTCAAAAACTTATCTGCTATCTTCTCTAACTCTGTAAACTTAGAAGATCTCTTCACCAAATTTCTATTTTTATCTGGCTTGTTTGTCACCAGATCATACACTTTGTTTGCCCTATTCTCGATCGTATCAGCATGATCTCTGCACCATTTTAGCTGCTTTTGCATAAGTTCTTTATGATTTTTTATCTCGATAACATCATTCTTGTGTATTGTTAAATCCACTTTCTGTATAACGCTATCTATAACAGGAATCATATTATTGATGTTAAGAACACCTATAAGTTTACTTGTTCCATCCTCATTTTTCTTACTATCATCAAAAATTTTGATAAAATCAACCTGACTTTTCTTGTTCTGGAATTTAGGCTTTGGCGAAGTAAGTGGTATACAGTAATGCCTGCCATTGAGAAGTACAACAACTCCAACAAATGGTCTGTTCTCCTTTCCTCTCTGCGGAGATATAGACATAACATTATCATCCGCATTGGACAAATCCCTGATATATTTTAAGTCAATGTAGTAAAAGTTCAGTTTCTTCAAGTAACCATGCTCCTTAATAAATCGAGTAGGCTGACTCCTACTCGATTTCGCACACGAACATTCCGCACTTCGTGCTCCATGTTCTTACAACCGGCAAATGAATTTGTATGCAAGCATCCATTCGCTTGCCGGTCTTGTGCAACAAATAACGAGCTACGTCGCATGACGCAGCTCGTAAAATTCCTTTTCGCCGGTAGGGCTCCCATCTTAATAAAGTTCCCATTTGTTTTATATGGTAGGGCTCCCATCTGATAAAGCTCCCGATTATTTTATATGGTGGGGCTCCCATCTGATAAAGTTCCCATTTCGCTTGGTAAGGAAACCAATACATCTATTCGATGTAACTAAATACTAACATCTCCAAACATATGTTGCAATATCAAAAATACACAAATAATTTTCATTATAGTTAGACGTGATTACATTCCCCTATTGTCGTTAAACGGCTATGTGCTAACTTTGTGTAATCGCCGGTCCTTTGGAGTTCCTGGGCTCGGATTAGTATGTCTGGAATATCTTTATTCATATTTCTTTCCACGCTATTTACCATTATTTCTTCGAATATTAGCTGTGTCCTGAACTGCTTCAGGCAACCAATCTGCTTTGACATAATCAAGCGGAATAACCAACTCTTGAATTTTGTCATCCTTGCCAGGCCTCTTGATATCGTCTGGCAAATAATCCAGCCCGACCTCCCTTAAGCTCATGACACTATCATAAATCCAGCCAACAGCCTGATTATCACAATACAAACAATAACACCCAAACATCTTTTTTACTTTTACATCAAGCTTTATGAGTGCGTCTAACCATTCTTGAACTATTTGCGGATCTTCATAAGCCATCTTATTCCCTCCGTAATGGTAACGCTATTACAGTTCCTATTTTATTTTTCATCCAAATAGATCTGCACCCTGCTATTCATCACGTTTGCAGCTTCTTCTGCTGTTCTTTCTCCCGCAAAGAACGGGGCCAGTTCCTCGGAGATGATATCACCAATATAAAACAGTTCGTAATTTATGGGACTAGCTTCCTCTGCCATTTTCTTTAACTTATTTGCATTTTCTTCAGATAAACCTTCTGTTTTATAGCTTATTCCATTCATATAGCTGGAAGTTCCCTCAGATACCTCATTTGCCTGAGCAAGCTCCAGTTCCCTATAAAAAGCTTCTTTTTCTACCGGGAAATGACCACCATACTTCTGCTCATTAGTTTTCGAATACTTACTCTGCGCATTCTTCATCTGGGCATCGTGAGAAATGATAAACTTAAGGAACTCTTTTGCACCTTCAGGGCAGGTCGCCTTTGCATTAAGATACAGCATATTGCAAAAGGCATACGCACCGCTGCCTTCATTTCTCGGATATCCGGCAAGAGATACATTTCCATCAAAACAGGCATCAAGGTAATTCATCACTTCTGGACTACCTACGCTCAGATTTTCAGATATTATCTTCCCTGCGTCGATTTTTTCCTTATAGTTGTTTTCATTGATGTTATCTGGACAAGCATATTTTGAGGCAAACTTTATCAGTTCTACAAATTCAGGGCTATCAAGATGGCTTTTCCTGTTATTCCAGTCAATAAAGGAAGGATTAGTTTCGTCCAAAAGTCCATAATAGAAAACGATATCTTCCCCTGATGTATTAAGTGCTACTGCCTCTGCATCAGCTTCTTTGGTTATCTCCAACAGTTCATTAAGTGAGACGGAAGCTCTGTCACCAAGAATTCTACCAGGATATGCTGCAGTTTCCATGTAGAATTCATAAGGGATTCCATATTGTTCACCCTCGAACTGTCCGTTCTGGAGTACAGCACCAAAATATTTTGATTTATCCTGAATCAGATCACCCACAGAATTTATCAGTCCATTTTGAACCATGTCCTTCTGTTCCATTATTCCATTGACAATGAGGTCAGGTCCTGTGCCAGTAAGAAATGCTTTCTTAAGATCCGTCTGATATTTCTCCATATCCTCAGGATCTTCAGGAAGACTAACATTTATGTGATAATCTGCATTAGTCCGGTTAAACATGGCTATATAGTAATCAAGACTGGCAATCTTAAAGGGCATGGAAATAACAACTTCCTGCTTTTCCGCTTCTCTTTTTGAGTCGAGATCAGCCTCCAGTACATAATGGCTGCCTTCAAAGTCAGTAAGCACTTTAAGAGTGTTATCCTGTTTTTCAATCTTACTGATATTACTTAGGAAGTATCCCCTGTTTTTCCAGTCTATAAGCTTATCCTCACTGCCGTCCTCTTTCAGAAGCATTAGTGATTCAGTATCAGTAACGTACCAGCCATCTGTTGTTTTAGCCATAGCCTGAATAGCAGATATATCACCATCGACTTTATAGGAAAAAGCGCTTTCCTTTTCGTCCACCGCACCTGCACAAAATGTCTCTTCGTTATTACCATACCAAATCGCAGAAGCATCTTCTGACAAGTCTATTCCTTCAATTTTACCGGAATAATTGTCCTGACGGATTTCTTTTGTGCTGAGATTATATGAGATAATCCTGTTTTCAGCAGGATAGTTCTTATAGGAATAAACAGTATCTTTCCCATCAAAAAAGAACTGGTTGTCAGACCATTGGTTTTCCGGTTCTTTTTCCGTGACAGGATACTCTGAGATCAGTGAAAAAGCACCATCAGCATCCATTTTTCCAAATGCATAGTAGTTCTTATCACCATCCAGATATCCTGATGAGACAAAGTAAACCGCATCTTCATAGATTCCTGCTATCCTGCAAGGTTTATAGCCATGGCGGATATCTACAGATTCGTATTCTCCATCCAGGTTCAAATATGGGGCCTCATAATTCTTCCACTCATCGAACGGATACTCAGAAATCTGGATATAATATCCCAAATCCATTTCATCATTATATTCCGTATCCTGTCCCCAAAGCTGAGCAAGGCGATAAACCTTATTCCCAGCCATTTTTATATCAAGTTCCTTAATCCAGTCGCCACTATTCTTGATCAGACCGGAATCCGCATCCGGTAATTCATGCTCTTTTATCTGGCATTCAAATATCTTTTTGCTTTCGGCTGGTTCCAAGCCACCTATAGCATTCTTATCTCCACAAGCACTGCACAATACCACAGCAGCACATAATAATCCTATGCCTCTTACTTTTTTCATACCCTATAGAATCCTCCAAACATTTCCCCCACGCCATATTATACCCATAAAAAAACAGTACACTAATCAAATATGACTCATGTACTGCTCAGATACTGCTAACTTTTAATGCTAATACTCTAATAAACCTATGGCGCAAAAATAGCTCCTGCTCCAGAAAAGAGCATCTCCCTACAGAAATTTTTCCAGATGCTCACGATATTTGATCCTGACTTCTTTAGAGAGCTGTGACTTTAATAATAATGACACGTCTGAAACCCAGACAGAAAGGAGCTTCTGGCACCGTCTTCTGAGAGGGCCCCCTGTACTATACATGTTTAATTAAGCTTGCAAATGAAAATATGTCCTGTGCAAATCAATCATACCTCAAAGGCCTGTTCTGCACATGATCCTGCATGCGCAAGTAGTCATCGCCCAATAGTGCTATTGCCTCTTTTAGATACAAACCAGCTGTTTTATTCGCTTTACGGATATAACTTATAGACTTTATAACCTTGTTATTCTCCAGATCGATTTTTTCAGAAGCTTTACCGCTTATTGTATTATCACAGTAGTCCACGTCCCTGTATATGCAGGAACAAAGGTACATCAGCTCACAAGCCCTAAATGACACCGTATTTCTGTTTAATTCCACATCAAACAAATGCCCCTGAATTCGATCGATACCGGAATTGTATATTTCATATTCCTCACTGTTTATACGGCCATTTCCAATAATGCACAAGCAGCTTTCAATTGTATCTTCAAGTATCTGATCAGAGCTTATAGACAGATTTCTGTATGTCATCTCGGTATTAGCAACTACTCTGAATGTATCCTTAACATAACCGAAATTATCCATCACTCTGAACAGTGTAGTACAGTCATGGAACTGCTTGATTATTTCCATATCCTTGTCTATGAGAAAAGGTATTCCTGTAGTGTGTGGCGCAAATGCTGTAAGCTTATCGCCAAGGATACAGTTCACGTCAGGCATTCTCACATATAACGGATCTCCGGAAGTCAGGATAAGACTGCTTTCTATAGGTTTATCAATTACAGAGGCATAATGCTCATTTTCATACAATACATCCAGCAGGATTGTTATCGTATCATTCATTATCGGCGACTGGTAAAAGAATCTGAAATGCCGTTTCTCTATGTTGCCATGTCCAGGTCTGATACTTTCCTGATAATCGACAAAAGGAAATATCTTTCCTGCCTCTTCAATATAGCTTTCAACATCCGTTCCCGGAGCTACCATAATATCGATGTCTGTGGACAGTCTTTTAGGGCTATCCAGAAGCAGCATCAGACAGCTTCCACCCTTAAAGACAAACTTAAGCCCTGTCCTGCTGATGGCTTCTAATAGTCCAAAAGCATACATTGCTCTTTCAGCTATAAATCTGTCACTTCCGTACTTCTTGGCAAGTCCGTCTATGTGTTCAAGCAAGTAATTCTCAGGTATTATCAATTTCTATTCCTCCTTCAGCCATTGCTGACTGTATTTCAGGCAGTTTGCCTCTTCTTCGGGCATATCGGAACATTTTATTATTATCTAGATGGTATTTTTCATAAGCTATCCGGAGCGCTTCAGGATACTCACTCTTACTGAACATATACATAAGTGACTGATCAGAGAGCATATCAACAAAAACTTTTTCTAGGGGAGTATCATACTTATGTGCTTTTCCCCTTGGAGCCTCGCTGATTCGATCTAGCACTATAACAGAATCAGCTTTCCAATACCTACGAAGGTCATCCTTTCTGGGTTTGTACAACACAGTCCTTTTGCTCATGCTCTCTGTATCCCTAAAGACAAACTCACTTAGTTCTTTTTCAACATACAGAAAAATGGTATTCTTAGCTATCTGATGATTCAAGAACTCGTTGAGCATTGTAGTCTCAAAAATGGAGTACTCTGTATCCGGGAAGAATTTCTCCATGAAATCTATTATTATTTCTGACTGTTCAGAGTATTGGGGAGAGTAGTCTCTTTTATATGTTCTGCCTATCCTGTATGTGTTCCGGCCACTTCTGTAAACCTCCCCGTTTGCCAGCATTTTCTGCATTTGCCAGTTAAAGGAGTTATATGAGAACCCATTCACATTTTCACATAAATACTCATAAAGCTCTCGTCTGGAATAATCCTTTTCGCTATCAAGTTTTTCTATAAGCGTAGTAGTATCCATATCTGTCACCTAATCTCCCTGTACTTTAATTATAAACAAAAGCAGATTAGCAATCAATATATATCGGCAATATTTTAAAATATTGCCGATATATATTATCGTTATATGGTCACAAAAAGACCTGGTCAAAATCACCTACCGCACAAATCCCTGGAAAAAGAATTATATATTTTCCTTTGTATGTTTGACATCAACTAGATATTTTCCATCATTGACATCTATAGTGTCGGTTATCCTAAGCATTACTATACTTCCATACACTTTTCATCTGTGATACCAAAGAATCAACATCCCAATGCTTGCTACTATTTTTAGGACTGTTAGGATCGTTCACTATTATTTTTCCTTCTGCATCAATTCCTGTCAGCACTATGAAATGTCCTGTTTTTGTAAAATCTCCGGGTGACATTGAACAGATCATCGGCGCCTTACTGGATAAATTAGCCAAGATGTAATCTGATGAAACATCGCCGGTAACTACATTTAATCCATAGTGTTTGGCACCTTCTGTCATTATAGACCAGGATGTACCTTCTCCATATGTGTAAAAACCTTCATTTGATGCATACGTTGCAACAACGAATGGATTAAGCTCCGAATCATTCTTAAGGCCGCATGCCACCATAGCTAAACAAGTAGGCCCGCAACCGGCAACGCCTACATAATTTGCGCCATAGTTTCTATATCCCCATCGCTTGTCCCACTGAATAAAAAGTGGAATATCAGATGCAGCCATTTCCGCTGTGACATCCATATCTAAATCTTTATCAACGTATTCCGTGAAATTTTGGACGTATTCTCTTGCTTCCGGATATTTTTCACCGAACTCAATTACATTTTCCGGAACATCTTTATGAGTATCTTGATTAAAAAAATTGTAACCACCAAACCCTAGCCCAACCAGAAGTAATACAATCAATGTAAAAGTTAAAGCAGGCTTTCTGGGTACTCTTTGTTTTTTGACGGATTTTTGGCCGTTTTTGTTCGTGTTGCCGTTCTCAAGACGCCCAGACACATTCACTGTAGATTTATTATTTCTTTTGATTCTAATTATTCCTATCCCGCAGTGGATTATTGCTGCAAAAATAAGAATAGAGAATGCCGCTTTATCGGTTAACCAGGATGGAGCAAAAAGATAGTCCAATGCTATAAGACCTACAAATATCAAGATTAACAGAAAAATGCCACGTAAAATCCATAACAATACTCGTTTCATACCCACTTACGTCCCCTTTTAAGTATCCCCTATAATTGTATGAAAACTCTGATCATCTGTAAAATAAAAAGTTGAAAGCCACAAAACTTTTCATCTTTCATTTTTCATAATAATTCGTGTCATATTTTACTCTTATATTCCGATAACTGATATTTAATTGTAGTTTTTGCCACCATAATAGTTTTGTATAGACTATATCGAAACAATATTATCCCTTGACTTATATCGATTATCGATATAGTATATAGATAATCAATATAAAGATATTCGATATATAAGGAGGGACTGTAATGAATACCATAGATAAGACTTTACTTTCCGGTAGTATGAGCACAATGTTGTTAAAGTTACTCTCAGAAAACGATATGTATGGTTACGAAATGATTGAAGCTCTTCGGGCACGATCACAAAATGTTTTCGAATTAAAAGCCGGCACGCTATATCCTCTTTTGCATACGCTGGAATCCAAAAAATATCTCATATCCTACGAAAAGTCCGGGAATGGAAAAATAAGAAAATATTATTCCATAACCAAAGAAGGCAGGAAATACCTAAAAAGCAAGTTGGAAGAATGGGAGACCTATAGTACAGCGGTTGCAAGTGTGCTTGCATTCAGCATTTAAGGGAGGAGACCGGCATAATGAACTTAGAAGAATACCTTAATGAACTGAAAAATCAGATCAGAGATAAACACGCTAAAGAATTTGTTGTCAACGAATTTCTTGCCCATATCGAGGATCAGGCTGCTGATCTGCAGCAGGATGGAATGGACCATGAGCAGGCACTTACAAAAGCAGTTGAGGAAATGGGGGACCCTGTGAGTGTCGGCGTCAGTCTTGACCGTATCCACAGGCCTCATATGGAGTGGAAATTCCTGATATTTACAATTTTTATAAGTGTGCTGAGCATTGGTGCATTATATGTAATTTGTGCTGCAATGCCATTAGAAATCACTGGTAATATATTTTTTAAGCACATAGCCTCTATAGCAATAGGATTAGTAGCCATGCTTATTGCTTACAGGCTTGATTATACTATTCTCGCAGAAAAAAGCCGTATAATCGCAGCTCTGTTTTTGCTTATTATGACGCTCCTTCCCATTCCGTTTGGTCAGACGATAAACGGAAGCAATAGGTGGCTTTGCATCGGAGGAATCACTCTTTCAATCCAGGCTCTGTTTTTATTGTATTTGCCACTTTTTGCAGGGATACTATATGAGTACCGAAATAAAGGTATTTCCGCTGTCATAAAGATCTTTGGCTGGATGATTGCACCGCTCCTATCTCGCTTACTGTACAGTGATGCCCGCGGTCCCTTTGCACTGTTCATGCTGTTTGCAGAATTCATCCTCTTTATACTTGCTCTGCGTAAAAACTGGTATGCTGTGAAAAAACGCGCTTTACTTCTCGGAGGCGGTTTCATTTTTTCAGTTATAGCTGCAGCAGTTGCTATTTTATGCATCAATTTAAGAAGTTATCAAGTTGCACGTTTACAAAATTGGATTTCTCACATAGGTCTTTTCACCAGAAGTATGGATGAAGACGGTATGTTGTACGTGAACTCCAGGCTGGATTATACATTCCTTCACAGCAATTTCATCGGGAAAAGCGACAGCGCCATAAATATCATGAAAGACATGGCAGGAATGACCGGAGACCTCATATTAGGCTCAGTTGCCGCTACATGTGGCATTGCTGCAGTAGTCGTAATAATGATAAGCCTTGTCGTTTTATCGATATATATATTTAACATTTCTCTTAAACAGAGAAACAGCCTCGGATATATCGTTGGGTGTTCCAGCGGCATTCTGATAGCTGTAGAAAGCATATCAAACATCCTGATTGTGTTTGGACTACTTCCGCTTACATCAACTACGCTGCCCTTTTTCACAAGTAGTATGAGTTATATTATTGTGGATTATATTCTCTTGGGATTAGTGCTATCAATTTACAGATATAAGGATATCCGTATAGAAAAGGAACCTGTTGGTTCGACGGTCGTAAAAGCAGAATAACAATATAACTGCTTACAAACAATCATTAGAACATAAAGTTATAAAGTCCGGTTGGAATTCCAATCGGACTTACTTTTACTCATATATTTTATCCCATTCATCGTCGAGAATACTACCAAAATATGATCCATGATTCTCTAGACTATTGTTATTTATTAAATTACATAACAATAGCATCTGATATCATCACGGAAGCAATATTTTCATAAAAAAGTAGGTACCAGCATAACACTGGTACCCACCACTATGCGCCTATTTCTTAATCAGAAGCCTGCTCCGTTTCATGAGTCTGACCTAAAGGAAAACTTCTAATTTTCACTCTGTTCGCCTGGAATATATGCTGTCTGAAAAGTCCTTTAAATATAGCTTTCAAGCTGCCCAGAGAGTACTTGTCCCACTTCTTTACATCTGCATCTCCCATCTGCCACATTTCCGTGAGTGGCACAGTGCGCTCCAACCGTTCATTTTTCGCCCATGTTGGAACAGTATGCAAATCTCTTTTACTTATTCCATATTTTGCTTCTATTATTGTCTGGGTATCCATGATGATTTCCTCCATTAACTTCCTCATGAAATACCCTTCGGCCGAAAGGTTTTATATCCTTTAATACTATTTTATCTTGTCTATCAGTCTTCTCTTTTCCTCGCAAAGAGCGTCAACATCCGCGCCTTCAGTGATGTTCCATTCTTCTTCCAGATACTTGATCTGAAGCTCAACATACCTGATGGCATCTTCATATTTTCCAAGTATTTCATAAATTCTTGCCTGTGCCTGGAGATGATCCATGCAAATATGCTCCTTGTGGTTAGTTACATATATTTCCTCAGCTTTGTGATATCTTTCCAAAGCCTCCTCATATCTTGCATTGGATGCATAAATGCCTGCTACTTCAAATATCGCATCATAGCTGTCACGGAACTCTTCCTCAATATCAGATACTTTTTTCCATGCATCCTCAGCACGATACTCAGCAAAAGCAATATATGCTTCATATACAGGAACAAGTACATCCTTATGATCCGGAAGCTCTGAATATGAAGTCAGATAATCTGCAGCCTCTTTAGTGCGATGATCCGCGATCAGGTTATCCATAAGAAACAGATAATTCCTGCCGATTTCAGGATACTTTTCTACCAATTCCTTGAAAAACTCTATAGTACTGTTATGCTGCCTTGCGTTCCAGTCCCAAACAACTGCACTTTCACTCTTTTGCAGAAGCCACTGATCCTCCTTCGCATCAGGATGAAAAATCATGGCTTTTCTTGCATACAGGCTAACATATCTGCTGTCACTAACTATTCTGTGATGATAAAGATGAGCCAGGAACGTGTAAATCCTGCCATCCATCCTGTCAGGATGACTCTCATCATACTCATCTTTTATATCCAGCAGGAACTCCTTTGTATTATTAAACGCTTCATCCGTGAGCTCATTTTCATAATCAAGCATGTTTTCGATACGATGCAGCTTCTGCTCTACAGATAGATCAAACAGTTCATCAATCGTAACCCCAAAGAATTCCGATATGGACGGGAGCAGTGATATATCCGGAGCACACACATTGTTCTCCCACTTAGATATAGACTGACTGCTTACTCCTAGCGCATCTGCAAGAGCCTCCTGCGTTGTACTAGACTTTAAACGAAGTGCCTTAATTTTGTTCCCAATATTCATTTTCGCGTCTCCTTATATGATTTTGAAGAAACGAAGCTTCATTTCAGTTCTTACAACAATAATTGTAGAATATTGTCTTATCAGCCACAATGACGCAGTTTTCAAGTCGGTACAACCTGAGGTTGATTATTTATTCTTGTATTTTGTCATTCTTCCCCGGTCTTTTTAATATCTTCAGGGATATATACAAGCCCACCTCGTCCAGTCTCACATCATATTTGAGACTATGATACTTTAGTGTGCGAAAGTTCATTGCTCTCACATGCCTATTTTATGGCATTCCCGCGATGATATGCTCTTTAAACAAAAACTCAGTCTCACGGTAGTCTCAAAATCTCATGAGACTACCATGAGACTAACTTGAGACCACATCAGTTCAAATTGTCCATGTTCCATCTTTCTTGTTATAATTTGCCCCAGTGACCTGTTTAATCTTAGCGTATTCTCTGAACACAGTCGCTCTCGAAAGAGATAAATCCGACATAACCTGTTCTACAGAAAGGTGCTTGTTCTCACAGATCATGTCGTAAATCTTCTGCTGGCGCTCAGTTAATGTCTTATTATCCTCTGCCTCAGCTGCAGCAGATTTATTCAACGGAATTGAAATCCTAAACACATCATCCTCAAACAATTCCGGTTTTCCCCCATCTACATATATTGGAGTATACATATATAGGTTTCTAACACCGGATCCAATTGAGTCAGTCCTACCTATATTTGCAAAAAAGCTCTGAATAAGCGGATTTTTTGGATATGGTGTAAATTCATCACTCATGATGTTTCCATAGATATTACAACTTTTTTACAGACTGATATTTAAAGAATAAGTACTTATAGAAATAATAGGAGCTGCGCACTGTCATTGTGCAACAGCCCCTACTCTGATTATGATACTTTCTTAAAGCGTGTTTTTTGAGCACCAGCCTTTTTCATAAGCTGTTTGAGTTTTGAGAATTGCCTTGAATTCATATCTCTGACTTCAACCTTCATCTTCTGAGGTGTGCCACCAAATGCATCTTTGCCTATGCGGCTTAGCTTGCCTTCCGATATGGATAATTCTTTTAATGACGAGCAGTTAAAGAAGGCTCGTGTCTTTATTTTCGAGAAATTCTCAGCTCTTGTAATGTAAACATTCTTAATGTTGGAGCAGCCTTCAAATGCACTTTTACCAATGTATCTGATATTTCCTTCATAAAGCATTATTGAAGTAATATTCTGATTGTCTTTAAATGCATTATTTGCAATACCTACTATATCGTAGCGTTCATAACCAATGCCATCAACGTATGACATTGGATCCACGCCTTCCATTTCACCTGGTGTAGCAGAAGGACTAAATCCTGTGATTTCTACTTCACCGCGATGCTTCTTAGTTGCAGGTTTGATGACTTTGTAAGAAAATTCACCGGAAGTAAAGGCTGCGCCCTTAGGAAGCTTTAGCATTACATCAGACTCATCAGGTAATCTTTTCTTTTTGCTCTCCTTCTTAGGTTCCTCTATTTTGAAATAAACCTTTTGAGCACCGGCTTTTTTGAAAAGTTTATTTATCTTTGATGCATGCTTGGTACTCATTTTGTAGGTATCTATTCTTATTATTGGACTTGTGTTTCTTAAAGCATCTGTTCCTACAGATTTTAATGTGTCCTCAGTTAAGTAAAAATTATTTAAACTTTTGCAATTATAGAAAGCGCGATCCTTAATTGTTGTTATTTTCTCATTTGAACTAAAGTACTGAAGGTTAGTACAGCCTTCGAAGGCACTTATGCCTACATACTGGACGTTAGTTCCGCCGATAGAAAAATGTCGAATGGTCTTATCATCTTTAAATGCATTATCTGCAATTCCGATTATCTTATATGGGGCGTACTCCTCCATATCTTCACTATCAAGCATAATATATAAGTTATTGCGGTCAAAATATTTGGGATTTTTTTGGGACCAATCATAATTCTGGTTGATTCCTGCAACTTCAATCTCGATTTTCTTGTTTTTCTTTGAAGCGGTCTTTACAACCCTATAGAATAGTGGTTCGCTGTCTTCGTCATCAATAACCAGATCACCAACCTTAAGCTTGCCATCTTCTATATATTCATTAGACGGATATAGAGTTGCGGCATCAGCCTTAATAGAATGAACATTAAATGCAGCTGCAATAGAAACTGCAGCAAATAGTGTAAAACAAAATCTCTTTTTCATACCTTCTTATCTCCTATATATATTTTTAATAGTTACATACTAATAACGTTTGAACATATCATTTCGTGACACAAAAAATAAAAAAAGAAAAAATTTTTTTCATAATAAACGCAAGATGCATATTTCATCAGAAATACGCCCAACGCTTTTCTATATTGTGAAATAAATGTATTCTTGACTATTGTAAAAAGTTATGCACGGAAATCTTTTAGGCCATCATATTTCGAAATGGCACCGAGCGTCTTGAAAAAATCTCTTGTGCAAATTCCTCTGCGGCAGCCCCATTTTGAGTAAAACATTACAAAAAGATCAAAAACTACCGTCCCCAAGAAGGTGTAAAATAATTATTTTCCAAAAGCTTTTATTGCCTCACAACCCCTTCAGCAATCCTGATAAATTCTTCTTTACTTGCCTTTCCGGTTACATAAAGTGCGTATCCATCTATGCTTGTCGCGAGACTTCCATGTGTTCCGTCATGATATAAGTATCCTGATGAGCCATTTATCTCTATACTCTCTTTAGTCATATTTTCAGTATTTAAATAGGCATTGGCCTCAGGCATACATATGCTTACATCTAATAAATCCCCATTTGCATCCGAATATGTATAAGTTGCAAAACCAGTCACAACGTCATAGGAATACAAGTGATATCTTTCCGGAATGAACGTGGGTTTATATGATCCCAAACTCGGAGCACCATCATTACTCCCATTAATATGAAACAGAGTATACTGTCTTGTGCTTTCAATGAACCAGTTTACAACATTTTCCCTGAACTGCGCATTTACACCCATCGCTGTTACAAATGAAATGATTCCTATTAAAAGAACGGCTGCAACTGCATTCCCTATTGTCCTTAAAGCACCTCTCCAGGTATATTTTTCTGCTTCCTTCATCATTTTACTGATGTTTCTTCTGCACGCTTTTTCCATCGAAGAATCGCTTATTCGACAGTTTTCCGCAAGTCCCAAATGTCTTGCCAGCATGCGTTCAAAAAACTGTTGTTTCTCTTTTACATCGCTGATCCCGTAAAATATCTCTATCCCTTCTTCTGAGAGATTGAATACATAGTTACCTGTGAGGATGTTCTGTTCCTCATCAGGAAGTTTTGATATCATCTTTGTTAACTTGCGTATTTCTATTATCCCTAGCTTTTTTTCCTTAGAATTCTCACCCCATGAAGATAATGTCGTTTCCATAGATGATAATATGTCTTCTACTCTGATTTTGCTCAGTATGCTATCAAAAACCGCTTCCATCTTTATCCTCCATGTACGATTTCCTGAGTTTATCTATAATTCTCTGATTTCGCTTTCGCACGGTTTCCTCCGAGATGTCAAAAATTACAGCGATTTCCTTATATTTCATTCCATAAGCATATTTTAAGGAAACAAATTCTTTTTCTTCATCTGATAAAACTGATAACAATTTACTAACAGCCAGCTTTTCTTCTGAATTCAGCATTTCCTGTTCAGGTTCACTCTGCCCCGTACTCTCTAGTTGCAGCTGTTCCTCGGCACCATATACATACCTCTCGTTCTTTCTTAAAATGTCCATTGAACAGTTCTTCACTATAACAACGCAGAATGGTCTTAAATCGTGACATGGTAAATCAGAAATTTTTTTGATGTTTTTGATAATTCTAAGATAAGCCTCGCTCACAGCGTCTTCCGCCATGGTCTGTGAACCGGTAATATTCCGGGAAATATTCATGAAAAAAGCATGATAGTCTTTATATATTTTTTTGACAAGATCCTGCTGTTCTTCTTCAAGCAGGGTAAAGAGTAAGATTAGCACTTAATTTTTCCTCACGGCTGATTTATATTTTGTGCATAAAACGGCATCTATAAAAATAGCACATATGAATACCACCAAATAGTATATAGTCACCACTGTAAGCGGCCACAGCTTAAATGTAAGTGCATAAAACAGCCACTCTCTGTAACAAACGCTAAGAAAAATGACTAATACGGTTATAAAAGGTGTTATACCAAACGGAATATCTTTTGTTTGAAGCTGATATAAAGCGAATATCGTCATTAAAATGTTAATAAAGGCAATAATCCCAAATATACAGGTATATAGAGGGCCGACATCGGATGTTTTTAATGAAAACAGATGTATATCCTTATCCAATAACCAGTATCCTCCAAACATAAGGACAGTCATGATGATCCATGACACTATAGCAATAGCCCTGAAAATATGAGAATAACCAGCCTGAGCATCAAACAAACTTGAACGATTCTTTACCGAAAGCATTATCAGAATTATATAGCATACTGCCATAAGAGCCAGGTCAGCCCTTTCGTCCCAGTTATAGCCTGCACCTGATAATACAAATAAAATAAAAAAGCGCCCCACCAAAATGAACATAAGGATAATCCCAGCTACTACAGCCCACTTTTTTCTTGCTGCCTCTTTGATAAGCTGCCCGGTTTTTTCTTTGTCCATGATAAGCCCTCCTATGAAAAGGATGCTATATCTCTTCTAGTAATGCAATCTATTGTAGCGAGACTCCTTAAATAGCGATTCAAAAGCATTTTAATTTCAAATTTTCTTCTACGTATTATTCCTCTAGCTAAAATTTTGCCTTCTTCTGCATAACTAATGATAAGCAGAAATATTCTAACATCTTTATCTCAACTTAAATTTGCAGCCATAAAATGCGCCTTTCCCAACTCTTTTCACACCTTTAATCCCTTTAACTTCTGATAATTTGGAGCATCTGTAAAACGAACGCGCGCCAATATTATGACAGGTTTTAGGTAAAACAATGGTCTTTACTTTACTGTATGCAAAAGCTCTGTCCATAATAGTTGTTACGCCCTTAGGGATTGTGTATTTTTTCTGCAGAGTAATCGTTCCATAAAGCTTTTTCCCATCCTTAGAAAGCAGCGCTCCTTTTTTATATATAAAATATTCGTTATTAGGATCAACTTTGATTTCCTTTAGATTAGTGAAGTTGGAAAAGGTTCCCTTTTGTACTCTTGCTATGGTCTTCGGAAGAGTGATTATCTGTGTCACTTTATTTTTTATGTTTTTATATGCATCCTGCTTAAGGTTTTTATCCGCAATGTCAGGATAGCATAACCCACTTATCTCCGTGACGGAATACATTTTTCCGTTAATAGTTACTTCCTCAGGAATAATGATCTCATTTTCCTTGTTTTGCAATTTTGCGCTCACTTTACCTTTTACCTCAGCTGAAGGTTCACTTATTATGTAATAATCAGCGGCAGATGTCTTTAAATCAGGCTCTGCTATTTTGGCGCTTACTGGCATACATATTGCCCCGAACATGATTATTGCTGCTAAAAACAATGCTACTTTTTTCATTACATTTCCTCCTAAAACATAATTATTCTTTCCGTTTAGTTCATTCATCATTACATGCATTTCATATTTTTTGTGATTACACTACTCAAACTTGCACTTAATTGGAATCAATAATGCCGTGATAATGAATCCATATAGTAGTGGAACAAAAATCAAAAAGAACTTGAATATAAAAGATTCTAGATCTTCGCTAAACACTGAAAGGCATATTCCATAGATAGCTGCACCTATTAAACTTGAAATAATAACTCCTGCTATAGCACAGTTAACAGCAACCACACATTCATGCCTTGTTGCATTATCTTCTATTTTAGTTTCCTTTGAAAGCACCCTAAAAAAGCTACCAGCTTTTCCGCTTGCTGCTAATATAATAAGAGTAATTCCTATAATGCAAAATAGTGATGGAAAGTCTAATATACGTATAAATATGATCTGTGAAGCCCCCTCAATGCCACTGCTGACATCTATGGTCCATAAAAAGCAAACCAGTAATATTACGCCAACAATTAAACACCCCACATTAGTTTTTTTCATTGTCAAAATCCTCCCTTAAGCACCTTAAAAACAATCTACCCATCCACAGCTTTTAACATCTTCAAAAGTAATCTGTTGTTCAACTTCCTGCATAGTATCAGTAAAAGGCTCTGGTCTTGGCCTTAAGCTGAAAAATATCGCTGTCACAATAATTGCAGTTACAACTACCCCAAAATAGATTATTATTCTCTTTTTTGCATACATAGTTCACCCTCCGAATTCATTATTCCTATATATATAACGCGCGAGATGCCCATTTCGGGACACAAAAATTGGAAATTTCTGATTACATAATAATAATGTTTGATGACTTGCTCTTTGTGACATGCTTTGCCTGATTTTTCTCCCCCTTGTTTTTCAATATGATGTCAGCTTATAAGCATATTTGCCCTTTCCAAATTCTTTTTACTTACAAATACGTGATATACATATGAAACAGGTCCTGCTGACTGTGAAAAAGTAAAGGCTCCCCCACCACCTACACTAGCTCCCATTGAACCATGCACCATAGTTCCAATTGAAGATTCATTCTTTTTTGTAACACACTCATATTCAATATTGTTCTGCTTTAAGATCTCTGTAATTCTGGCAATTTCCATTGCTGATGAATCTGTTAAAAGCTTTGCTTTATCCCATGGCATTAACATACTCATAATCTCCCGTAAACACGTACTAATTGTTTTTCTAATTCAGTCCCATAGGCTCATTTTTTCCGCTTTTTCAGATAAGCTTCTGCCTTTCTGATCAAGGCCGCTACTATCTCTTCTTTTCTTCTAATAAATGGAACAATCAATAATACTATTAAGACTTGTAATGTGAAATTAATTATTTGAGTAAATAATATCATTTCTCCGTACCTCCACTCATAATCTGCAAGAAACTAATAGTAAAATTCAATCGTTCCGGATTCATAATTCTCATCATTTCCGAAAGCAGCTTCTCCTTCGCACCATCCACTCATGAAAAATAAAACATTTTCAAATTCAAATGTGCTATCCGCAAGGTATTGCTTTGTATCATATACATATTCTATGGCATAATCCTGCTTCGCTTCTGAAACAGTCTCATCCTCTATCATAGTCTCAAGTTTTTTCAGCTGATGGAACCCTGATTTTCTTTGTAATCTTTTCAAATTGAGATGACCCTTCATCATAGTGCTCAATACTTCCATCCTTATAAACAACATGATCCGGCATTGGTAAAACCGGCTCTTCTTTTGATGCTTTTACTAATACACATAATAATGAAGTACCAATAATGCATATAAAAGCTACTATAATTATTATTTTCTTCATTTGTTCTCCGCTTTTGCTGAATTTTTTCGTATTTCCTCAAGGCACCTAGCAAGCGGTGTTTCACCTTTCTTGCATGATATATCAGGTATTGTACCGTTTACAGCGTTGATGCTACCATCAGGGTTTTCTCCAACACCATCGGAAAAGCGTATTATAATCCCTGAGTCTGGAAGCATTATCAAAATCGGTGTGGTATGTAAACTATCTCCCGATGTCTTTGTTCCTACTGCTGTAGCCCAACCCGTAGTCTTGCAAAAGCTCGCAAATGCTTCTGATGCTGAATAGACAGTACCACTTGTCAAAACCCATCGCTTTATATTCGGATTGCATTTAGTGCCTTCATAGTTTTCATCTGAAAGGTCAAATACTGTTGTAATACATAGATCAAGCCCTAGCGTTGATATCCAGTCCGGCAAATCTGAAAGGTCTGATACGGGCACTGCCTCAAGGTCACCATGATATGTTTCAAATAGAGAAGATTTCTTATAAAAAGTACGATAAGTAAACTGGTAATGTCCGCCGAATGGTGGAATCAAATTATTCATCCAATATCCCCAACTACCGCCACTATTCCCAGAGATATCAAAAATGATATGTTCCGTATCCGGATACTGTTCAATGTTTTCAGATATTAGATGCTTATCCCTATCAACTAATTCCTGCGTAAAAGAAGGTATTTTGATATATAGTGCATTGCAATCGGAATAATACTGAATAAAAGTCTTATTATGTTGATCTTTCTCTGCTTGTTGCTCAATTTCTTCATTTGATCTAGGTACAATATATCGTTCAGAAAGATTTTCGTTAGTCAATATCTCAATGTATGCCTTATCTTCATTAGAAACAGCTGCTCCCAGTCCTGTAGAATAACAATAAGTTTTGTACAATTCAGGTGAAACAACATCAAGATGGGCAAAGTTCCCAAGTTCTGATAGCATGTCCTGAATTGTTCCATAAAACTTATTCTCATCCGTAATGGATGTTATTTTTTCCTCATATCTTGAGCATATTTCATCCGTGTCTATACCCAGCGTTTGTAGATAAGACAAATAAGGATAATTATTCCTCAATGCATTCCACAAAAATTCATAGTCTTTTGCATAAAGTGACTCTGCTTTTTCTGAAACAGCTTCAGAAGTACTTTCAGAATTTAAATACTGATCTTTCCCCTGTTCTTCTACATTCGAACAACCTGCAAGTACAAGCTGTACGCAAAGAAATGTTGCAATAAGTCCATATTTAACTTGTCCCATAACAGATCCTTTGCCATCTCCCATGCCTACTGATCATTTTTCCTTATCTCTTCAAGACACCGGTCAAGCGGTGTCTCATCCTTGATACACATGATATCCGGATTTGTCCCGGCTACTGCATTTATGCTGCCATCAGGATTTTCTCCAACACCTCCTGAAAATCGTATTAGTAACCCTGAATCAGGAAGTACAAGCATCACTGGTGTAGTTCCTAAGCCATCACCTAAGGTTTTTCTTCCTACTAATTTTGCCCATCCGGTAGCTTTACAAAAGCAAACAAATATCTCCGAAGCCGAGAATACATTATTACTTGTCAGAACCCATTTCTTTATGTCCCTATCAATTATCTCTCCATCACATTCTTCATCTGAAAGAGTTCATGTATACGTATAATATTTGTCAAGCCCCAATTCAGAAGCCCATTCCGGTGCGTCTGAAAGTTCAGAAACAGGCTTTGAGCCAAAATCTGCATAATACTTATTAATCAGTGTAGAAGACTTGAAAAAAGCCCGATATCCAAACTCATATGTACCACCAAAAGGTGCAACCAGATTCTCCATCCAGTATCCATCGCTTCCGCCACCATTTAATGTAATATCGAAAATTATATTCTCTGCCTCAGGATATTTTTTCAAACCTTCATAAACTATGTTGCTATCCCTATCCACCAATTCGTAGCGGAAAGATGGAATTTTAATATACAATGCCTTACAATCAGCGATATATTGCATAAAAACATCCGGAAACTGCTCCTGAGTATCCTGCACAAATTGTTCTGATGACTCCGGTATTTTATAACGTTTTGAAAGTTTTGGATCTGTGACTATCTCGTAATATGTCCTCTCAGTTTCTCTGTAATAATCATCATTTACAAATATGTTATATAAAGATGCATAATCCTCGGGTGAAGCGATATTCAGATGTGCAAAGTTTTGTAGTTCAGCTAACATGTTCTTCATCACAGTACTATCGATACTTCCAAGCACTACATATCAGATAAGGAAGCAAGGATTGATGAAGCTGCAGAAGCGGCAGGATCATTATTTGAATAACTCATGATATTTATTCACTAATCCTATAATGGGCAATAATATCAACGTTTTCAGCCAAAGTATCCCATTCACATACTGTATCAGCTTCCTTTGGCAGATAAATTACACTTAAAATACCATTTTCATCGCGGTTATATGAGAGGATACCAATTTCATCAGAAAAGAATACTATATCTCCGGGCTGCCAATCTTCGTATTCTGAAAGATCTGTTGTCTTTTTGATAGCGTTTCTCGAAAAAAATACATTTAGGACATCGATATCACGAAAATCCATGTCTATGTTTGGCGTATCTACAGTATAAGCCTCCGGATGAGCGATTATGTCCTCATTTACCTGTTTACGTATATCATATCCGGCATCGCGCAGCGACATGGTTACAACATCTGCACTTGTCCCTATCCATTCAGTCGGAAATCCTCCATTATATTGATGCAAACCGTAGGACCAGTCTTCCATAAGCATTATCTCTGCATTGTCAGCAATATCCGTCAAATCATCTATGCCATCCTCATCCTTATCTACTGAACTGGACTTTATCTCTACATAAGACTTACCCATAAGCTCCTTCAGGCTTTCTTCAAGTTCTTTCTCCTTTTCAACCTCATATTTACTCGCTACCGGAAGAAAATATAGTGAAAAATAAAGACCTAATACCAGAGGAGTTACAAGTAAGACACATATGCCTCGTTTGATAAGTAAAGACTTCTTCTGCTCTGGCTTTTTTATCATCAGTTTTCGGAATATGTGCATAATAACTGATTCAAGTAAAAAAATAATTACGAAAACCAGGAATCCCGGCATAAAAAATCCTGTGTTATTTTTTGATATCATTCCCAAAATAATGGCAAACCATATAAAAACCACTATTGCTACAATCATGGTTAACATGCCTTTCTTCTTTGGCTGGGGTTCATCATCAAAGAGTGTTCTTAATAGGCCTTTTTCACTCCATCCATATGATGATAGGAAAAAATTCTTTTCATACTCAAGGCTGTCTCGTATAATATCTTCGAATTTGATTCCGGATTGCTCCTTATTGTTAATTTCGTCCCAATAATAATCAATGCTCAGATTAGAATAGTTTTCATTTCTTGTCTGCATATCTTTGCATAGTAATAACGAACCATTTAATTCCTGCATTTTTTCGTTAATCAAGTTCAGGTTGTTTTCTACAAGTCCCTGAAGATCCGACTTGCCATTCTGCAATTCGGATATATCACCAATAGAAAATCCCATTTTCCGTAAAATGATCACTTTTTTTAGTGTCTCGATATCTTCATTAGAGTAATCTCTATATCCATTACTTTCTCTTGCAGGTTTAATCAGTCCCTTAGATTCATAAAATCTGATGTTAGCGCGATCAATTCCAAGCTGTTCCTCAACGTCTTTAATTGTCATGATTTAGCGCTCCTTTCTGTTTCTTTATCGCTATTATAGGGGTATAAACCTACTTTATAGTCAATATTTTTTTATCATATAGTGAATAAAATTTTTGCAGACTGGCATTTATAGAATGGGGCTATGTGAAAGAGTATAAAAATCCCACAGTCGTCAGGCTGTGGGAAGTATTAAATATTGTATTAATCCTTTATCAGATCAGGATCGTTCAAAGCATCTTCTATGATCTGAGCAAGAATCTTGGTATAACCTTTACCAAGTGATTTTGCTTTTCTAACTGTATTGGGTGAAAGTCTTAATGTCACGTTCTCTTTGCGCCTGATTTCACGCTCCTTCTGGATGCGCTCTGAAACTCTACTGAACTTTGCAAGTTCCTCTTTTGTAAGAAGCGGGTTATCCTCATCATAGGAATAAGGGGTATTCTCA
>NZ_AUJH01000025.1:0-51745 GCF_000424125.1 Butyrivibrio sp. FC2001
GATGAATTGCTAGATTTAATAACACAATACGCAGATAAATGCTTCTATGCCCTTGAAGATGATGAATATATTTTTACAAATGTAAATGGTGACCGGCTCTGCGGAGATGTCATATATGAACTTCACAGAAAGTTTTTGGATAAGGCACAAATACCATATTTTGGCGATGGTAACGGGCCAAGGATACATGACTGGCGACACACTTTTGCAGTACGTTCGTTTAAGCAGATGGTAGACAACGGCGTTGATCTTTATGTTGCATTACCGGTACTGTCAACATACCTTGGACATAAAACAATATATGCAACTGAACAATTATTTGTCTTAATACTTCCATTGTGTATTTCCAACTCTTTTTTACACTACCAGAAAGTCTTCTAGAAACACGTCTGTTATATTCCTCTTCTAAATACCCTGGAAGATTTCTCGATTTAGCTGATTCCATAAAATTTGCGATAAAATTCTCATACAGTATCATATTTTTCCCCAATCCCCAATTATCAAATTACTTATTTTCTAATATATCTTTTTTTTCTCTATATTAAAAGCTACTTGACGGAAACTCCGTCAAGTAGCTTTCATATGTATCGTATGAAATCACAAGTTTATCAAGCTATTGATTCCTCGCTATTGGCATTAAAACTCTGCTTTCTATCTCTAATAAAACTAATTATGGCTGTTGCTATCATTGCTCCAGCTATAACTATCAGACCACCATTATCAAATGTTTTATAGAAGCCCTCTGAATAATATGCTTTAATGTATTTAGCCCAAATATATCCCAGAATAACGAGCAAGTTTACTGCAACAGTCGCTGCATAAAGGAAAGCAACTAATACACTAGCTACGATGTTCCTTCTCGTTGCTCGTATCTCTCCTGTACTTGCGAAATTAGAGGCTATTACAAAGCCTGCAGAAATCAAGTATATAACAGTAACCAACACAGCTTTTTGCCAAGAGGGATACTCTATACTGCTGTTAACCACAATCATTGCCAATCCAATAAAGAACATTGACGAGAATGCGACCATCGGTCCGCTAGTCTGTTCATTCTTTACCAACACAAAAATAATAGCCTCAACAATAAGTATAACTGCAATAATGCTCGCCCTACTCTCTCCCGGGATAATATTCTTAAGACTTGGAAAAGCAAACACAAGGAACAATACTCCAAGTAAGCCAGAGACATATGGGAGTTTAGTCATAACTGCGTTAAATGATTTCCTTGCAATCCACATTCCAATGGCTATTGCTAAAACTACTGCTGCTAACATTACTGATCCCCCTTTTATTTTCCGTCCTTTTTCATCTGATTAAGCTTGTTGACATACACTGCGGCTCTTGAATAGAACTTAAGCTGCTCCTCTCCATCTTTTACTGTAGTTGCTCTCTCAACTCCCTTGGCTGTCCCCTGGCGTACTGCCTCGTTGAACATTTTGCCAAGGCGAGCTCGTACCTGAGCAGGTGATTCTTTTATCTTGTACTCTACAAGGACCTCTCCCACATCAGAGAAGGTGGGGAGATCTGCCAGGGTGAACTCTTTGTCCATCTTCTTGGCTTCCTTGATCATATTGCCGACAGCAACTGAATAGTCGTAGGTAGTTCTTTTGCCGAACTTCTCCTCGATCATCTCGCAGACATAATAGTTAACAGTTACGTTCTGCTTCTTGGCTTCCTTCTCAATGCGATCATACAGATCCTGGCTAAGCGAAAGATTAACTCTTGGCATATCTTCATCCTCCTTGTGAGTATTGTTTGACATTCCTGATGATTCTATTTTATGAGTGTTGTTCCGCTATGTCAAACATTTTTATACGACGCCACATGCAAGATCATGGCTTACCTCCGACTGATAGTAACTGCTCATTGTTGTTGGGGCATTGAACAGAGCCGGCAGAAGGTAGCTCTTTATTATAGAAAAAGTGCCGGACTCTCCCAAGAAGTCCTTGCAGAACGTATAGGTGTTACGAGAGAATTCCTGGCAAGACTAGAGGTCGGTTCTTCATTTCCAAGCATCAATACACTGATTGATGTTGCAAATGCCTTAAATATTTCAACTGATCTCTTTTTACAGGATTATTTAAATGACTCATTGCGCGGTAATAATGCAGCTTCAATATACACTGTCGATGAAGATAAAATTATTTCGCAAACGGTAAGCGCTTTAAGATGCGCTCTTGCTGATTCAAGAAGTAAATAATTAATAATTATTCCATATAAGCAAAATCACCGCAGAATGTTTTCTAATAACTTTCTGCGGTGACACATATTTTATTCTATTCTATTGTACCAATTTGTTCTATCAAACCCACATAAATACTGGATTTGCATCACTTATCAAGCGATTTCAAGGTCGGGAAGAGCAAAACTTCTCTTATGTTAGCACTGTTCGTAAGCAGCATACACAATCTGTCAATACCATAACCAATACCACCGGTCGGAGGCATGCCAATCTCAAGTGCGTTGAGGAAGTCCTCATCTGTGTGCTCAGCTTCGTCATCGCCTGCTGCCGCATTGGCATCCTGCGCTGCGAAGCGCTCTCTCTGGTCGATAGGATCGTTAAGCTCTGAGTATGCGTTGCACATCTCCCATGTGTTGATGAAGAGCTCGAAACGCTCAACCTTCTCAGGATCTGAGGGCTTCTTCTTTGTAAGAGGTGATATTGCGATAGGATGATCCATGATAAATGTAGGCTGGATCAGCTTCTCCTCGCAGAACTCCTCGAAGAAGAGGTTGATGATGTCGCCCTTGGTGTGACGATCCTCAAACTCAACGTGGTGTTCCTTAGCGATAGCCTTAGCTTCCTCGTCTGTCTTAACAGCATCGAAGTCAACGCCTGCGTACTTCTTGATAGCGTCGTTCATTGTAAGACGCTCGAAGGGCTTACCAAGGTCGATGATGTTGTCGCCGTAAGGAATCTGAGTTGTGCCGCAAACCTTCTCTGCAAGGTAACGGAACATGCTCTCTGTGAGCTCCATCATTCCTTCATAATCTGTATATGCCTGATACAACTCCATAAGTGTGAACTCAGGGTTATGTCTTGTATCTGTACCTTCGTTTCTGAAAACTCGTCCAATCTCGAATACTCTCTCAAGACCGCCAACGATAAGTCTCTTAAGGTAAAGCTCAAGTGAGATACGAAGCTTTCTCTCCTCATCAAGTGCGTTGTAATGTGTGAGGAAAGGTCTTGCAGCAGCACCGCCTGCGTTCTCAACAAGCATAGGTGTCTCAACCTCCATGAAGTCACGAGCTGCAAGGAAGTTACGGATCTCCTGGATAATCTGTGATCTCTTGATGAAAGTTTCCTTAACCTCTTCATTCATGATGAGGTCAACATAACGCTGTCTGAAACGTATCTCTGTATCTGTAAGTCCGTGGAATTTCTCCGGAAGGGGCTGAAGTGACTTGGATAAAAGAGTCAGCTCCTTAACATGAACAGAAATCTCACCTGTCTTAGTTCTGAACGCAAAGCCCTTAACGCCGATGATATCGCCGATATCCATCTTCTTAAATGCAGCGTAGGAATCGTCGCCAAGATCGTTTCTTGAAACGTAGAGCTGCATACGGCCTGACTTATCCTGAAGGTTTGCAAAAGATGCCTTACCCATTACTCGCTTGCTCATCATACGACCTGCAAGAGATACTTGTTTTTCTGCGGGAATCTCTGAAAGCTCAGGTGTGATCTGCTTACCCTCTGCGTCTGTCTCGGGAACAACCTCTAATGTCTCGAAGTTATCTCTGATCTCCTGTGCGTGATGTGTCTGATCATACTTTACGATCTGGAAAGGATCCTTTCCTGCTGCCTGAAGGTCTGCAAGCTTTTCACGGCGAACCTTCTTAAGCTGATTGATATCCTCTGTCTTCTGCTGATTCTGATTCTTCTGCTGATTTTCTGCCACTTTTCACTCCTCTTTCCATATGAAAATAGAAAAGGGGTAAGTTTTCATTACCCCTGCTCTTAAGTATCTGTAATTAATTACTTACGAACGATCTCAAGAACCTTGTACTTGAAATCACCCATCTGTGTCTCTACGGTTACTTCCTCACCGACCTTAGCGCCGATAAGTGCCTTACCAACAGGTGATTCGTTACTGATCTTACCCTTAAGGCTGTTAGCCTCTGATGAACCAACGATGCTGTACTGAATCTCTTCGTTAGCTGCTATGTCAAGAAGCTTAACCTTAGCACCTACGCTTACCTTATCAAGGTCAACGTCCTCGTCAACAACGACTTCTGCATTCTTAAGGATTTTCTCGAGTTCCTCGATACGAGCCTCGATATCTCTCTGCTCATCCTTAGCTGCATCGTACTCAGCGTTCTCGGAAAGGTCACCCTGCTCACGAGCTTCCTTGATTCTCTCGGCAACTTCTGCTCTCTTCACAACCTTGAGGTCATGAAGCTCATCCTCGTAAGCCTTGAGTCCTTCGTAGGTTAAAATGTTTTTCTTTTCTTCCATTTTGAAATACCCTTTCTATAAAGATAGAATTTTGCCCACTGTTCACAGCGATGCAAATAAATAGTGTCAATGATATAAGTGTTTACAATCCATAGCATTATATATGAATAATTATATAAAGTCAAAATAAGTTTTATACACTCAACTATTTATTATATTTTGATAGCTTTCCGCCCCTCACAAACAGCTAAAAATCTCAGTCCTTTACTCCAAACACAACCGCACATGCAGCCTTAAGTGAATCCATATCATCCATTGTGTTTATCATGGCTCTGAACTTTGCTGATCCCGGAAGACCTGTCGTGTACCAGGACACATGCTTTCTCATTTCCCTTATTCCGATATACTCGCCCTTATACTTAAGCTGCAGGTCCGCATGTCTTATCACCATGTCGTATATCTCCTGCATCGAAGGTCTCTCAGGCACATCTCCGTCAGACAGATAACCTATCACCTCTCTGAAAATCCAGGGATTTCCCTCAGAGGCTCTTGCAATCATAACGCCGTCACACCCGGTCTCATCGATAAGTGCTTTCGCGCTTGGGCCATCTGTCACATCGCCGTTTCCGATTACAGGAACTCTGACAGCTTCCTTCACCTTTCTTATTATCGACCAGTCTGCCTCTCCACTGTAGTACTGCTCTCTGGTTCTTCCATGAACAGCGATTGCGGCAGCTCCGCCTTCCTCAGCTGCCAGGGCGCACTCAACCGCGTTGACGCTTGATTCTGTAAAGCCTTTTCTTATCTTAACAGTCACAGGTCTGTCAGTCTCAGACACCATGACCCTTACAATCTCCTCGATAAGCTTCGGATTTTTCATAAGGGCTGAGCCCTCACCGTTACCTACAACCTTCGGCACCGGGCATCCCATATTCACATCAAGAATGTCATAGGGCCTTCCCGCTATCATTCTGGTGGCTTCCGCCATGACCTCAGGCTCACTTCCGAAAAGCTGCAGCGACACAGGTCTCTCCGCAGGGTGAATCTCCAGCATGTCATTGGTATTCCTGTTGTGATAGGTTATCGCCTTGGCGCTCACCATCTCCATGCAGACCAGCCCCGCACCCATCTCACTGCAAAGCAGACGAAATGGCAGGTCAGATACGCCTGCCATCGGTCCTAGTATAATATTATTTTTTAGCTCCACATCCCCTATTGTCAGCGGATGCAGATAATCGTTATATCTTACGCCTTTATTGTTAAACGCATTTGTTACTCTGCGCATTCCATATCCTTCCGAATCATAGCTTTATATAAAAAGCAGTCTTACTCATCATCCTCACTCAGAATGTCGCTCATATCCTCATGAAGGATCATGGCTCTGTAATACATCTGAAGCGCCTCGAAGAGATCCTGTCTCTGTCTTCTGACCTCTCCGATAAGAAGACCGGCGCTGACCTCGTCGTAGGTGATATCCTCGTCATCCCTGGTAGTCTCCATTGTAATGGAACCATCATCCTCGAACTCAATTGTGAAAATTCCGCCGGCTTCCTGTGTAAACAGAACGCTTATAATATGAAGCTCCTTCTGGATGCTCTCGGGAATCTTTTTGAAAAGAGGATTGAAGTAGTACTTCATCTCATAGGCATTTGCACCGCAGAGGATTATCCTTCCACCTGCTGACACGCTTCCAAGAGATCCGTCCTCAGTTACCACCTGAATATCTGAAACCTCTTCGCCTGTCTCAGCGTTTGTAATCTTACCAGTCTCTTTATTTATGATAAGGCGTCTACCCTTTGCCTTGTCGGCATTCAATGTGTCGGAGTGAACTCTCTCCTCATCGCCGGGGCGTGACTCCTCACTGTAGACCTTTCTTATTTCCTTCTCGTCGTCTTTACTCATTCTATATTGACCTCATTCCTTACTCGGTTTCTGAAAACTCTCCCGCCTTAGGCTTAACCTTCTTGTTCTTTTCATAGATGATGCGAAGTCCCTGCAGCAAAAGATTGGGGTCATACACATCTACCTCTTCGACCTCTTCTGCGATGAGCCTTCCAAGTCCGCCGGTAACCACTACCTTGACATCCTTAAGGCCTGACTCCTTCTTCATCTCGTTTATGATGTACTTGGTCTGACCGATCTGGCCGTAAACAAGTCCTGCCTGCATTGAGCTGATGGTCTCCTGAGCAAGGATGCTGTCAGGCTTTTTGATCTCGATCTCAGGAAGCTTTGCTGTATCTTCCCAAAGTGCCTTTGCTGAAATTCTGATTCCGGGACTTACAACACCTGCAGTAAAATCGCCGTTTTCAGTAACAAGCACGTATGTGGTCGCTGTTCCAAAATCAACAACTATTGCAGGTCCGCCGTACATCTCATAGGCTGCAACTGCACCCACCACAAGGTCAGGACCTATCTCAGCGGGGTTCTTAGTCATGATCTTTATTCCGGTCTTGATGCCGGGGCCCACGATGTAGGGCTGCTTTCCAAGATACTTGACCATGGAATTAACCAGCGCATGCATAATGTTAGGCACAACGCTTGCCACGATTATTCCATCGATCTCATCCTTATTAATTCCGTTGTTTCTAAGGAGCGCTATGATGTTGTTACCATACTCATCAGATGTATGCGCTGTCTGAGACATCATACGAAAAGATGCCACAATATTCTTTCCCTTTAAAACACCAAAGGTAATGTTTGTATTACCTACATCAACTGCTAATAGCATATCCACCTCCGCAGCCACAGCTGCATGATTTATTTATACATATCCGTAAAGTCCGCGAACGCTTACTTCCCCGGCGTTGATGACTTCTTCACTGCCGTCATCTTTTCTAACGACCAGGGCGCCCTCCTTGGTAATTCCAAGGGCTGTCGCCTCGTACTCCGTATCCGGATCAATTATCTTAACTACCTTATTTATATTTATCAGCCGCTTTTCATAATCGGCCTTCAGCATGGACAGATCCTTGGATTCTACATACTTCTCATAGTTATTCTCGAAGTGATGCATAACCCTTCCTATAAGCCTTGGTCTGTCAGTTATGACGCCTGTCTCTGAAAAAACTGAGCCCGCAGTCTCCCTTATTTCTAAGGGATAATCCTCAGCCTTCTGGTTTACGTTAATGCCAATGCCAATAACTACATAATAGTCGCCATCAGCTGCAGGCTTTAGCTCTGTTAAAATACCGCAGATTTTCCTTTTATTCAAGACTATATCGTTTGGCCACTTAATTCCAAGGTCTCCACTCTTAAGCTCATATCCGCTGTCATTAAGCATATCCTCTATGCCCTCTGCCACGGAAAGCGCCATCACAAGTGTAAGCCCCGGGGCATTTTCCATGCTGATGTCAGGCCTTAGCATGATGCTCATGAAAATGTTGCTCTCAGAGGGTGAAACCCAGCTTCTTCCTCTGCTTCCTCTTCCGGCTTCCTGTTTATCCGCTACTGCCAAAAAGCCGCTGGCCTTTCCACTTTTTCCGGCATCATCAGCTATGTCGTTGGTGGAATCAACCACGTCGCGGTAGTCCAGCTCCCTGGCTGCCCACCTGGTGGTAAGAGCCACGGCTATTTTATCCTTATTCATCATATTGTTGCGTACATAACCGCCTTAATAGTATGCATGCGATTTTCTGCTTCCTGGAAAACAATGGACTGTGAAGATTCAAAAACTTCATCAGTTACTTCCATCTCATTAAGTCCGAATTTTTCCTTTATTTTCTGGCCGATGCCTGTTCCAAGATCGTGGAAAGCAGGCAGGCAGTGCATAAATACAGCCTGATCGCCTGCATTTTTCATAATGTCTGATGTTACCCTGTAGGGCTTCAAGTCAGTAATTCTCTCTTCCCACACTTCATCGGGCTCGCCCATGGATACCCACACGTCAGTTGAAATAACATCAGCACCCTTGGTTGCTTCCATAGGATCCTCGCAGAAATCTATCACTGCGCCTGTCTTCTTTGCGATTTCTTTGCATGTATTAACAAGCTCATCGTTCTGCCAGTACTTCTTTGGAGCACAGGTTGTAAAGTGAAGTCCCATCTTTGCTGATGCAACCATCAGAGAATTACCTGTGTTGTATCTCGCATCGCCCATGTAAACCATGTGAATACCGTTAAGCTTGCCGAAGTGCTCACGTATTGTGAGAAGATCAGCCAGCATCTGTGTAGGATGGAACTCATTTGTAAGACCGTTCCATACGGGCACCTTGGAATACTTGGCAAGATCATCAACTATGGTCTGCTCAAAGCCTCTGTACTCGATTCCGTCATACATGCTTGCAAGAACCCTTGCTGTATCTGCGATACTCTCCTTCTTACCTATCTGAGAACCGCTGGGATCAAGATAGGTTGTTCCCATTCCAAGATCATGTGCAGCAACTTCAAATGAGCATCTGGTACGTGTGCTTGTCTTCTCAAAAATGAGAGCTACATTTTTTCCTCTATACTCATCGTGCAAAGTTCCGTTCTTTTTCTTCTCTTTGAACTCTGCAGCAAGGTCAAGAAGATACTCTATCTCTTCAGGTTCAAAATCCAGTAACTTAAGAAAATCTCTTCCGTGCAAATTAACTGCCATGATAACTCCTCCTAATAATAAATAATGAAGCCTGACTATGGAAAAATCCATAATCAGGCTTTATTTTACCACAAATCCTATTTATATAATACCTTTACCAGAATACGTGTGCTCCGATAACCTGTCCGTCATGTCCGCCTGCGCGTCTGAAGTGAGTTGCGCCGCCGCATGTGGTCTCACCAGCAAGTGCTGCGTTAGCTGCCTGGATGCAGCTGTCAGGAATGTTACCTGCGTATACTCTGTCAACAGTACCGTTAAGTGCGGGTGTGAACTGTCCGGATGCATAGATAACTCCGGGGATTGTTCCTGCATAAGCACCGCTCTTAACACGGTTCATAACTACGGCACCGACTGCAACCTTACCTTCATAGGACTGGTTACCTGCTTCGCAGTAGATAAGTGCTGCAAGAAGTCTTGCCTCATCTGCACCTGCTGCCACAGCGCCTCTGTTCTCTGTAAGCTTAGCCTTAGCTGCCTTCTCAGCTTCCTCAGCCTTGCGCTTAGCCTCTTCAGCCTCTCTGGCCTCGATAGCTGCTATTGTCTCGCCTTCATCGATTCTGAAATCAGTATCAACATAATCGGCCTGAACATAACCGGTCTCATCGTTGTAATCAACCTGGATCCATCCGTTACCAAGATCCTCGACCATATCTACAAAACCATCGTTTGTAATAACACCTAAAACGTCTGCATCTTCGTCTGCCTCAGCACGGATACGAAGTGCCTCGCAATTACTTGTTACAAGCTGTACGCCTACTTCCTGAGCAAGCTCCTCAGCCTCTTCATCGAAAAGGAGGTAATCATCCTTAGCCCAGCCTACTACATCACCTGACTGAAGCTTTGTCCAACCATCCTGCTGTTCAATAATCTTACCACCGCAGTCCTTATAAAGAACTCCAACTTTTTCTGCATTATCATCAGGTGCGATACGAATGTTCATAACCTGTGATACATTAGCCATTACCAGCTTAGAGGAATCCTCTTCTTCGTCTTCCTCCTCATCATCTGCAACATCATCAGCCTCGTCATTTATATCCTGGGCAAAAGTGTGAGCCTTGGCAACCTCCTCATCGGAGATCTCAGCAACTTCTGTAGGGTTAAGAAGGTTACCCACTCCTACGTCATTACTGTTCAAGACATTTGATGTTCTTGCCTGTACGGTTGTGCCATTGGAAGTTCCAAGTAAAATAATCGCCATTGCGAATGCGAGAACTCCCTGCATTAACGTGCCTGCTTTCTTCATGCTTTTTTGCTTCCTTTTTAAGATTGTTACAAAATGTTAAAACAAAATACTTGGCTATTGTAACAAATGTATGTTATTTTGTCAAATTATCACCAAAATTATCGTAAAAAAGACTCCCCAAAAATCGGGGAGCCCTTGCCATTACTGGATGATTAATTTATTTCGTTTTTTCGTTTGTTAATTATTACCCAAATTACGTTCCTTTATATGTTAGATTTTACAGTTCCTTGCTGCGCTCAGTAGCCGCCTGCACTGCGTCCATTACGATGCCTCTAAAGCCCATTTCTTCCATTACTTTCACAGCCTCGATGGTCGTACCTGCAGGTGAACACACCATATCCTTGAGCTCACCGGGGTGCTTTCCAGTCTCCAGCACCATCTTGGCACTGCCAAGTACCGCCTGTGCAGCAAATTCATAGGCTTGCTTTCTGGGCATGCCTCCAAGTACTGCAGCATCCGCCATTGCCTCGATGAAGAGGAACACATACGCAGGTGATGAGCCGCTTACGCCAGTCACAACGTCCATAAGGTTCTCCGTTACTACGTTTGCGGTTCCGCAGCTTCCCAAAATTTCCAGTGCAATGTTAAGATCTTCATCGCTGCAGAGGTTATTGGGACAAACTGCTGAGCAGCCTTCTCCAACAAGAGCAGGAGTATTAGGCATAACTCTTATGATCTTTACAGGCTTCTCAAATTCCTTTGAGATCCACTCGAGGGTCTTACCTGCTGCGATACTGATAACAAGCTTTTTATCATTAATATCATCCATGATGTCTGCTATAGCAACCTTGAGAAACTGGGGCTTAACAGCCAGAAGGATGATGTCTGCTTCCTTAGCTACGTCTGAGTTGTTGTCTCTTGTCTGTATTCCGAATTTCTTTGAAGCACTTTCTCTTGCTGCCTCCATGGGATCAGAACCGATGATGTCCTGGGGATCGAAGATTCCCTTGGAGATGATTCCGCCCATAAGAGCCTTTGCCATATTACCTAGTCCGATAAATCCTATTGTCATACCTTGCCTCCTTTTTATTGTGTTACTTTGCATTCCTGCGCTGACGCGCTGCCTCAAATGTGAGAATTGCTGCTGATGTTGCGGCATTCATTGACTCAACCTTTCCAAGCATGGGGATGAGAACGTAGTCAGTAGCTGCATTTGCAGCCTCGTCCGTAAGACCATTCCCCTCATTACCTATAAGAAAAGCTGCTCCTTTGCCGTAATCTATTTCATCGTAATTCTTCTTACCCTTTAAATGGGCTGCGTAGCTTGTAATTCCGCACTTTTCATGGAGCTCTCTGACCGTGTCCGGAATTGAATCTACATATATAAATGGCACTCTGAAAATTGCCCCCATAGTTGATCTGACAACCTTGGGATTATAGACATCTGCCATATCGCTGCTCATAATGATTCCGGTCACGCCTGCGCCTTCACCTGTTCTGAACATGTTGCCGAGATTCCCGGGATCCTGGATGTTTTCAAGGATGAGGATAAGCGGTGCTGTCTCCTTTGAGCCATCTTCCGAAGCTCCCTTTATCACGTCCTCCATGGTCCACTTTGCCTGCTTTACAACAGCGATAACGCCCTGCGGTGTCTGGGTGTCAGCCATCTTGCGCATCACATCATCCGACACCTCTTCGAAGCTCACTCCGTCGCTCATCCGTATGGCCTCAATAGCTGTGCGGTCCACGTTTGAGAGATTCTGCATAAAATGTGATGTGGCATAGACCTCTCTTATAAGGTCCAGCGGAACCTCTCTTAACATGCGTATTCCTTCAACTATGAATACGCCGTCCTCTCTTCTTGCCTTGGCTTTTTTACAATATTCCGCTATTTTCTTAACTCTGGAATTGTTTGTGCTTGTAAGCATAAGCCCCTTCCCTTACAGAAAAACCTTCCCACAACGGGAAGGTTTTACTATTTTCACTTATGTTTATTCGAGTAAGAATTACAGGATCTTACTGATCTCGTACTGATACTCGTTGATGGACTTCTTCATTGCAAGAGCCTCATCGATATCATAATCAACGAACTGACCGTTTCTGTATGCAACTACGCGGTTTGTCTTACCAGCTGTAAGGATATCTGCTGCATAGCATCCCATAAGAGAAGCATATACACGGTCTTTACAGGTCGGGCTACCACCACGCTGCATGTATCCAAGGATAGATGCTCTGGTCTCAAGACCTGTAGCAGCTTCGATACGACGAGCCATAGAAGCTGAGTGTCCGATACCCTCTGCGTTGATGATGATGTGGTGTGTCTTACCCTTCTTACGGTTATCAATGATGTTATCAATGATTCTCTGCTCGTTATAGTCATACTTCTCAGGAAGAAGGATGTCGTCAGCACCGTTAGCGATTGCGCACCAGAGTGCGATATATCCTGCATGACGTCCCATAACCTCAACGATACTTACTCGCTCATGTGATGAGGATGTATCTCTGATCTTATCGATAGCGTCCATTGCAGTATTGATAGCTGTATCAAAACCAATTGTGTAATCAGTACATGCTATATCAAGGTCGATTGTTCCGGGAAGTCCGATTGTGTTGATTCCCTGTGCTGAAAGCTTCTGAGCACCTCTGTAAGATCCGTCACCACCGATAACAACCATTCCGTCGATACCGTGCTTTCTGCAGATCTCAGCGCCTCTCTTCTGTCCTTCCTCAGTTGTGAACTCCATACATCTTGCAGTTCCGAGGATTGTACCGCCTCGCTGAATGATATCAGCAACACTGCGGCGCTCCATGTCAACAATCTCCTCATTAAGAAGGCCCATGTAGCCCTTTTTAACACCTTTAACCTTAAGTCCGTTTGCAAGAGCCTTACGAACAACCGCACGGATAGCAGCGTTCATTCCGGGTGCATCGCCACCACTTGTAAGGACTCCGATAGTTTTGATTTCTTTTGCCATATCAGGTAATACCTCGTTATTGATAAATCTTTGTCACTTTTACGATTTATATATTAGCGCAATTTTTGGCAATCTGCAATTATATAGGCACATAAATTTAGCATTTTTTTAGATATGGTATGCCTCCGGAACATAATTCATTAATGGATGTTTTCGTCTGCGTCGTGATTTACTAAAACTGCTAAATTATTCGAATATTTATGCAGATAGCAAAAACATTCAAGGAATAATGGGGAATAGCTTATACTACCCTAATGTTGTCGGATCCGAATTTGTTGGCGAGGAGGGCGAGGGTGTCGTCGTTTGCTTTTACTTTCAAGGAGGGTGAGAGCTTTTTCATCTGCTTTGTATCCTTAAGGAATACACTCACCTGATCACGAGCTCCAGGACCTGTTACTGTAGAAAGCAGGGTTTCCTCGAGGAGTTTAGCATTTTGCTCATATGCTTCCTTATTATCAAACTGCACCCAGAGGGTTCTCGGTACTTCGTCGAAGAGCTGGATTTTGGAAGCAATGAGTTTGGCGTCCTTGTCCTCTTCGGCGTTTACGCGGCCCTGGATGAATACCTTGGCGTCGTCGTTTAGTCTTCCCACGTTGGACTCGTAGGTCTTGGGGAATACGATGACCTCTATGCTTCCAACAAGGTCCTCAAGGGTGATGAAGGCCATAAGCTGGTCGGTCTTGGTGTACTTGGTCTTTTTGTCGGAGATGATTCCACCGACAGTGACTGTGGAATTATCCTCAACCGTTGCTTCGCCTGTCTCCTCATCGAGATAGAAATCCGTGGTTTTTGCGGTTATGTGCTTTTTCCAGAGTCCCTCGTACTCCTCGAGAGGATGCCCTGATACATATACATCCAGAACCTCTTTTTCAAATTCGAGAAGCATGTCCTTGGGGTACTCGCCCACATCGGGAAGCTTTATCTCGAACTGTTCCTTCACCTCCTGAGGTGCAAAGTCGAACAATGACATCTGTCCTGCGACGCTGTTCTTATTCTTGTCATGGAGCTGATCCATCACTTTTCCGTAGACGCACATCATCTGCTTTCTTGTGCCGCCAAGGCTGTCGAGAGCTCCTGCCTTGATAAAGTTCTCCACGGCTCTCTTGTTGATGTCGCCGTAGGGCTCCATTCTTGTAAGGAAGTCGTTGAGATTCCTGAATTTTCCTCCCAGCTCTCTTTCCTCTACAACGGATTCGATGACAGGGCGTCCTACTCCTTTAATAGAAGTCAGGGCATAGCGTATAGCTTTTCCTGCGGTTCTGTCATCTGCTACCGGTTTTGAGCCGTCAGCACTAGCTATTTCTGTAGGCTTTGCAATTCTTGCTACTGAGAAGCCTGAAAAGCCCTCATTGATATCAGGGGGCATGATCTCAATTCCCATATTTCGACAGGTCATTATATAGGAAGAAACCTTTCCCTGATTGTCTATGACTGAGGTCATAAGCGCAGCCATAAACTCAACGGGATAGTAATATTTAAGCCATGCCGTCTGCATTGAGACAACCGCATAGCAGGCAGCGTGTGATTTGTTAAAGGCGTACTTTGCAAAGTCCATCATGGAATCGTAGATTCTGTTAGCCACATCAGGGGCTACTCCGATGGCCTTACATCCGGGAACGCCTTCCGCCTCGTTACCATTAACGAAGTTCTCTCGCTCGACCTCCATGACATGCTGCTTCTTCTTACTCATGGCACGTCTTACTTCGTCAGCTCGTCCAAGTGTGTAGCCACCCATCTGCTGAACTATCTGCATAACCTGCTCCTGATAGACGATACAGCCGTAGGTAGGCGCAAGTATTGATTCAAGCTGCGGTGCCTCGTAGGTTATGTTCTGCGCGTCCTTTTTTCCTGAAATATACTTAGGAATAAAGTCCATGGGCCCCGGACGATACAGGGAAATTCCTGCGATGATATCCTCCAGGGACTGGGGCTTAAGCTCCTTCATGAAGGACTGCATGCCCGCACTTTCCAGCTGGAACACACCCTCCGCATGACCGCTTCCAATCGCAGCAAGCACCTGAGGATCATCGTAGTTGATCTTATCCATGTCTATGTAATTGGGGTCTCCGGGCTTTGCTCCGATGGATTCATTTGCAAATCTCGCAGCATCCTTAATTACAGTAAGGGTACGAAGGCCAAGGAAATCCATTTTCAAAAGTCCCAGCTCTTCAATAGTGGTCATGGTGAACTGGGTTGTGAGGTTACCTTCCGCCGACCTTGAAAGAGGAACCAGATCCTCCGCGGGCTTCTGGCAGATAACCACGCCGGCAGCGTGGATTGATGTGTGCCTCGGAAGTCCCTCAAGCTTTTTACACATATCTATCAGATGCTTAACCTGAGGATCCGAATCATACATTCCGCGAAGCTCAGGGTTCATATCCAGCGCCTTGGACAGCGTTATATTAAGCTCATTAGGTATCATCTTGGCGAGGTTGTCGCCGTAGCTGTAGGGAAGATCCAATACTCTCGCCACATCCCTGATAACTCCCTTAGCCTGCAATGTTCCGAAGGTTATGATCTGAACAACCTTATCGGCACCGTATTTCCTGGTAACGTAGTCGATGACTTCCTGTCTTCTCTCGTACTCGAAGTCCACGTCTATATCGGGCATGGATACACGTTCCGGATTAAGGAATCGCTCAAAGAGAAGATCATACTTAACAGGATCTATGTTTGTAATATGAGTGCAGTATGAAACTACGGAGCCTGCTGCCGAGCCACGTCCAGGGCCCACCGCAATTCCGTTTTCCCTACAGAAATTTATATAATCCCAAACTATGAGGAAATAATCCACATAGCCCATTCTTTTAATAACAGAGAGCTCGTAATCAAGCTGCTTCTTGATGGTTCCGTCATCCTCGGGATAGCGTTCCTTCAGACCATCGTCACAGAGCTTGTTAAGATATGTCCATGAGTCATACCCCTCCGGCACATCGAAGTGAGGGAGCTTGGTAACGCCGAACTCAATCTCGACATTACATCTGTCAGCAATCTTCTGTGTATTCTCAATAGCCTCCTGAGCATACGGGAAAAGAAGTCGCATCTCATCTTCGCTCTTAACGTAGTACTGACCGCCCTCATAGCGCATTCTGTCTTCATCTGAGACCTTCTTACCGGTCTGGATACAAAGAAGAAGATCGTGGGGCTCAGCATCCTCCGCATAGGTGTAGTGACAGTCATTTGTCGCAACCAGCGGAATATCAAGCTCCTTGGATAGTGTAAGGAGGGCAGAGTTCACCCTTGCCTGCTCCGGAATTCCGTGGTCCTGCATCTCAAGGAAAAAGTTGCCGTGCCCGAAAATGTCGTCATATCTTTTGGCTGCTGCCCTTGCTTCATCAAGGTCTCCCTTGGTTATCGCCTTCGGAACTTCACCTGCAAGACAGGCAGAAAGGCAGATTATTCCCTCATGAAATTCCTGTAAAAGCTCAAGGTCAACACGGGGCTTGTAGTAATAGCCTTCCGTAAATCCGCGGCTGACGATGTGGGACAGATTCTCATATCCCTTATTATTTTCCGCAAGAAGAACCAGGTGATAATATCTATTCTCATTAACCCCGGCTTCCTTCTCAAAGCGTGATCCCGGCGCAACATAAACCTCGCAGCCAAGGATGGGCTTTATGCCTTCCTTCTTAGCCAGCTTATAAAAATCAATAACTCCGTACATGACGCCGTGGTCAGTAATAGCGCCGGCTGTCTGTCCGAGTTCCTTTATTCTCTTTACATAGTCAGCAACCTTGTTGGACCCGTCCAGCAGGGAATATCCCGTATGGACATGTAAATGTGCAAATGACATGTATGTTACCTCGTTAGTAGTAAAGTCCCGCTCAACGGAACCAAGTATTACACTAAGCCTGAAAAGACCCGGCTAAACAATTACTTAAACCGTACCTACCTGCATACGATAGTACTTAGCGTAGATTCCGTTCTTTTCAAGTAGCTGCTTATGATTACCGGTCTCCTTAATTCCATCGGAATCAAGAACGATAATCTCATCAGCATTCCTGATAGTAGATAGTCTGTGAGCAATTGTTATCGTCGTTCTGCCAACTGCAAGTCTGTCCAGACTCTCCTGAATATATCTCTCTGATTCATTATCCAGGGCACTGGTGGCCTCATCAAGAATCAGTACCGGCGGATTTTTAAGGAATACTCTTGCTATAGCAATGCGCTGCTTCTGGCCTCCGGAAAGCCTTGCTCCACGCTCACCTACCAGAGTATCGTAACCATTTGGAAGTGAAGAAATAAAGTCATCCATGTCTGCCTTCTTCGCCGCTTCCCTGATTTCTTCAAAGCTTGCTCCCTGTCTGCCATAGGCGATGTTCTCCCTAATGGTTCCATTAAAAAGATACACCTCTTGCTGTACGATACCAATGACACCTCTTAAAGATTTCTGGGTAAGGCTTCTTACGTCCTTACCATCGATTTTCACAGAGCCCCTGGTGACATCGTAGAATCTTGGAAGCAAGCTGCAAAGTGTGGATTTTCCTCCGCCTGAAGGACCGACTATAGCAACCTTTTTTCCTGCATCAACATGAAGGCTGATGTGATCAAGAACCCTCTCCTCTTCGTCATCATAGGCAAAGGATACGTTCTCATAATCAACATCTCCCTTGCATTCCTTAAGCTCTTCAGCATCCGGGGCATCCTCTATCTCAGGCACAACATCCATGACCTCCCGGAATCTCTGGAATCCCGCAGCACCCTTCTGAAGCTGCTCCGTAAATTCAATAAGCACGTTAACAGGTGCAATAAATACATTAATATAAAGTGCATAGACTGCAAGATCCTCAACCGATAGGGTTCCCTTAGCAATAAAGAAACCGCCCGACACGATCACTGCAATGTACATAAGTCCTTCAAAGAAATTGTTGCCTGACTGGAACAGCGCCATTGTCAGGTAATTCGCCTTCTTGGATTCAAGAAAAGCATCGTTACTCTTATCAAACTTAGCCTTCTCAATGTCCTCTCCGGTAAAGGATTTCACAACTCTGATTCCACCAAGCGTATCCTGAAGTGATGAATTGATTCCCGCAATCTTTTTCCTGTTATCGAAAAAGGTTCTGCGCATGACTCCGTTCTGCCTGAATGAAAAGATGGCCATACATGCCACAACTGCTGCCAGTATCAGCGTCATCTGAACATTCATAGTCATGAGGATCAAAAATGATCCAACAAGCTTCACAACAGAAATAAATATATTTTCCGGTCCGTGATGCGCAAGCTCTGATATATCAAACAAGTCTGAAACAAGCTTGCTCATCATCTCGCCTGTATTGTTTTTATCATAATATGAAAAAGAGAATCTCTCAAACTGCTCAAAGAGATCACTTCTCATTCCCGACTCCATGCGGGCTCCCATCATATGTCCCTGATAGGTCACATAGTGCTTGCACAGCGCTCTGACTGTATACATTATAAAAAGTACAATCGCAAGCTTACCTATACCTGCAATTATTTTCTCCGGGCTCTCCAGGAAAAGTGTCTCCCTGAGAACTCTAAGTAGCTGCGGAAATACAAGATCTATAATTGACAATATCGATGCCGCCAAAAGGTCGAGCAAAAACACCCCAATGTAGGGTTTGTAATAAAGTATAAATTTTTTCAATAAGTCCATATCAAGCCTCCAAGTTGTATCATACCCTATACTATATTTTTAGTCACTTACTTTCATCGGATTATAACAATTCAAAAGGAAATATATGAATCTTTTAATGAATTTGGTACCCTTTTACCGCTTATTTTTTAGGCATCTGAAAACTAAAAGGAAATATATAATGATTTCTAGCGATTTGGTACCCATAATATCCCAAAGCATGGGTACCAAACCGATAAAAACGCGCTAACATTTCCAAGCAGTCATAAAAAAGCTTAAAATAACGCCATAAAGGGGTACCAAATCTCAAAAGATGCCCTCTCATTTCCATACACACGACTGATTCCATAGTGGGCAGATGTAAACTCCCCATACAGCAGTACGACTACAATGTTATGACATAGTGGTTTTTTGTTTATCAATAGTCTAAAATATAAAGAGAATACTTAAGATATTTAGAATTATATTTCTGTAGTTTTCTTTGAGGGAGGTCGCCATGTATATTGCAATGCACTGTATCAATGCTACCAATGATTTACAGGATGAGATATGCAAGTTCTACGGAGTTCATTACGACAACAGATATAAATCCTGCGTCATTTCAACGGATCACCAGCACCACGACTTTGTAATGTCGATGACTGAGGAGGATTACAAGGCCTTTTATCAGCAGATGCTCTCTGCTCTTGCAAGTGATGGCGGGCACATTATTTCCATTGAAAATGCAAATGTTTTCAGATGCCGCAAGAACGAGATCCGTCACGGCGAAAATCAGAAATGCACCGTTAAAAGGCTTTAAAAGTATGACAGGCTTCACTCAGCCTGAAAGTACCAGGATATAAACTCTACTAAAAATGCTGCCGCTTTTCTTCAAGCGACAGCATTCTTTATGTCTATTCTTTATATCTATTCTTATTTTCTGTTCTTAATTTCTGATTCCAGAATTTTCTTAAATAATCACTCCAGATTCTCAACGAAGTTACCAAATATCCTGATATCGCTGACCGTACACATCAGCGCCTCGATCACGCGGTTCATGCCTTCAACAGTAAGGTCTCCCGTGAACTCTGCAAAAAACATGTACTGCCACTTCTCCTCAGGAATAGGACGTGATTCCAGCCTTACAAGGTTAAGCCCGTAAATTCTGAAAACCGTAAGGGCTTCGTGAAGTGCTCCGGCCTTATGCTCAGTTCTGAAGCTGATGCAGATCTTGTCTCTTCCGGGTCTGAGCTCCATCATTGGCGATACCACCACGAATCTTGTGGTGTTACTTCTATTAGTATTAATGCCCTCTTTTATTATCTTAAGCCCGTAGATCTCAGCGGCTCTTGATGAGCAGATGGCAGCCTTACTCTTATCACCAAGCTCGGAAACCATGCGTGCACTTCCCGCGGTGTCTGCCTGAGGGACCCTCACCCAATCGCGATGCTCATTTAAAAACTGCTCGCACTGGAATATTCCCTGCTCATGTGAGAAAACTGTCTTGATATCAGACATATCCGCATCCGGAAGAACCATCAGGTTGTGCTTTACTCTTACGGTTGTCTCGCCCACCATATAGCACTCATATTGAGCAAGAAGATCATACACCTGGCGGATTGCACCTGTGGATGAGTTCTCAATAGGAAGAACCGCATAGTCTGCCGCTCCGCTTTTAATGGCTTCGAAGGTGTCCTCAAAATGAACAAGGCCTTCACTGTTAACGCCTTTTCCAAAAAAAGAAATAGCCGCCATCTCGCTGTAGGCTCCGGGCTCTCCCTGATAAACAACCTTAGGATTCTCTATGGGTTCTCTTACATTTCTAAGAGCACTATCCAAGGGCTCGCAGGCACCCTGACTCTCACCAAGCTTTCGCTCAACGCGCTCGCGAAGCTGGGTTATGTATTTTTCATTTATGATCTGTATCTCGTCCATGTTGTCTCCACTTAATTAGTTATCTGCAAGAACTTCCATCTTATCAACAATCTCTTCCACATCCTTAAGGAGCTGTCTTTCCGCCTGAAGCGTATTGTTATCCTTAACATATTTATACAAAAACAGCGGATATGAAGCCGGTCTGAAGTTGATCTTTCCTTCGCAGGCATCTATGAAAACCGGAATATTCTCCGCCTTCAGTCTGGCGTTGTTGTTCATCTTGATTGCAACCTCGCCGTTTCCGCCCTTTATCTCAAGGATATAAAGCTTGTGCGCTTTTTCTCTTAAGAGTGATATTCTTATAAGATTGTCCACCGACTCAGGGATATCTCCGAAGCGGTCTCTAAGCTCATCTCTCATATCATCGCGGTCGCCCTCATTCTCGATTCCGGCAATTCGCTTATAGATCTCAAGCTTCTGCTCCTCGTTAACAATATAATCGCTTGGAATGAATGCGTCTACATCAATATCCACGCTTGTTGAAAAATCTTCCAGAAGAGCATCCTGCTCCTCACCCTTCTTCCTTCGAACTGCTTCACCAAGCATCTTGCAGTAGAGGTCATATCCTACTGAAGCCATGTGTCCTGACTGGCTCTTTCCAAGGAGGTTACCTGCACCTCTGATCTCAAGGTCTCTCATGGCAATCTTAAAGCCGGAGCCTAAGTCCGTGAACTCACGAATCGCGGAGAGTCTTTTTTCAGCAACTTCCCTCAGCATCTTATTTCTCTTGTACATAAGAAAAGCGTAGGCTGTTCTGTTGGATCTTCCGACACGTCCTCTTAACTGATAAAGCTGTGAAAGTCCCATCTTATCAGAATCGTGGATGATCATCGTGTTGGCATTTGATATATCAAGTCCGGTCTCAATGATGGTGGTAGATACCAGTACATTGATCTCGCCGTCTATGAAGTCGTACATTATTCGCTCAAGCTCAGATTCCTTCATCTGGCCGTGGGCAAAGGATACGTTCACCTCAGGCACCAGCTTCTGGATTCTTGCAGCCACATCGGCGATGTCATTAACCCTGTTATAAACATAGTAAACCTGACCGCCTCTTGCCACCTCTCTGGAAATCGCCTTGCGGACCATCTCATCATTGTACTCGCAGACGAAGGTCTGGATGGGCTGTCTGTCCATGGGCGCTTCCTCAAGAACGCTCATGTCCCTTATTCCAACCAGTGACATGTGAAGGGTTCTGGGAATAGGCGTTGCGGACAGTGTCAAAACATCCACATTTTCCTTAAGCTTCTTTATCTTCTCCTTGTGGGTTACGCCAAATCTCTGCTCCTCATCCACCACAAGAAGTCCCAAGTCCTTATACACAACATCCTTGGACAAAAGTCTGTGGGTTCCGATGACCACATCAACAAGACCCTTTTTCAGATCCTCGACTGTCTTCTTCTGCTCGGAAGCTGTGCGGAATCTGGACATCATATCAACCCTCACGGGGAAGTCCTTCATTCTCTCAGTGAAGGTGTTATAATGCTGCTGCGCAAGGATGGTTGTGGGAACCAGAATAGCAACCTGTTTTCCATCCTGAACCGCCTTGAAGGCAGCACGTATAGCCACCTCGGTTTTACCAAATCCAACGTCACCGCAGATAAGTCTGTCCATGATCCTGGAGGATTCCATGTCACCTTTAGTGTCCGATATAGCGACCAGCTGATCCTCTGTCTCATCAAAAGGAAATGCGTCCTCAAACTCCTGCTGCCACACAGTATCACGGCTAAACTGATAGCCGTTGCTGTTCTGCCTTTTGGCATAGAGCTCCACAAGGTCGTCCGCGATCTCCTCAACCGCTGTCCTTACCTTGTTCTTAGTTCTCTTCCAGTCGCCGGTTCCAAGCTTATTAAGCTTCGGCTTTCTGGCCTTGCCGTCAGCCCCTGCATCTCCGCTTGCATACTTCTGAATGACGTTAAGTCCCGTCGCAAGAACGTAGAGATTACCGCCATCTGCGTAGCTGATCTTTATATAATCCCTGACAACATGGTCAGTTTCAATCTTCTCGATTCCCTTGTAGATTCCAAGTCCGTGGTCCTCGTGGACAACATAGTCACCCACAGTGAGGTCCGAAAATCCTGAAATCTTTTCTCCGCTGTACTTTGACTTGGAGCTCTTTCTCTTTTTCTTTTTATGCTCAGTGAAAATATCACTCTCTGAGATAACCGCGAATTTTAAATCAGTGTACTCAAAGCCCTTAAGGATTCTTCCGTAATAGGTCATTATCTCCCCGGGCTGCAGCTCTCTCATGGGATTCTCACTATAAAAAGCTGTTACGTTCTGGTCTCGCAAATCCTCTACAATTCGCTTGGCTCTCGTTCTGGATCCCGACAATATCAGAACCTTGTAACCATTTTTCACAAAGCCCTTGAGGTCATGGACCAGAGATTCAAAGCTGTTGTTGTAGGGCGAGATACTTCTCGCATGAACCTCCACATGAAGCTCCGGCTCAAACTTGTTAAGTCCCGCAGGTGCCTGAAGTGCAGATACCATGACTCGCCTTGTGCTCTGCATTCTGGCGATACACTCTTCAGCTGAGTACAGAAGATCCATCTGGGAAGGCAGGGCATATCCATTCTCTGATCTGTGGATCATGCTCTCCCTAAACTCTGTCTCAACCGCAGATGCGTGCTCTAATACATGAAGCGGTTCATCTATGAAAATGCAGGATTTTCCTGCAGGGAAAAGCTCTAAGAAGGTCACCGTCTTATCATAGAAATATCTGATATAGCTCTCTAAGTTGACCTCCAGCTCAAGCTCTGTGAGCTCTTCCTTAAGTTCCTCGAAGGAAGTCTTTATCCTGTGGGCAGCCTCTGTCTTAAACTCGTCGCGGAGCTTTTGATAGACAAGCTTCGTCTCGCTCTCCATCTTCTTTAAGCCCTGCTTTTTCTCATCATCCGTAAGGATAATCTCGGCTGCGGGATAGATCTCGATGGACTCCAGCTTATCGATCGAGCGCTGGGTCATAATGTCGAAGCTTCTGATGTTCTCAACCTCGTCGCCCCAAAGCTCTATTCTGTAGGGGTTCTCCTCAGTCAAATCGAAGACATCGATGATGTCACCTCTTACGGAAAACTCTCCCGGAGCACCGACCTGATACACTCTGGAATAACCGATCTTTGTGAGAGTCTTTGCTATCTCCCTCTCATTGACGGGCTTTCTCTTGTCAATTTTCAGGATGTTATCCCTGATGACATCTATCGGAATCTGAGGTGTCATAAGACTTGAGAAGGTGGTGACAACTGTAACGGGACGTCCCTCAATAAGGCGTCTCAAGCATCGGATTCTCTCCCTTACGATTTCATTGGAGTGGATATCCGCCTGGTAAAAGATCAAATCCTTTGCAGGGTAAACCGTCACATTGCGGTCGTAGAATCTGTAATCCTCCACAATCTCCTTAACCCTGATATCGCTGTAGGTTACGATGATGCGGTACTTAAAGTCCTGCGCCAGCCCTCCTATAAAATGAAGTTTCTGAGAATCCATGCATCCTGAAACCTCCGCACAGGCAAAAGGCTTTTCAAGATATTTATTCAGTTTTTGGAAAGCCTCCAGTTCCTGAAGAGGCGCTTCTATTGCTCTCATATTACCCTCATCCGTCTTCTGTGTAGACACCTTCTCCCAACGGAGAAGGCATTTAGTTTCATCCTATCTCATTTGTTTTCTTCGGGCTTATATCCATTCCACTTGTTCATGGCGGCATTCACGTCGTTTTCCATGATTATATTTATCGCATCTGCAGCATGCTCCATGGCATCCATGACAAGTGCAGTATCCTCTTTATCAAAATGTCCAAGAACCCAGTCTGCAAGATCAATTCTCGGCGGCTTTTTGCCAACACCAACTCTTACTCTCGCAAACTGATCGTGACCAAGCTCTGCGATGATGCTCTTAAGGCCGTTGTGTCCGCCGGCACTTCCGCCGGGACGAACCCTGATTCTTCCTGGATCAAGCTCTATATCATCGGAGATAACAATAAGCTCCGTCTTAGTATCGATCTTAAAATAATCAGCCACAGGTCTGATGGATTCACCGCTAAGGTTCATGTAGGTGAGGGGCTTTAATAGGATCACCTTTTCATTACCGATCCTTCCCTTTCCATACATTCCCTTGAACTTCATCTCAGTCAGATCTATGTCATACTTTTCAGATAATAAATCTATTACACCAAAGCCAACGTTATGTCTTGTGGCATTATATTTCTTCTCGGGATTGCCGAGTCCTGCTATTAAATACATATTACCCTCATCCGTCTGCTTCGCAGACACCTTCTCCCTAAAGGGCGAAGGCTTTCTTTCTTAATAAAATAATAGGGAATGACGCCCAAAACGCCACTCCCCATATAATCTCATAAAATCATTCTGAATACAATTTTATATCAAAACAAACTTCCAACTCCTGTCGGTGCAGGCTCTTCAGCTACAGGTCTTGAATCGATAACTTCATCTGAAGCCTCGTCATAGGCCTTAAGAATTGTGTCCTGAAGTAACCTTCTGGTGTCGGAGTTGATAGGATGTGCAATATCGCGATACTCTCCATCAACTGATTTCTTGCTGGGCATTGCAATGAAAAGCCCCTTGTCGCCCTCAATAACCTTGATGTCATGAACTACGAATTCATTATCAAGTGTGATTGAAACGATTGCACGCATTTTGCCCTGCTTTGCTACTTTTCTGACACGAACATCTGTAATATTCATCCTGTTTGTCCCCCTTTTAGAAATGTCTTATGAATACTTAGATTACATACCTCTCATTATTTTCTACTACTATTTTGATGTCATTCTCTCCCTTGTAATAGGAGTTTGCCTGAATGGTACCATGACTCTCCACGATGCAATTCTCAATGTGAGTGTTGTCTCCAATGTAAACGTCATTCAGGATGATTGAATTCTTGATGTAGCAGTTATTACCAATGAATGCTCCCTTGAAAATAACTGAATCCTCAACCATACCATTTATGATGCATCCGCTTGAGATAAGGCTGTTTGAAACCTTAACTCCCACATTGTATTTTGCCGGCGGAAGGTCAACTACCTTGGTATAAACACCGGGATACTCGTTGAAGAAGTAGTTCCTTACTTCCGGTTTAAGGAAGTCCATGTTGGTGCGGAAGTAATCCTCAACTGAAGCGATGTTATTCCAATATGTCTTCAGCTTATAACCATAGATTCTCTTCATATCCTTGTATCTCACGAGGATATCCCTAACGAAGTCGAATCTCTCTTCTGTCTGTGCTTTCTCGATCAGCTCTATGAGCTGGCGGCGTCTGATAACGTAGATACCGCAGGAAACCGTGTTGGATCTTGCCACAACGGGCTTCTCCTCAAACTCCTCGATACGGCTCTCCTCATTCATGCGGAGTGTTCCGAATCTCTCAGCATCGATATCTGCTGCAACGTCCTTGCAAACCACTGTGATATCTGCCTGCTTTTCGATGTGATACTCGAGAAGCTTGTTATAATCCATCTTGTATACGCAGTCACCTGATGTGATAACCACATAGGGCTCATGACAGCTCTTCAAAAAGCTGAGGTTCTGCGCAATAGCATCGGCTGTTCCTCTGTACCAGAGATTTCCGTTAGCCTTTGCTGCAGGAGTGAATACATAAAGACCACCCTGCTTACGTCCGAAGTCCCACCACTTGGATGATGAAAGGTGGGTATTAAGGCTTCCTGCATTATACTGCGTGAAAACCGCCACCGTCTGAATGTGGGAGTTCGTCATGTTACTAAGTGCAAAATCAATACTTCTGTAAAAACCGGCAATGGGCATAGCGCAAACGGCTCTGTTTTTAGAAAGCTCGTGCATGCGGTTACTGCCGCCTCCGGCAAGAATAATTCCAATCGCTCTCACTACCTATCACCTGCCTTATCTAATGTTCTTCCGCTACCCAGTACTCTGTCAGGATAGTCTGCTTCGGTAGTTACACCGGAGATCATTGTGTTCTTTCCAACGGATACGCCGTCAGGCACAACTGATTTTTCTCCGATAGTTACGATTCCGTCTCTATAAATTCCGGGCTTGGTCTCGTTCTGAACTTCGTCACCCTCGCCAAGCTTTACATTATTGCCGACCTTTACATTCTCGGCTATAACTGCCTTTTCAATATTACAGTTCTCACCGATCTCGGTTCCGTTCATGATGATTGAGTGGCTTACTACTGTGCCCTTACCAATCTTAACTCCGCATCCGATAACGGAATTATGAACCTCTCCGTAAATCTCAGAACCTTCACCGATAATACTTCTGGAAGTAGAACTCTCAGGTCCTAAGTACTGCGGAGGCTGAACCTCGTTCCTTGTGTAGATCTTCCAATACTCCTCGTAAAGGTTGAACTCAGGAACAATATCAATGAGCTCCATGTTAGCTTCCCAATAAGATGTAAGTGTTCCTACATCCTTCCAGTAGCCGTCAAACTCGTATGCATAAAGGGACTGTCCCTTCTCCTTGCAGTAAGGAATGATATGCTTACCAAAATCGAGACCTGGCTGATCCTGATTAGTGATGAGCGCTTCCTTAAGAGCTTCCCATGAGAAGATATAGATACCCATGGATGCAAGGTTGGAACGCGGCTTCTCGGGTTTCTCCTCGAAGTCCACAATTTTCCTGTCCTCATCGGTAATCATGATTCCGAATCTGCTCGCCTCCTCGATCGGCACGGGCATAACTGCGATAGTTACATCAGCTCCGTTCGCCTTGTGGAAATCAAGCATTGTCTCGTAATCCATCTTGTAAATATGGTCACCGGAAAGAATGAGCACATAGTCAGGATGATAATTCTCCATATACTCTAAGTTCTGGAAAATAGCATTCGCTGTTCCGGTATACCACTCACTGTTTGCACTCTTTTCATAAGGAGGCAAAATGGATACACCACCGATATTACGGTCAAGATCCCACGGAATACCGATTCCGATATGCGAATTAAGACGCAGCGGTCTGTACTGAGTAAGTACACCCACTGTATCTACTCCTGAATTGATACAGTTACTCAATGGAAAGTCAATGATGCGGTATTTACCGCCAAATGAAACTGCCGGTTTTGCCATCTTTGCGGTCAGAACGCCCAGTCTGCTACCTTGCCCACCGGCCAGCAACATGGCAATCATCTCTTTTTTTATCATGTTAAGACCTCGTTGTCATCTAAATTTAGTATCCGGTGTATTTTATTAATGGTAGATTTTAATTCCCCCCAAATAAATCACCACTTAGAGTATATCACATTAAAAAATTAAAGGAAACTTATTAACAAAAAAAATCCGCTATTTTTCTATCTTTTTGATACCTTTTTTTAATTTTGACATGATTAATACGAAGTAGTAGAATTTCGGAAAAGAGCAAAATTAGTTTTTTCGCACATTTAATAAGAAAATCAGGAGGGACATCGTGTATCAGATTAGCTTTGATAATCCCATAAGTGTATATTTTATCGGCATCGGCGGCATCTCCATGAGCGGTCTTGCGCTGGTGCTTGCAGACAGAGGCTTTAAGGTAACAGGCTCCGACCGTTCAGAATCAGACGCTACCGCTGAACTTGTAAAGGCAGGCATCAGGGTTCACTTCGGTCAGAAGGCTGAAAATATCGATCCCGCTAATAAGCCCGATCTTGTAGTTTACACCGCCGCAGTTCATCCGGATAACCCGGAATTTGCTGCAGCAAAGGAGCTTGGAATTCCAATGCTCACAAGAGCTGAGCTCTTAGGTCAGATAATGCAGCACTACTATCTTCCTGTTAACGTTGCGGGAACTCACGGTAAGACCACAACCACTGCAATGGTTTCCAAGATAATGATCGAGGGTAAGCTTGATCCCACCGTTTCAATCGGCGGCTTTTTAAAGGACATCGACGGCAACATCAGGATTGGTGATTCCAAATATTTCGTTACAGAGGCCTGCGAGTATACAAACAGCTTCCTTAGCTTTTTCCCGGGAGTCGGCATCATTCTTAATATCGACGCCGATCACCTTGACTTCTTCAAGGACCTCGACGACATCAGAAGATCCTTTAGAAAATTTGCCGAGCTCATTCCTGAAAACGGAACACTTGTAATAAACGGCGAAATCCCGAATCTCTCCGAGATCACAGATGGTCTTTCCTGCAACATAAAGACCTACGGTTTTTCAGATGAATTCGACTATTATCCTACTGATATCAGCTATGACGCTTTTGGTAACGCTTCGTTCCATATTAATAGAAGGAACGGAAATGGTTTTGATATTTCCTTAAAGGTTCCGGGCAAGCACAACATCGGCAATGCCATAGCTGCCGCTGCAACAGCAGATGTGTTTGAGGTTCCGGACGCTGAGATTGCTGCCGGATTATCCTCCTTTACAGGAACAGGCAGACGCTTTGAGTACAGAGGAACCGTTGACGGACTTACCATTATTGATGACTATGCTCATCATCCCACAGAGATCGCTGCAACACTGAGCGCTGCCAAGAACTATCCTCATAAAACTCTCTGGGTAGTTTTCCAGCCTCACACCTTCACAAGGACCAAGGCACTTATGGATGAGTTTGCAAACGCTCTTCTTCCTGCAGATAAACTGATAATTGCTGATATTTATGCAGCAAGAGAGACCGATAACTTAGGCATCAGCTCCAGGACTCTTAAGGAAAAAATCGAGTCCCTGGGACATGAATGTTATTACTTCCCATCCTTTGACGAAATAGAAAAATTTCTTTTGCAAAATTGCACTAAGGATGACATGTTGATAACCATGGGGGCAGGCGATATTGTAAATATCGCAAATGACCTTTTAGGAAGGTAATTGTCCACCCTATCCACTTACATCTTGCACAATTTAATCAAAATTTCATGTGGATAACTTCCGCTGACCGCACCCTCGAAACTAAATGTGCTGTCAGCGGTTTTCTTTACATTTTCCGTAAAAATAGTCCACGTTATCCACATTGTCCACAAAGGACCGGGATGGTCCAAGCCCAGTGTGGCTCTGCATTTTTATCGTCATTTTTCCCATTTGCACAAAGCTTTCTTTTGTGTATAATTCAAGTCGTGTTAAAGAGAATTAAAGAGAAAAATATGAAAAAAGTGGGTGAAGAAATCACATGATGGGGCGAGTTACAATTAATCACAATTCAATGATGTCAACGACATCACTTTCCAATATCTTTATTGATGAATATCTTGAAGATGCTAATGATGCTCAGATAAAGGTTTACCTTTATCTGCTTCGCATGATGTGCGCAGGCACGGCTACCAGCGTCGCTGACCTTGCAGATAAGTTCAATTATACGGAGAAGGACGTTCAGCGCGCCCTCTCCTACTGGGAGGAGCAAGGACTCATCGGGCTTGAGCTCGATGCTGCAGGTCAGCTGATTGGTATCCACATGCAGGATATACTTCCTAAGAGAGCCGCTAAGGTTACATCTCTTCGTTCTGTACGTATGACGCAGGAGGAGCCTCAGCCTAAGTATTCAGTTGTTAAGAAGCCTAAGAAGAAAGTGGATCACAAGGAGAATCCGCAGATGCTTTTCGTAGCTGAGCAGTACTTCGGTCGCACTCTTAATCCCGGCGAGATCAAGACTATCTACTATATTCAGGATGAGCTTGAGTTCTCAGAGGATCTTCTGGACTACCTTCTCCAGCACTGTGCAAGCAATGGCAAGAAGGACTTCGATTACGTCCGCAAGGTTGCAATGAACTGGCACGAGAAAGGAATTACAACTACAGCAGAGGCAAGCCGCGAGAATGCAGCAGGCAAAGCAGCTTATCAGATCATGAAGGAGCTTGGAATGCAGAACGCTCCTACTCCTGCTGAGCTTCAGTTCTTTGATCGTTGGCAGAATGATTACGGTTTTTCACTTGTTATCATCACAGAGGCATGCCGCAGAACAGTACTTCAGACTCAGGTTAAGCGCCTTCAGTACTGCGACGGTATCCTCAGAAGCTGGTACAAGGGCGGAGTTAAGACTGTTGCTGATATCAATAAACTTGATTCAGATTTCGGCAAGGAGACAGCCAAAAAAGAAACAGCCAAGAAGGCAGATAATATAAGAACTAACAATCGTTTTCATCAGTTTAGACAAAACGACTACGATCTTTCTAGTCTGGAACAGCAGTTACTGGACAATTAAGATATGTGTTCCCCCCGCGGCGATCAAATCCGTGAGGGGAGCACAGGGAGGGGAACATCGCTATGGCATTAACAAACACTCAGTATGATGAAATCATGCACGATTACGAGAGACTTCGTACTCTCAAGAGAAGTGAGCTTACCAAGCGAATCAGGTATGTTGAGCAACATGTTCCTGGCTACCTTGATCTCGAACAGGAGACAGGAAAAAGAAGCGCAGCCTTCGGGCGTCGCCTCTTAAACGGGGAGAAGTTGGACAAATCCGAGCTTCACAGACAGCTGGCAGAGGTTTCAGAACGAAAGCTCAGCCTTCTTCGTGAAGCCGGGCTTGCCGACGATTATCTTGAAATGCAGTACGAGTGTCCTTTTTGTAAGGATACCGGCTATGTTGGCAACGAAAAATGCGCATGCTTTAAACAGAGAATAATTGAGCGCCTCTATGCCCAGTCCAATATCAACAAGCTGGCAGAAGAGGCTAATTTTAGTATTTTATCCGAAGATTACTACGAGGGAGAGGATCTGGACCGTTTTCGCGGTGCAGTCAGAACTTCGAAAGAATTTATTAAGAATTTTGAAAGTTTATACCCAAACCTCCTCTTTTATGGTACAGTTGGTACTGGTAAATCATTCCTTTCCATTTGTATTGCTAAGGAAATCCTTGAAAAAGGGCATTCCGTGCTGTATTTCAGCGCTGCTTCCCTCTTTTCACTGATCCAGACCAATACTTATGATTTCAAAAAATCAGAGGAGCTGAGGTCACTTTATGACGACCTTTACAATACAGAACTTCTCATAATTGATGACCTGGGGACTGAGCATGTTTCTAATACATCGATTCCTCAGCTTTTTACATGCATTAATGAGAGACTGAACAGGAATAAATCTACCATTATCACAACCAATTTTTCTTTGGACGACATCAAGTCCATGTATTCAGAGCGCGTATCCTCCCGAATCGCCAGCTCATATCATCTTTGCAAGCTGACGGGCAAGGATATCCGCATTATGAAAAAGGTCCAGAATAGAAAGTGAGGAATTTTGGCAATGCCAAGAAGAGAAGAAAAACGTAACCTTGAAACTATCCCTGTTGGATCATTGGGAATCATTCCCCTTAAGGGATGCGAGTCACTTGGTGAAAAGGTAGACTACTACCTCGTAAAGTGGCGTCAGGAACGCGAGAACGAACACAAGGGCAGCCTTGCATTTACAGGCTATGAACGTCCCTCCTACCTTTTGAAGGCTGAGGTTCCGAGATTCGGAAGCGGTGAAGCCAAGGGTGTGATCAAGCAGTCTGTAAGAGGTGACGATCTCTACCTCATGGTTGACGTTTGTAACCACTCTCTTACTTATTCACTTTTCGGAAAAGAAAATCACATGTCTCCTGATGATCACTATCAGGATCTTAAGAGAATAATCGCGGCTGTAGGTGGTAAGGCCAGAAGAATCACAGTTATCATGCCTTTCCTTTATGAGAGCCGTCAGCATAAGCGTACTTCCAGAGAATCTCTTGACTGCGCAATCGCACTTCAGGAGCTCGTAGGAATGGGCGTTGACAACATCATCACATTTGATGCTCACGATCCCAGAGTACAGAATGCTATTCCTTTAAGCGGATTTGAAACCGTTCGTACTACTTACCAGTTCATAAAAGCACTTCTTAAAAATATAAATGACCTTCAGATCGATTCAGACCACATGATGGTTATTTCCCCTGATGAAGGCGGAATGGGCCGTGCAATCTATCTTGCAAGCGTTATGGGTCTCGACGTTGGAATGTTCTACAAGCGCCGTGACTACACTCAGGTTGTCGATGGAAGAAATCCTATCGTATCTCATGAGTTCCTCGGAACTTCAGTTGAGGGCAAGGACGTTATCATCGTAGACGATATGATCTCCTCAGGTGAGAGTATCTTCGACGTTGCAAGAGCTCTTAAGCAGAGAAAGGCAGCAAGAATCTTTGCATTCTCTACATTCGGACTCTTCACAAACGGTCTTGATAAATTTGATAAGGCTCATGAGGAAGGCCTCATCGACAGAGTACTCACAACTAACCTTATTTATCAGACACCCGAGCTTCTCTCCCGTGACTGGTACATCAGCTGTGATATGAGTAAGTACATCGCTTACCTCATCGATACTCTTAACCACGACGCTTCTATCAGCGATCTTCTTAATCCTGTTGAGCGTATTAACAGCATCATCGCAAGATATAAAAACGGCGAGCTTGAGAAAGATCCTCAGTAATAATATTAGATAATAAAAAACAACAAAAATATAACCACCAGGATTTCCAAAGTCCTGGTGGTTTTCATTTGTTCCATAATCAGTTTTCAAGTCCCGGCAGATAGGTTATGAAGTGGTTACCATTGTTCTCAAGAAGAGATGTGGTGTCGCCCCTTCCCAGCTTATAAACCTGACCAGTTGAGGGTTCGAGAAGAACCGTATTTAGATCATTGAAGCCTATGATAAGAAGGCTGTTACCGTCGTTTAATGTAGCCATAACAGGAATGTCCTGATTTACATAGTAGAGCATTGCCTCCATGGGACATCCGTCAAGCTCAAGTATTCTCGTATTAACAAGGCTGTTTGAGAGGATATCCACTACAGAATCTCCCTGCTCCAGCATGGACTTTGCATTAACGCTTATACCCTTGTGCTGCAGTATAAGGTCGAGACATACGCTTGTCGAATCCTCGGAAGACATATTCTCCCAGTCCTCAGCGAGGTTCGTTATATACATGATCTGATTTGAAGCAAGAAGGTTACCTCTTACCCATACATACTGATTCACATCATTTGTCACAACTCCGGTAGCATTGTAAGCGCTTGTTACCGCTTCTGCCGGATTGTCACATACCTTTTCAAGGCCGTAAAGCCCATATACGAAGTAGTAGGGTTCTGTCTCAGCATCTCTGTCTGACTTTATATCTACCTCGCGGCTTCCTTCATACAGGGTCATGTTCGGTGTCTGAACTATAAGTGACTTCTTCTTGATGTTACTCTTTACATTTATCTGAGTGACATTCTTATAATTTTCAGTAGCTGCCACTGTAACGAAGTTGCTTCCGACCTCTTTCTTAAGAGTGCTCATGATCTGGTCATCAATCAGCTCGTCGTAGAGACCGCTACCATCATTCCAAGCAGCCCTTGATAATCTTATAAGGTTATCCTCGATGGAAATATCTGTAACAACACCCTGGTTGGGGCTGTAATTCTCTAAGATATTACCTTCGCTATCCACAATGTGGACGCTGTACATTCCGTAGACCTTGGTTCCCATACGATCCGTATGAACGTCATACTCATGAACCATTCCGTAAACAAGGTCCTCACCCATGAAGCCCAGAACCCTTATGAGGTCACCTGATTCAGCCTGTATATCTGACTGAGCCTGAGTGCTCAGGTTCATGATCTGCACACTCTTGTTATCCACATCCTGCCATGCGATTATGCTTCCTGTATCAGAGATGCAGTATCTGTCCTCCGAAATGTTCTCGATAAGCTTCTTCTGGTTTCGCTGCTCAAGATCGATCATATAGATATCGCCCTCAACCTTCATGAAAAGGTCACCGCCAGTGCTGGCAAACAGCACATTTTCAGAATAAGCGCGAACTATATCCTGGTGAAGATTGGAGGGGATAAAGGCCATCTCCTCGATGGTGTTAAGCTGTGAGTCATAGTTATAAATAGCATTACCAACGCATCCCTCGTGATCTCCGCGGTTCATGTACCCGGAAACCGCAAAGCGCACATTTCCTGCTTCATCAACGTTCAGGATATGAATCGTATTTCCTTTATAGGTCGCTCTGTCGTCCGCGTAATCCTCGTTATAGAATCCAAATACCAGAGCTATCTTGTTACTTGTACTATTGTAAACATAAAGTCTGTCCTGACTGATAAAGGCAAAAACGCCGCCACCGTCACTCTCCTTTATAGAGACTCCGGGATCAGTTATCCACAAACTTATGACATTATCCGTAAGATCTGAGGTGTCCGCATTGAACACATAATTCATTTTTCTGTCAAAATTGAGGAGGTAGATTCTGTCGGTCGTATACCTTATTCTGTAGGCTTCCTCAACATCATAGAGCTTCTCGGTTCCATCGACGGTCTTCTGAACAACCTGGTATTCCAGGTCGATTGTCGAAGTCTGGGGCTGAATATCCCTGATAAAGATCTTCGGCTCAGAGTGACTTGCTATATTAAGATCACCCCAGGTTACCTGATCAAAGCTGCTGTTTATGCTCACATGAGAAAAGCTCGTATTATCTTCATCAGCGTTTGACTCAAGATAATTTGATATTTCCTCAGAAGCTGCCACCTTATCGAAGGTCTTGTTGCTGAAGTTCAGTGCAAAGTCCACAGCCTCGTTCACATGGAAGGACTCGTCACTTTCAGGCCACATGATTCTTGTATAGTACCTTGCTGTCTGGCCGTTAACGTTAGCAAGAAGAACCAGCATGTACTCGTGACCTGCGTCGATCAGATCCTTCATCGTAAAGCTCCCCTTGATGATATCTCCATCCCTTGAAAAGTCAGTAATCTCGGAATTCTCTACAAGACTGTTACCGGAAGCCTGTCTTACCTCGAATTTTAAATCCGTTACGTCCTCTCCATAGGTATTCATCTGGAAGGATATGCCTCTCTGAGCTGTTGTAAGCAGGATTTCTCCTCTCATGTGGGCCACATCCATCTCTGTGGCGTACCCATGAAGCATATTCACCTGTTTTCCGTTAGAATCAAATGTTACAGTGGGAAAAGTAGGAGCACCCATCTTGGCTGTCATGTCGACAGTCTCAACATTGGTGAAGTGCCCTATCAGAAATATGGAAACTATAAATACTACTATTGTATATATTATCTTAAAGATAGCGTTTTTCATTACAAATCCTAATCCTTAATTCCATTGACTTATTACACTCATCGCGGTAATATTTTTCTAACTTCTAAACGTTTATAGCCAGCGCATGATAGCGCAGATAGGGGGAATCATGAGTTACCCTGTTCTTTACCGCAAACGTATTATTCCGGATGAATGTATTCTTTTGAAGGATGATCAAATCCTGCAATGTGATGATAACACTATTGTCACTGCATGGAAAGCGATACATCCCCGGTCTGATCTGTCTCACGGATATTCCATCTATTATTTAAAACGCGGATACAAGATTAGCAAATTTTACCGCGCAGATTCCAGCCTTATGTACTGGTACTGCGATATCGTGGATTATCAGAAAGGACCTGAGGAGAATTCTGTTCTTACCCTCGATCTTCTCGCCGATGTGGTCATCTACCCTGACGGCAAGATACGCATCCTTGATCTTGATGAGTTAGCAGAAGCCTTCGAAATGCAGCTCATAGATGAAAAGCAGCTAAGACAGGCTCTCACCTCTCTCGGTGATCTTATGGATGCGATTTATGAAAACAGCATTTCTGCCCTTGAAGCGCCTATTATAAAGGCTCTCGCTGCAAAGGTTCTGGATCAGTAGAATACGTGTCCGCCGATATTTATTCCGGAAAGTCCCGGAATAGGAGTACGGAAGTATACGCAGTTCCCTACGTTTGTGGCTCCGCCCATGGCAGCGTCTGCTGCCTGATAACAGGATTCTGTAGCACTTCCGTTAGCAAGTGCAAGCGCAAGCCTTCCGCTTCCGACAGGTGAAAACTGTCCTGACTGATATATAACTCCGACTACCGTATCCGGGTAGACCGAGCTCAAAACCCTGTTAATAACTACTGCACCAACAGCGACCTTACCCTCGTAGGGCTCACCACCTGCCTCGCAGTAGATAAGATTCGCAAGAAGGTATCTGTCACCCTCTGCAAAACTTACTTCTGAGATATTTCTCCATTTTGATTTCGCTGCCAGCTTTGATAGTCTTATTTCCTCAGCAAGCTTAGCCTCAAGAGCCTTTACATCTTTATTCTGCTCCTCGACCTGGGACTCGTATGCCCTTGCCTGCTCCTCTATATCCTTTGCCTCTTCCTCGGCAGTAGAAATATTCTGCTTATACTGGCTGATACTTCCGTTGGTCTCAGTGACAAGACCGGAAACTCTGCTCTGCTCAGCCTCAACCTGATCCTTGCACTCATCAAGCTCTGCTTTTTCAGTCTGGAGAGCCTTTTCCTTGGCATCGATATTCACACAGGTTTCCTTGTACTGCTCGAGCATTTTTCTATCATAGGCCGAAAGCGCCGCAACATAATCACTCTGATTAAGGAAATCAGCAAAACCACCCACATCTGTCAGCATATCAAGGAGCATGAAGCCCTGCTTCTCATAGATGAACTGCACGCGCTTTTTCATGGCTGCGTACTGCTCGTCCCTTGTGCTTATAGCAGCAGCCAGCTCATCCTGAGTGGTACTTATCTCCTCCTCCTTGACTTCTATCTGTCCTTCAAGGTCTTCTAAGTTGCTGCTAACCTCAGCAAGCTGCTCATTCAGATCGTTCAGCTTACTCTCAAGGACAGTTTTCTCCTTATGGAGATTACCGATGTCGTCCTTTTTGTCCTCAAGCTGATCCTGAGTATCACTCAGCTGATCCTTAGTATTATTAAGTTTATCCTTTGCTTCCTGAAGTGCCTTCTTGGTTTCCTCTGTTGCATGTACACTTATCGCCGGCTTTCCCAGATTCAGGCATAAAACCGGCAACAGCGCAAGTGCGCTGAGGCGAAAGGCCTTTCCCCAATAACTTTTCACTCTCAACCTCTGATAGTTTTTGTTTTATATTTCTATATGGATATTTTTACCTGATCTGCTATATGCAGTGTACTTAACTCCAGCGGCATCGAACATCTTCTTGGATGCTCTCGTTGCTGCTGATGAGCTGTACTTATCACTGTCATATACTACTTCCTTTATCCCCGACTGAATGATAGCCTTTGCACATTCATTGCAGGGAAAAAGTGATACATAGAGCTTTGCGCCATCAAGACTTCCGCCTCTGTAATTAAGAATGGCATTTAGCTCACTGTGGGTAACATAAGGATATTTTGTAGAAAGTTCATCCTCCCCGTCCCTCTCCCAAGGGAAGCTGTCATCGTCACAGCCGATAGGGAATCCGTTATATCCCATGGATAAAATCTTGTTGTCCTGACTTACGATACAGGTTCCAACCTGAGTGTTAGGATCCTTTGAGCGCATAGCTGCAAGCTTTGCAACGCCCATGAAATACTCATCCCAGGATATGTAATCTTCTCTTTTCATACTCCAATCCCCCTTTTTCAATTTCTACCCTCTTATTCACCTTGCCTTACAGGCAGAAGGTGGCACGCTGTGCCGATGAGGGTATTACTCCATATCAGTAATCTCTCCGATTCTTCTTACATGCTTCTCAAGTCCTGAGAACTCTGTATCCAGGAAGGTATCAACTATATCGATTGCCATGTCGGGACCGATAAGTGCCCCGCCCATTGCAAGTACGTTGGCATCGTTATGCTCTCTTGTAAGTCTAGCTGAATGAGGCTCGCTGCAAAGTGCGCATCTAACGCCCTTAACCTTGTTGGCAACGATTGAGATACCGATACCTGTTGTGCAGATAACAATACCCTTCTCACACTCGCCGTTTGCTACAGCCTCAGCTGCTGCCTTACCGAAAATCGGGTAATCGCAGGAGTTCTTGTCATAGGTACCAAAGTCCTTGTACTCAATGCCTCTCTCCTTAAGGTGCTCGATTACCACCTGTTTAATGTCAAATCCGCCGTGATCACTACCAAGTGCTATCATTTTTTCATACTCCTCTTTTTATATTTATTGCAGTTCCTACTATATAAAAATAGCGGCCGCAACTGTTTACTTTTCCTGTCAGATCCTGACTACCTTATGGCCTGCTGCCTTAAGAAGTCTGTTCATTATGGCCTGTCCGATCCCGTTCTCATTAAAAGCCTCGGAATACATGCAGCCTACATTCTCATCATCGAACTGTCTGAGTATGCTAAAAAGGTTCCTTGCAATCTCTTCCTCGTCGTCTCTGTTACCTGCGCTTTTAACAACATCCGCTTTATACAGATCCCGTGTCTCTGATGTAGCTATAACACCGGTCTTAACACCCTCCGCGCGAAGCTTTTCGATTTCCTTATTTATATATTCGGTAACCTTTTCGGGATCTCCCTCAACTATTGTGAGGTCACCCTTAGGTGCATAATGTCTGTACTTCATTCCCGGAGCCTTGGGCTTAACACCACTGTCAGCACTAAGAATCGTCTTATCTATGCTGACACCGCCTAAGATATCATCAAGCATCTCCCTTGTGACATATCCGGGTCTAAGTATCATCGGAGGCTCCACAGTAAGATCAACTATTGTGGACTCCAGGCCTATTCCAACCTGGCCTCCATCGATTATCATCTCAACTCTGCCGTCCAAGTCCTCCACGCAGTACTTCGCCTCCGTGGGACTCGGTCTTCCTGACAGATTAGCACTGGGAGCAGCTATATAGCCTCCCGACTGCCTTATCAGTTCAGCCGCAATCTTGTTACTTGGCATTCTGATCGCCACAGTATCAAGTCCCCCCGTGGTCTCATAGGGAACGGCATCTGATTTATTCATGATCATGGTAAGAGGTCCCGGCCAGACCGCATCTGCAAGCTTATAGGCTTCCTCCGGAACTTCCTTAACTATCTTCTCTATTGATTCCATATCCGCCACATGAACTATAAGCGGATTATCTGAAGGTCTGCCCTTAGCGGCGTAGATCTTCTTAGAGGACTCTGGATTAAGCGCATCTCCGCCAAGTCCGTACACGGTCTCTGTAGGAAAAGCGACAAGCCCTCCCTTTTTAATTATATCCCCTGCATGCTTTAAAGCTTCAAGGGCCTTTTCATCTATATTCTGTTCGTCTATTATTACTACTTCTGTTTCCATCTGTTACTTCTATTTAAAACCTCAATTACTTACTCATATAATCTGCGATAACATCCCATGCATCAGGTGACTCAAAGCCAAGAGCCCACTCTGCAACACCAGCAATTCCTTTGCTCTGCATAACGCCAAGCTTAGCCTCTAAGGATCTCGCATCCTCATTCCATATCTGATAGAAATCGCCATTCTCGGCTGTCTTTTCGCCGTAGTACTGGCAGGTCGCCTCATCCCACTTAAGCTCGATGCCGTTTTCAGAGATGAAGCTTGCTGCTCCGTCCATGTGAAGAGCTTTACTTGAGAGCTCTCCTCCGCTGGTTGTCCAGAGTCTTGTATAAAAAGGAACTGCATTTACAAGCTTGGAAGCAGGAACCTCCTCCAGCGCTTTTTCAATTCCTGTAGACACATAGCTGATAGAAGCAACTGAACCGGCTTCCTCAGAGCCTGCATAGTGCTCGTCGTATCCCATGATTACCACATAGTCAGCAACAATGCCCTGCTCTGTGAGATCATAGTGATCGTTGAAATCCATCGGCACATAGTTGTCGATAGACATGATTATATTATTCTGGCGGCAAGCCACTGAAAGCTCTCTTAAGAACTCAACATAGGACTCCGCGTAGCTCTCGCCGATAAGCTCGAAGTCAACATTTATTCCCTCGAAGCCGTACTCAGCCTGCTGAGCCAAAAGGTTAGAAATAAGGTTTGCACGGGCAGAAGCGCTTGAAAGCACAGCCTCTGTATCAGGCTTATTCTCATTATTAAAGTTATCAACCACAGCCCATACCTGAATTCCGCTGGCATGTGCAGCTGTTATGTAATCGTGTGTTGCATAGCTTGAGATATTACCCTCGGTATCTGAAAGTGAGAACCATGTAGGCGCGATCACGTTAAGGCTCTTCGCCTGAGAGATAATACCTGAAACTGACTCATTACCTGCGATTCCACCGATGGGATGGAAGCCCATGTTGATCTTACCTTCCATGGAAATGGAAGTGTACTCACCAAGGCCCACCTTGTTCGGATTAGCATCACCTGTAAGTACTCCGGGTGCGATGTCCTTCAGGTGCTTGTTCTCAACATATCCTATCTGAGCATCGGCTGTTATGATTCTTGACCACTCCTCCATCTGCTCCACAACGGTCACAGTTCCTGCCATCGCAGTGCTGACAACCTCGCTCTTTCTTCCGCCGAGTCTTCTTATAGCGATATCCTTTTTCAGAGTTCCGACCTGAACCTCTTTACCGGGCGAAGTGAATATCCTTACTCTCGCAGGACCCTCGTCCACAAAGCCCTGGTAGGTGTTATCCGTAAACATGCTGATGTAATCAAGTGAAACATAAAGAGTCTCACCCTCAAGAATTGCAGCAGCTGTATCAAGACTTATGCTATCTCCCGCTGTAGAAGTGATAGTACTGTCACCCACAGCGCAGGTATAGATCGCATTAGGTCCCGTATAAACTATGATTCCGTCCGCAGCGCCATAGTAGAATCTGCTGCTTACATACTGATGAACCAGATTGTAATCAAGATAGAACTTCTCATTTAAATAGGCCGCCTTCTCCTCCATGAGCTCGTCATCTATGAAAAGAACTGCCTGCTTTGCATCCGTAAGTCCGTAGTACTCGTTTAAATCTGCTTTATCCTTTGTATATGAAAAATGCTCCAGTAAAATCTGTGCTGCATATATAAGTCCAATAATTATAATAAGGGCGATTATGATAATCACCGGTTTAATCTTTTTTTTCATTTAAAAATACCGACTCCTTTCAATCGCCTCATTATACCATAATATTCTGTTTTGTTGCCATTTTCTCGGCGATACATCTGATATTGTGCTTCTTACCCATGGACAAATCTTAAAAAATCATAGAATGCCTTAACTTGTCTTAATTCCGGCATGTACTCTGCTGGTGGGGCCAACATGATGAATTCCTTTTCAATCTGCTTTTTTGTCAACTGTTTCGATATGAGAATAGACCTTCAGACACCAAAAAGAGCAAGCGGATTCGTATCAATCCTCTACCTAGTGATAATTTCCCAAGTGCTTCTTATAAGTCTGATAGAATAATTCTCCGGGTAATAAAAGTAAGATCAGAGATCGCCGACTAATGGCACTGGTGCCACTGTTGTATCACAATCTTTATCTTCTAAAAACTATTCCTGCAAGTTTGTTGTTTGTTTGTAAATGGATACAGGTATATTTTTTTGATTTCATTCCGAGATTATCGGTTGATCTTGTAAGACGTTCCACACAGACTGTGTGAAACATTTTTATTAAACTGTTTGTGTACATGCCTCCTCCCTGATACTCTTTACAGAGGCACCACGAGTATGTAATATACACGACACTAATCATAATGTCAACAACGAATTTCAATATTTTATAAATTTATAATTTTCTTCATATATATGAAATTTTAAAACATACCGATACATCTATTGACACACGTTGTTGTTTCATTTAACATATAAAAACCATTACTAGATTTTACTATAACCTTTATATAGATAGGGAGGGCATCGCATGAAAATCGAACGAGTTAATGATTCTCAGATTCGATGCACGCTCACAAAGGAAGATTTAGCAAGCAGAGAGCTTAAGATCAGCGAGCTTGCATATGGAACAGATAAAGCTAAGGACCTGTTTCGCGATATGATGCAGCAGGCCAGCTACCAGTTCGGATTCGACGCGGAGGACATTCCTCTTATGATCGAAGCTGTTCCGATCAATTCCGAGTGCATCGTTCTCATTATAACTAAAGTAGAAGATCCCGAGGAGCTTGACACACGCTTTGCCAACTTCTCACCCGCACTTCAGAGCGAGATCACTGGCTCTGAGGATGATGATGAGTCTGAAGAAGACGTTATGGATCTTTTCCAGAAGCTCAAAAATGATACAGCTACAAATTCCGATATGATTGACAGGGTTCTTGGTAACAGCAAGCCTGCAAAGGCCAGACCTGCTGCTTCAGGAAGCACCGGTAAACCTGGTGTTGATCCCTTCTTCCTTTTCTCATTCGGATCAATGCATGACGTGATGGAGTTCTCATCACTTAATAAGGTAACTGTGTCCGTAAGGAATACTTTGTATAAAAATGACTCAACCGGAAGGCTCTATCTGTTGATCCATCCTGATAATGAATCAGCTGCTAACCTTCAGAAGCTCTGCACTCTCCTTTCCGAATATGGTAAGTCAGAGTCCTCAAGCTCCATCAGCGAGCAGTTCCTCAATGAGCACTACAGCGTGATCATTAAGGACGAGGCTATTCAGAAGCTTTCACAGATTTAATATGAACTATTAAGACCGAGGTTTATGACCTCGGTTTTTTATTGCTCTAATATGCATTTTTTCCTAAGTAAAAAGGCTCCGGAGATTTCTCTCCGAAGCCTTTCCAAAATTTCATAATGTAGTTCTGCTCTCGCTTCGCTCGCCAGAACAAAGTAGTACACTAAGCTCGAAAAAACCTCGCTAAGTGATCACTTTTATTTAGAATAAAGAGTAACGAGCTTGTTCAGGTAGTCAAGACGCTCCTGAGCGTTCTCCTTAGACTTAGCATAGAGCTTCTGTGCTCTCTCAGGATTCTTGAGCTTAAGTGAAAGGTATCTAACCTCACCGTCAAGGAAGTCCTGATACTCCTCTGTAGGAGCCTTGCTGTCAAGTGAGAACTTCTGCTCTGCAGCAGGATTGAATCTGAACATATGCCAGTATCCTGTAGCAACTGCCTTCTTCTCTTCGTCCATAACCTTGTTCATGCCGGCCTTAAGACCCTGGTTGATACAAGGAGCATAAGCGATGATGAGTGAAGGTCCCGGATATGCCTCAGCCTCTGCGATTGCCTTAAGTGTCTGGTTCATATCAGCACCCATAGCGATCTGAGCAACGTATACATAACCATAGCTCATTGCGATAGAAGCAAGATCCTTCTGCTTGATCTCCTTACCGCCTGCAGCGAACTGTGCTACAGCACCTGTAGGAGTAGCCTTTGAAGACTGTCCACCTGTATTTGAGTAAACCTCAGTGTTAACAACGAGAACGTTTACATCCTTACCGGAAGCAAGTACGTGATCGAGACCACCGAATCCGATATCGAATGCCCATCCGTCACCACCGAAGATCCACTGTGACTTCTTAGCTGCGAAGTCCTTATTCTTAAGAACATACTTAGCAGCATCTGAGCTGTCGCTTGCAAGTGCAGCTACGAGCTCTTCTGTAGCAGCTGTGTTTGTAGCGCCGTTAGCAAATGTATCGAGATACTTCTGAGCAGCATCCTTAGCAGAACCGCCAGCAGCAACGATCTCTTCTACCTTTTCCTTAATAGCGTCACGGAGTGCGTTCTGTGCAAGAACCATACCGAAACCAAACTCAGCGTTATCCTCGAACAGGGAGTTATCCCATGCAGGACCCTGACCCTTTTCGTTTACTGTGTAAGGTGTTGAAGGTGAGGAGTTACCCCAGATTGATGTACATCCTGTAGCGTTAGCAACGTACATTCTGTCACCAAAGAGCTGAGTAACAAGCTTAACATAAGGTGTCTCACCACAACCTGCGCAAGCGCCTGAGAACTCAAGGAGAGGCTGCTTGAACTGTGAACCTCTGATTGTTGTCTCTTTAAGCTTCTCAACAACTTCTGTCTTAACAGGAGTCTTAACTGCATAGTCGAAGTACTTCTGCTCGTCCTTATTCTCTGCGATAGCACCCATCTTAAGTGTCTCGCCAGCCTTGTTACCTACGCAGACATTAGCGCAAGATCCGCAACCTGTACAATCAAGTGCAGAAATAACAACTGAGAACTTGTATCCGGGAACTCCGTTGAGATCCTTTGTCTGAAGTCCTTCAGGAGCCTTAGCAACTTCGTCGTCTGTAAGAGCAACTGTTCTGATTGCAGCGTGAGGACAAACGAGTGAACAGAATCCACACTCTACGCACTTTGTAGCATCCCACTTCGGAACGTTAACTGCGATACCTCTCTTCTCGAATGCAGCAGATCCACTAGGTGTAGAACCGTCAACATAAGGAAGAAGGTCAGAAACCTTAAGAGTGTTACCTTCCTGAGAGTTAACCTTGGACTGGATATTGTTAACGAAATCTACAACGTCCTTACGATTGCCCTTAGCTTCTGTGAACTCAAGGCCTTCGTCCTTAGCATCCTTCCAGCTTTCAGGAATCTCTACCTTGATGAGGTTCTTCGGATCAGCACCTGCATCGATAGCATCCCAGTTCTTCTTAACGACATCTTCACCCTTACGGCCGTATGTCTTCTGAGCAGCATCCTTCATGAACTTGATTGCATCTTCTTCAGGAATGATCTTTGTGATGTTGAAGAATGCAGACTGAAGGATTGTGTTAATTCTTGTAGGACCCATACCTACTTCAACACCGATCTTAGAACCGTTCATGATGTAGAAGTTGATCTTGTGGTCATACATGAACTTCTTAACCTGTCCGGGGATCTCAGCCTCAAGCTGATCTACTGTCCAAGGGCAGTTAAGAAGGAATGATCCTCCATCAACAAGCTCCTGAACCATGTTGAACTTGCGGATGTATGAAGGATTGTGGCAAGCTACAAAGTTAGCCTTCTTGATGAGGTAAGTTGACTTGATAGGAGTCTTACCAAATCTAAGGTGAGACATTGTAACACCACCTGACTTCTTAGAGTCATAATCAAAGTATGCCTGAGCATACATGTCTGTGTTGTCACCGATGATCTTGATAGAGTTCTTGTTAGCACCAACAGTACCGTCAGCACCAAGACCCCAGAACTTACAGTTTGTTGTTCCCTCGGGAGTTGTAACAAGGGGAGCACCTGCATCAAGTGAAAGATGTGTTACATCATCATTGATACCGATTGTGAACTGCTCCTTATCTGTGTTGTTAAATACAGCAACGATCTGCTCAGGAGTTGTATCCTTAGAACCAAGACCGTAACGTCCGCACATAACAGGAACTGACTCAAACTTAGTGCCCTTAAGAGCAGCAATAACATCAAGAGCAAGAGGCTCACGGTAAGAACCGGGCTCCTTTGTTCTGTCAAGAACAGCGATTCTCTTAACGCTTGCAGGGATAGCATCTACAAGTGCCTTAGCATCGAAAGGACGATAAAGTCTAACCTTAACTACGCCGACCTTCTGGCCCTTGTTTGCAAGGTAGTCGATTGTCTCTTCGATTGTATCGTTTACAGAACCCATAGCGATGATGATTGTCTCAGCATCAGCAGCTCCGTAGTAGTTGAAGAGCTTATAATCTGTTCCAAGCTTAGCATTAACCTTGTCCATGTACTTCTGAACAATTGCAGGAAGCTCATCATAACCAGTGTTGCAAGCTTCTCTTGCCTGGAAGAAGATATCAGGGTTCTGAGCTGAACCCATCTGACGAGGGTGATTCGGGTTAAGAGCGTTAGCCTTGAACTCGTCAATTGCCTCGTGATTTACCATCTCGTCGAGATCCTTGTAATCCCAAACCTCGATCTTCTGGATTTCGTGTGATGTACGGAAACCATCAAAGAAATTAATGAAAGGAAGTTTTCCCTCGATAGCAGCCATGTAAGATACAGGTGTAAGATCCATAACCTCCTGTACACTTGAGCTGCAGAGCATTGCTGCACCAGTCTGGCGGCATGCATAAACGTCAGAGTGATCACCGAAGATGTTCAGCGCATGTGAAGCCACACAACGAGCTGATACATTGAATACACCGGGGAGTCTCTCACCTGCTACTTTGTAGATATCGGGGATCATAAGAAGAAGTCCCTGTGATGCAGTGTAAGTAGATGTAAGTGCACCTGCTACAAGAGATCCGTGTACAGCACCTGCTGCACCTGCCTCGGACTGCATCTCTGTGATCTGTACTGTACGACCGAAGATGTTCTTCTTGCCGGCAGTAGCCCACTCATCAACATGCTCAGGCATAACTGATGAAGGTGTGATCGGGTACATGGCAGCAACTTCAGTGAATGCATATGAAGCATATGCAGCAGCTTCGTTACCGTCCATGGTTTTCATGTTTCTTGCCATTTCTATTCCTCCTACCTTAAATAATGTATTGTAACCATAGGGGCAAAGAAAAAAACCGGAATTCCTATGATTACTTTGACTTGGATTTCCAGGATAGGCATGTTAAGCTTTTACACACCTATGCCGTAAAACCGCTAATATGCGCACTACGCGCAATTTAAATTCTAACATTGTGATTATTCAAAGTCAACGCAAATGCGGCATTTCCACGCTTTAGCATTGATAATTTTTCTAAACAAAATAACGAAAATATAAAAAAAATAAATCTTTTATAAACAACCTTTTTATAGATAAAAGTTATCGTTAAATTGCTTGCGAAAAAGAAACAATTATATTATCATATCTTTTGTAGTAGGTAATATGGATTGGTAACGGCTAATACCGATCATCTCACATATTACTAACTTTTATTTCAGGAAGGAGATTTTTGATATGGCATACGTTATTAGTGATTCTTGCATCAGCTGCGGATCATGTGCAGGTCAGTGCCCTGTATCTGCTATTTCTCAGGGAGACTCACAGTTCAACATCGATCCTGATACATGCATCGACTGCGGTTCTTGCGCAGCTCAGTGCCCTGTTTCAGCTATCTCTCAGGGTTAATTGCACAATTGCAAATGAAAACAAGAAACTCCGAAGCGAATGCTCCGGAGTTTTTTATTGCCCTCATCCGTCAGCTACGCTGACACCTTCCCCCAGAGGGGGAAGGCTTTTTACCTTTGCCTTCCTCTTGGGGGGAAGGTGTCACGAAGTGACGGATGAGGGGATATTATTCTATATTACTCTTCCTGGAAGGCTCTAAGTTCGCAAACTTCGTAAACTCAGGCAACCATGCCAGCTCAACGGTTCCAATCGGACCATTTCTCTGTTTAGCAATAATGATCTCTGATACGCCCTTCCTGTCGGTATCCTTGTTATAGTAGTCATCACGATAGATGAACATAACCATATCCGCATCCTGCTCGATAGCTCCGGATTCACGAAGGTCAGACATCATAGGTCTGTGATCAGGTCTTGACTCAACCGCACGGGAGAGCTGTGACAGCGCCACAACCGGCACATTCAGCTCACGGGCAAGAGCCTTAAGTGATCTTGAAATCTCTGATACCTCCTGCTGTCTTGACTCGGAGGAGCGCTTACCGCTACCACTCATCAGCTGCAGGTAGTCGATCATGATAATATGGAGATTGTGCTCCATCTTGAATTTTCTGCACTTAGACTGGAGCTCCTGGATTGATATACCCGGGGTATCATCGATGATAAGGTGAGACCTTCCGATAAGGTCCGCACTCTCGATAAGATTTTCCCAGTCCATATCTGTCATGTTACCTGTTCTGATGTGCTGTGAATCAACGTGTGACTCCATTGACATCAGACGGTTAACCAGCTGCTCCTTTGACATTTCCAGAGAGAAAACCGCAACGGTTTTATCCTGATGGAAAGCCATATGCTGCGCAATATTCAAAACAAACGCCGTCTTACCCATTGAAGGACGGGCCGCAATAAGAATAAGGTCAGAGGGCTGGAATCCAGCCGTTCTGTAATCCAGATCCGTAAAGCCTGTGGACAGACCAGTTACAGTTCCCTGCATCTTACTTGCCTGCTCGATCTTATTAAGGGCATTCATTACAACTTCACTGATAGGCACGAACTCACCGCTGTTACGAAGCTGTGTGATTCTGAAAATCTCCTTCTCAGTGTCAGTCATAAGATCCTGAAGATCCATGTTGTCGTTGTAGCAGTTGTTTATGATATCACCGCAGGAATGAATGAGCTCTCTAAGCTTACTCTTTTCATGAACAATCTCCGCATAGAACTTCACGTTAGCGGAAGTTGGCACGGCCTCAGCCATTCCCAGAATGTAGTTCATATCATAAACCTGCGGAGGCGCATTCTTTTCCTTAAGATGATTCTGCAGAGTGATGCCGTCGACAGGTGTTCCCTCCTTGTGGAGCTCAACCATGGCTTCGAATAGCATTCCCAGCTGTCTGTTATAAAAATCGTCACCGGTTATGATCTCGGATGCAATCTGAATCGCATCCTTATCTATGATCATGGCACCAACCACCGACTGCTCAGCCTCAAGGCTGTTGGGCATGGTGCGCTGTATTACATTTTCTTCAGGCATATCAAGCCTCCGTTACAGAAACCTTAAGTGTAGCAGTAACCTGTGGATGAAGCTTTACAGGAACCTCTGTTGTACCAAATGTACGGATGGGTTCAGGGAGCTGAATCTTTTTCTTATCGATATCAAATCCGCACTGCTTCTTAGCCTCTGTCGCAATCTCCTTGGAAGAAACTGAACCGAAAACTCTTCCGCCCTCACCTGCCTTCATGGTGAGACGAACAGTTGCCTTCTCGATCTCCTTTGCGTAATCCTGCATCTTCTCAAGAAGAGCCTGCGCATCGCGGGCATCCTTTGCCTTCTGATTTTTGAGATTTGTAAGATTTGCCTTTGTAGCCTCGACACCGAGCTTTTTAGGCAAAATGAAATTAGAAGCGTAACCGTCACTAACCTTGACTACGTCACCTTTTTTTCCAAGAGACTTAACGTCCTCCAACAATATAACTTCCATGAAAATACTCCTCCGTAATCTTTAAATATCAAATATTGAAATTATGAGAGCTCTCCTGCCTCGATCATGCTATCAAGCGTGCTCTTCACCATATTGATAGCTTCTTCGTTACTAATGCCCTCAAACTGACATCCGGCAGAATTGATATGTCCGCCGCCGCCAAGCTTCTCCATTATTATCTGCACGTTAACTTCATCAATAGATCTTGCACTTACATAGATCTGATTCTGATACTGGGTAAGCGTAAAGCTGGCCTTAACACCCTTGATGTTAAGAAGCTCGTTTGCAGCCTGCGCAGCCACAATCGTAGGGCTCTGAACCTCCTCAGTTGCACATACTGAAATAGCATAGGCACCGCGGTAAATCTCAGCCTGACCAACCGCATCAGCCTTAGCCTTGTACTCAGTTGCATCCTCTCTAAAGAGCTTTCTTACGCGTGTAACATCCGCACCATTTCTTCTAAGGAAAGCTGCTGCCTCAAAGGTTCTGACACCTGCCTTGTTCATGAAATTGTTGGTATCTACAACAATTCCCGAATACATACTGTCAGCCTCTTCAGGTCTTATCTTAACTGTCTCGTCAATATACTGCAGAATCTCTGAAACCATCTCGCAGGCACTTGATGCATAGGGCTCTACGTATGAAAGCGTAGCGTTCTCAATTACCTCAGCGCCCTGTCTGTGGTGATCCAGCACAACTATGGTCTTACAGAACTTAAGAAGCTCAGGACACTCAGTGATACTGGGCTTATTTACATCCACAACCACGAGAACAACGTTATTACCTGCAATATCAATAGCCTGCTGATTGCTGATGATCATATCAGACTCGTATTCCGGATTATCCTTGAAAAGGTCAACCAGAGGCTTCATTGAATTAGTCACATCATTTAAAACGATATGGCATCTTCTATCCAGAGTCTTGGCGATTCTGTAAATACCAACGGATGAACCAAAGCTGTCAACGTCACCAAGTCTGTGACCCATAACGATAACGGTATCTTTTCCGTTGATGATCTCCTTAAGAGCGTGAGCCTTAACTCTCGCCTTAACGCGGGTACTCTTCTCAACCTTCTGGCTCTTTCCTCCGAAGTACATGATCTCATCCGGAGTCTTAACAACAGCCTGGTCACCGCCTCTACCGAGAGCGACATCAATGGCATTTCTTGCAAACTCATAGTTCTGTGCATAAGAAAGACCGTCAAGACCAACGCCCACACTAAGTGTAACCGCCATCTCGTTACCGATGTTTACAGTCTTAACATCCTCAAGGATATCGAAGCGGACTTCCTTCAAGTATTGCGCTGACTTCTTAGGCATTACTACGAAGTACTTATCCTTCTCAATCTTCTTGGCAATACCATCGCAGGTTGCGATGTACTTATTGATCTTTCTATCGATAAGCGCTGTGAGCAGGGATCTTCTGACTTCCTCTACGCTCTCCAAGGCCTCATCATAGTTATCGATGTAAATAAGACCTGCAGCAAGACTCTGGGAATCAACCTCGTTTATAGCCAGTTTTAATGCTGTCTCATCAAAGAGATAAACCGCTATAAGGTATCCCTCGTATCCATCAGACTCGATAATGTCGCTGTTAAGAGCCATCTCCTCAAGGGATATCTTCTTCATCTTCAGAGTATAGAAATTACCCTCGAACTCGACATCCTGATGAGACTCCTCATCTCCTGTAGGGAATCTCTCCGGAGTGATAGTGGGAAAAAGCACAGAGATAGGCTTATGAAATCCCTTCTCCTGGTGTACAGCCTTCTCGAAGGCCGCATTAGTCCACACAATCTTACCGGTATCATCCAAAAGCGCATGGGGAAGATCCAGCTCCCTTAAGAGCCTTTTCTGAATCTGGCCATACTCCGTAGCGAAGCTGACCAGCTCATTCATAATGATCGGCTTGTTGTAAAAATCAAGATACAAAACAGCCATGAAATATAAAGCAGCAAATGCCGCAACAATAAGCCCCGCAGTGAAATCCACTGTAAAAACAGCAACCATCACGAGCGCAAGAAGTATTCCAAGATAAATAAAAATACGAAGAAATGTTTTCAGTTTCCCCTTTAACTTTATTCTATTCTTCGGCATAACCTCTTTCTCCATCCATAATGCGATATCTCGCCTATATATACCATATAATAATAGCATAAATAAAAAGCTATATGAAGAAGTTAATTATTTCAGGAATTCCTCTATACCGTCCCAATCCGGGAGTTTGACAGTTAAATTATATCAGAAGTACTTACAGGCCACAGCTGGTCTGTATTTTTTTGTCAAATTTATATTCTTAATATATAGTAATATATAGCGATATGTGTTATAATAAGGGCTGGGGGATAATTATTATGAAGCTTACAATCTCAAAGTCCAAAAACTCAGAATCGTTTTATATTTCAAAATCCTATATCGATAATTCGGGCAAGAGCACAACTGCTACTGTTCGCAAACTCGGCACTCTATCAGAACTATTAAAGGATCATGGGCCTACTCGTGATGATGTTATTGCATGGTGTAAGAGTGAAGTTGCTGCTGAAACTCAAAAGTATAAGCAGGCTCG
>NZ_AUJH01000026.1:0-49157 GCF_000424125.1 Butyrivibrio sp. FC2001
AATTCATCTTTGACTCTTTTTTGAGCTTTGTTTTTACCATTTACTTTAATGATAAAACGATATGCCCAATACCCATTATCTAACTGATATACACCTTTTGCTGTTTGTTCCTTGTTTGACATTGTAATAAACCTCCTAAAAGTTGTTCTAAAGTTGTTCCAACTTCTTAAAGGATCTTCATTTTATTCTTACTATTGTTCCAAAAATTGTTCCTTAAAACAGCAGGTAAGGTAGATCTTGCAAAGCGTGCTAAGGCTCTTGATCTTGATGCAATCCATGACACAGTCCATGAGATGGCTCGTGACGAGGCAAGACATGGCAAGGCATTTAAGGGACTCCTTGACAGATATTTTAAATAAATCGATATTATAAAAATAAGTGAGAGAAACTGTCGCATTAGTTTATAGTGCGGCAGTTTTTTCATGTATATAATAATCGACTTGTGATATAATTATTGACTATGAGGGAGCCTGCCATAGTGCAGAATAGAAAAGTCAGGGGAAATGAAAATGAAAAAAATCTTGGGGAATCTTTTACTCTTTATCACATCACTTATGTGTGTGATAGTCTTATTTGGATGTGTATCCATAAATTCGAAAGCAGCAAGGAAAGTACAGCCTGTTAAGGATCTAAAATTAATCGATGATAGATATCATTTCAAAACGGTTACAGATGGATTTTACTTCTTTTTTGTATGCTATGAAAATGAAGATGGGAAAATAAAATGTCTTGATCGATGTACTATAGGGACACTTAAAAAGAATAAAACAATAGATAGTGCTGATTTGAATTTGTTCTATAAGTATGACAAGCTTGGGAAGATCATATTTTATGTTGTTGGAAGTGATGAGGAAAAAAATACATTTAATAGGGATGAGTATCTTAAAACTTCAGAATATGCTGTATCAAGTTACCAGACAACTGTAAAAGAAAGAATGCCACAGCCTACCGGAATCACAACTAAAATAGATGAGAAAGATGGAAAAAAATGTTGGGTAGTAAGCTGGGCTGATGATGGATACGGACATGTTTTAAGATATTCCAATGAAAAAGATTATTATTTTACATCCAGTATGAATAAAAAAGTAAAGTTTAGAAAAATAGATTGGGATGTAGAAGAAGTTACTTTAAAAACTTCTTCATGTAATCTGAATAAATATGCTAATTCAGAGGTGGTCACAATTAAAAGACCTACCGAGGATTCAGATGATGAAACATCAAAAAATATTCCTGCAGATGAAAATGCTAATACAAAAGATAAAGTAGATGCGGTAAGTAAGCTGCCTATGACAGTAACTATTGATGATATAACTTATGACATCGATGTTAATGGCAATGCCTGCGCAACAAAAATCGCATCAAAAAAGAAAGCTTCCCTGAACGTTGTTACAGTGGATGGTACAACTTATCCTGTCACATCTATAGCTAAAAATGCCTGCAAAAACAATAAGAAAATAAAATCTGTGAAGATTGGCAGTAATGTTACTTCTATAGGAAAAAATGCCTTTAAAGGTTGTAAGAAACTTAAAAAGGTTACCATAAAAGCGAATAAATCCCTGAAAATAGGCAAGGGTGCTTTCAAGAAGATTAACAAAGACGCTAAGATCAAGATTAAAGGTGTAAAAGGCAGTAAAAAGAAAAAGCTTATAAAATCAATCAGTAAGTAATTTAACAGCATTGTGAAAAGATTACGCCATTAAATATTGACCCCTTAGGAGAATGAAAATAGTGTCACCTAAGGGGTTAAATTATTAAAAAATTTTTTTTAAATATAAAACCATCTGCGACTTTCCTGGTACATATTAGTAGGACCAAGGGAAGGAGGAAAGCAGTTTCGACAACTACAAAATCTAATGATGGGAGATATTGATAATGGATGAAAAATTGATAAGTGCCATAAACGATATGGCCATGGGAAAGGAAGAAGGTTTTAATGCAGTTTACTCTGCAACCTACAATCATGTGTATTTTCGTGCTAAGGCATACATGAAGGATGAAACTGACGCGCAGGATCTTACGCAGATTGTATACATTGAAGCCTACAAAAACATAAAGAGCCTTCAGAATGCTGAGTCTCTTTTTGGATGGTTGGACGGAATCTGCCATAACCAGGGAATGAAACTATTTAGAAAGAAAAAAGATGTACTGCCTAACGTAGACGAGGAAGGAAAGGATATTTTCGAGACTCTTGAAAGTAATGACCTTGCATCTCTGCCTGAATTGTCAACAGATCAGAAGGAAACAAGCCGTATTATACAGGAGTTTATAGATGAGCTTCCTGAGGTTCAGAAGGCAGCGGTTATCGCTTATTACTTCGACGGATTCTCAGTAGGTGAGATAGCACAGATGCAGAACTGCTCAGAGGGAACAGTAAAGAGCCGCCTGAACTATGCGAGAAAATTCTTGAAGGACAAGGTAGAAGGAACAGAGAAGAGAGATGGTATCAGACTTCATGCTGTTGCCCTTCCTACAATATGGTATGCTATTAAGCTTATGTCTGAAAATACAAAGCTTTCAGCAAAGGCAGCAGGAGGCATCTATGCAGGAAGCTGCGCAGAGGTTGGACTTGCATCTACAGCTATTACTGTTGGAAATGCTGGAGCAGGTATTTCAGCGAAGCTGGCAACAACAGGAACAATTGCTGCTACAACCGCTGGTGCTGCATCAGGAGTAGGTGGAGCAGCCATTGCAACCGGGGCAGCAGTAGCTAAAGGTACCGGACTTTCAATGGGAATAAAGGCTCTCATAATTGCAGGCGCAGTACTTATCGGAGCAGGAGGCGGTGCTGTAGCAACATATGTAGCCGTGAATAATAATTCTGAGATTGTGGAAAATGCAGAGGATACTAGTGCAGAAGTTGATGGAAAAAATGTAATTGCTGATGAGATTTCTGTTGAAGAAACAAACAATGAAATTGTGGAAGACTATTCAGATGAACAAGAAAAGGTTTATACGCCGGAAGATGAGAATGATGAAGGTGATGATTTGTCTCAGAAAAATAATGAAGAGGACGATTATGCGGATATAAATCTCACTGATGATGAGAAAATACAGATAGTAGATGCTATTGCTTATTTTGATTATAACAATCTATTAGTTTATAACGATTATGTGAGATGTGCCCGTTTATATGCACTTGCTATGCATATTCGTACTTCAGACAAAGAGAAGGCTTTCCCTTGGAGTAAAACAGATAAACTTACGAAAGGACTTATTACAGATATATGGAAAGCTTTCGGAGTTACTATACCCAGTGATTATGATTTTAATGATGACGGAGTAACACCGGATTCGGATTACGATGATCTCCACTTCACCGGAGACATGGAGTTGATAGACTTTAATTATGGGAGTCTGGAAGTAGTAAATAATAGTGACGGAACCTACACATTGAATGGTACATACAAAATAAGCATAGAGAGCGAACCAGCTGAATCTTATCCATTTACTGCAAAGGCAGTTAAGGGTGGTAATCCTGATATTTTTGGTGGACTCATAATTACTGATATTAAAGCATTTGGTAGCGATACGGAAATGGATACAACTTTGTATGAAAAATTCCTTCATAATGAAGAAAGCGTACACATTAACACAGAAAATGACCTTGGTTATTATTTTTCTTTTAAGAATTTTACAAAGCAGGATTATACTCTTGAAGAAATTGTAGATACGTTAATTGCATTCTATAAAGAAGATTGGATGACGGATAGAGTATCTCTTGAAAAGATAGAATATGCTTATATAGATTGTGGTAATGATGGCGATAAAGAACTGGCAGTTGTAATACACACTCCCTCTGAAGAACCACTGGAAAGCTGGGAAGAATATTTAATAATAAAAAATATTAATGGTACTTTGCAGACAGTTTACTCTGATGTGGCATGGACCAGAAACATTATTAATCTCAATGAGTATGGATATATAGATATATATGGAGATGGAGGTGTTGAGAATAGTGGATGGGATAAAAGTTTTATAGATGCTGAGGGTAAAAGGCATGATGTAGAAAATGCTGAAGATCTTACTGAAGATATCAAAAATGGTAAAAGTGTTGAATGGCAGATTCTTGATTAATTTAAAAAATAAAAAAATTTTTTCAAAATTATAAAACCGAATCCAAAATGGTTGGTACTTATAGATATAACAACAAAAAAATCATTATGGAGGAAAAAGAAATGGCAGAAAAATATTTTGATGAAAAAACATGGGAGTGGCTTATCAAGGACACAAAAAGATTATCAATGAAAATGATAACGGTGATGATGACAACAGCATTATTTATGACCACTCTTACTGGATGTTCACAAAAGAGTAATGCTTTACTTGTAGAGGATAATCCCATTATCAGCGAGGCAAGAGCTGATGGACGCGAGGATGAGGTGTATGAGCTTCGAGATGCGATTCAGGCAGAATATGAAGCTGATATGAAAAAGCGAGCCCAAAAAGAAGCCGATGAAGCAGCACAGGCAGTCGATCCACATCCCGAATGGCTTATGGATACAACTGATATGCATATAGGATCCAGAGAGAGTGATGGAATTGGTTATGGATTAATAGTTCCTATTCCTAATAAATTTGTTGAATACACAGAAGCTCAAGGAGAAGTATATCATTCCAGGAAATCAAGAGAGGATGTAGTACCAGGATTTAAATCTGTAAAATACAAAGATGTAACATGGCAGTCCAATATGGATGGAATAAAAGAAATACAAATAGAATGCAGACATGATGGGGCATATGATGTTGATAATGATTTGGACAAGCCATTAGAGGAATATACAATTGATGAGATTTTTACCTTATATGGAATAGAAGGACACTACCATAAAGAACTGACAAATGTAGTTACCCGTGATGGTGTTACTTATGTTTTTGAATATCTTGATAGAAAAGAAACTAAGGAACATGGAACATATACTACTTTAGCCTTTACAGCTTTGCTGCCTGACAGAGATGGTGATAGCTATAGAATAGCCGGGATACAGGGAAATATTAATATTATAACTTTAAGCGATGTTGAGAAAGCAACAATGGCAGCGCAGGAATATATGCAGAAAGTTATGAACGAGATAACTGTTATTGAAGGTATTAATATGGATGCAGCCAAGACAATAGGAAACTAATAAGATCAAATACTAATGTGATTCGTATTTTAACAACTACTTCATTGTGCTACAATGATGAAGTTGTATGAAAATTTTGAGGAAAAGAGGGAAAAGAAGATGAAGAAAAATGTACTACTAAAGAAGGCCGGAGCTCTGCTCCTTGCACTTTCAATGTCTGTCGCAGCATTCAGTACAGTTGCTCCTGAGGGAAAGATTATAGCAAAGGCAGTAGGAACAACACCTGAAACAGCAGAGACCATAGCTCCAACATCACAGTGGTCAGGGTGGATAGATTTTAAACATGGCGAGCAGTATTACAAAATAACACTTCCAAAAGATGGAATATTGAAAATGAGTTTTACAACAGAAAATACTTCAAGTTTATTTGTAAATATTGATGGTGTTGAGGGAGGTTTTAATGCAGGATATGGGGATAGCTTTCCTACTACAAAAGTAGATTATAAAGTTTTATCAGCAGGTAGCTACTTAGTTAAACTATCTATACCTTACCCATATGATGGCGATCACTATAAAATAAAGACAGATTTTCAGAGCTTTGATACTTCTGAAAACGGGGATGACAGTTATGAGAATCCAAAATCATTTTCAGTTAACCAGACAGTAACAGATGCATTGACATTAACAGATAAAAGTGACTGGTATAAGGTAACTATTAACAAAGATGGTAAATATACATTCCGCATAACTAATTATGGTAGTAATAATTTTGAGTCAGAAACAGATGGATCATTCTATAATAGTATGAATGAAAAACAATTTAATTTCTGGTCAGGCAGTGGCAAGGGTCAGAATTCTAATTTTGTAACCAGCGATCTTAAAGCAGGAGTATATTATGTAATATTTACCCCTAATGGCGGTTCAAAATATTCGTTTACTTTAAGTAGTGAGCAAAGTGAACAGGGTAAATCAGATGAAGTTGAGGCTCCCAAAAGTGTCACAATCAATAAAACCAAGATAACTAAGGTTAAGTCTCCCAAAAAGAAGAAGGCTGAAGTAACTTTTAATGCAGCAGAAGGCGCAAGTGGATATCAGATTGAGTATTCTACAGACAAGAACTTTAAAAAGAATGTAAAATCAAAAACCTTCAAGGCTGAGAAAACAAAGGATGCCGGAAATAATAAGAGAAAAGTTACTATCAGTAAACTCAAGAGACATAAAAAATACTTCTTCAGAATCAGAACTTACGTTAATAACAACAACTCAAAATATTATTCAGGATGGTCTAAAGCAAAGAAGGCAAAAATCAAATAAAGCCTAAGATTAAAAATGGATGCGGAGAGAATTTCCTCTGCATCCATTTTTATATGTGTATGTACAAAACGTACATAATTGACACAATGTACGTTTATGATATATCAGCGAGAAAACTCCTTCCGACATAGTCAGTGGGGGATGAATCGCTGACCCTCAGCGCTTTGCTTTACTATATCGTCCTGTCTTTTCATATTTTCTTTTGTGGTCATCCGTGCGCTGGCTTTCTATATATTTTTTCACTGTCTCAAGTGAAACGGATCCGGTTGTGGCGCAAAAATAGCTCCTGCTCCAGAAAAGAGCATCTCCCCACAGAAATTTTTCTATATGTTCACGGTATTTGATCCTGACTTCTTTAGAGAGCTGGGACTTTAAGGTGTTTATCAGTTTTACCGGAGCAACATCCGGAGGCATGGAGATAAGCATGTGTATGTGGTCTTCGTCTGTCTCAGCTGAGAGCATATCGCAGTTCATCCTTCCACACAGATAAGCGGCGTGATTTTTCATGAAATCCCCCATCTCAGCGGTTATCACTTTTTTCCTGTATTTAGTGACAAAAATGATATGATAGGTAAGCAGGTAAACTGAATGTGAACCTCTTCTGTAGTTATCCATAAAAACTCCATCTAAAAAGAACAAATGTTTTGATTACTCTTAGAAATTATGCTATAATACTAATATAATCTATTGGAAAGGAAATCTCAACTGTGTATAGGACAAGGCAGTACAGAATAGCTAAAAACAACACACTATACAGTTACTGCCAGGATATTTGCAGGGCATCTGCAGTTCTTTACAACAGGGCGAATTTCATCATCCGACAGTATGCTTCTGCCATAGAGGCATTTGACTCTTACAGGCCTCTTTTTCCCAATCAGATGCAGGTGTATAAACTTGTAAGTGAAACCCTTGAAGGGACAAAATATCATGCAGCTGGTTCATGGCTTTCTTATAATGCCCTTGATTATATTCTAAAGAGCACTAGGGATAAGGCGTACTATGGTATTCCATCTCAGGCTAACCAGCAGATACTTAAGCTCCTTCTTAGGGATTACAAATCATTTTTTGAAGCAGTGAAGACATACGCCAAGACACCATCTGCATTTACGGGGCGTCCCCGCATGCCGGGTTATGTACGCCAGGGAAAATACAAGACTGCCATCCTTACGAATCAGATATGCAGGATAAAGGATGATTCCAATATACGTTTTCCCGGAACAACAGATACTTTAAAACTTGGCAGGGACCTTCCCCAAGGGAAACTTAAGGAAGTACGGATAAAACCACATGGTAAAGACTTTGTGATGGATGTGGTGATCGATGTCTTAACAGTGGGTATAGAGCCTTTGGATGACAAGGATGTTCTCAGATCTCTTTCATCAAAAGATGACATTTCCGATATCAGGGTCATGTCGATAGATCCTGGTACGGACAATATAGCAGCCGTAGCGAACAACTTTGGAGTAGAACCGTTTGTGATAAAGGGCGGACTGATAAAGTCCGTAAACCAGTTCTACAACAAAGAAATGGGGCGGCTCTCATCATGTGCCATGAAGTGCAATAACAGATACCGCACCAGGAAAATGAATATACTCACGGAAAAACGCAACAGGCGCATAAAGGATGAGTTCCATAAGATAAGCAGACAGCTAGCAGACTATGCGAGGGATAACCACGTAGATGCAGTAGTGATGGGGCATAACGTATTCCAGAAACAGGAAGCGGGTATGGGGCATATCAGTAACCAGAATTTTGTGCAGATACCAATGCTGATATTTGCAGATATGCTAAGATATAAGCTTGCTGAATACGGGATAAGGTTTGCACTTACGGAAGAGAGCTATACATCCAAAGCGGATTTTCTTGCGATGGATGAGATCCCTGTGTATAAAAAGGGCAATAAGTCTGACTATGTTTTTTCCGGAAAAAGGATAAAGCGTGGACTTTACAGGCACTACGATGGGACAATAACAAATGCAGATATAAATGGAGCTGCCAATATCTTAAGAAAAGTATTCCCAAAGGTAACCCAATGGGATAGGGGCATAGTGGACATGCCCTGTTCTTTGGGATGCGTTAAGCATCCCAAAGGTTCATGCCGCTTTGCGGCATAACAGAAACCTCTTCCGACGCAGAGTCGGTGGAGGTAGTTCATGGAGTTCTGCACCAAATAGAAAGGATCATGTTCCGTATGTGCTTAAGGCTCTCTCACTTGATGAAGATGTTATTAAGGGGGAGATTGTATGCCAAGATGGAAAGAACTAAAGCGATTCTGTGAAAGAGACGGATGGGAGCTTTATAAAGATACGGATCATTATACGCAGGAATACTTTAATAAAATGATATAAATGATGTTATAATAACTCTCTGAGGGGATTCAGAAATCATTAAGGGGAAAGTTTTGTTATGTTACTAATTTATGGATCAAAGACAATTATCAAGAATTCTAAGAAAGAGATTATCCTTAATTGTCCAAACTGCGGGAGACAGGGAAGTTTCAGACTGATCATGTCTAGAAGAGCATTTACACTGTTTTTCATACCCACTTTTATCAGATGGAATTACCATTACTATTTAGAGGATCAGATTTGTGGTGCAAGGTATGAGATAAGCAGGGACTTAGGAAAGGAGATTGTGAGAGGAAGGCAGGTTGATATATGGCCACAGCAGATGAGACTGGTTCAGATTCATAAACCGGGAACACCCTTTGTTTATGGTAGGGCACAGCACAAAACCTGCAGTTACTGCGGCACACCGGCTCCCTTTAACAATAAGTTTTGTACTAAGTGCGGGATGAAATTTACTGCATAATTATTATTTTAATATTACCGCTAAAGCGTTATAATTTTTTTATACCGCTTTAGCGTTTTTTATTTGCTAAGAATGAGGAAGCTTATGAAAGATTTATGTGGAAAAAAGATAAAATGCAAAGAAATGAGTGATACTACGGGTATACCCTATAGCACGTTAAATGACATAATAAATGGCAAAACAGATCCTGGACAGATGAGATTTTCATACGCCAAGAAGATGGCAGATTATCTGGAAATAACCCTTGATGAATTGTATGAAGAACTAACAGGGAAGGATCAAATTGAACTTCACATAGATGGAGGGGAGATATTGGTTCGTAATAAGAGCTATTACTTGAGGTGTCAGGCATATGCGGAGAAGCTGATTAAATTATGCAAGGTAAATAAGACTAATACTTACTTTGTTAGAGATTTAGCTCAGTGGAAGATAGAAGAACTTAAGGAAGAGGCGGAGTGGAAGGATGTCGAACAGAGATTATATACTAATGCGCAAGGATGATAAAAACAAATTTTAGAAAAGGATTTATGTATGAGTTATAAAATCGGAATTATCGGAGCCATGGAAATTGAGGTAGAGAGTCTCAAGAAGGAGATGACAGTATCCAAGACTCTCACAAAGGCCAACATGGTATTCAATGAGGGTAAGATTGGGGATACGGACGTAGTTGTTGTTAAGAGCGGTGTCTGCAAGGTTAATGCAGCGCTTTGCGTTCAGATTCTTGTTGATGATTTCAATGTTACACATGTTATCAACACCGGGGCAGCAGGATCTCTTGATGCGAAGATCGATATTGGTGACTTCGTGGTATCAACTGATGTGGTTTACCATGATGTTGATGCAACACTTTTTGGATATAAAAAGGGTGAGATTCCCCAGACAGGGCTTCGTGAGTTCCCTGCAGATAAGTGGATGATCGAGAATATCAAGAAGGCAGCAGCCGGTGCCAATATTACCGGTAAGCTCTGGGATGGAAGAGTTTGCTCCGGAGATCAGTTCATATCTGACAGCGTTGTAAAGGATGAGATTAAGAAGGAATTTGATGGTCTTTGCTGTGAGATGGAGGGTGCCGGAATTGCGCAGGCATGCCTTTTGAATAAGATTCCCTTTGTAATCCTTAGAGCTATTTCTGATAAAGCAGACGGAAGTGATATAATGGATTATCAGGACTTTGAAGATAAGGCAGCAGCAGATAGCGCAGCCCTTACAGAGAGATTCATAAAAGGATTATAATAAAATATAAAAGGAGATAAAGAGAATGGATTTAATACCTAGCTTTTCAGTAGACCATACAAAGATTGTTCCCGGAATTTTTGAGAGCAGAGTTGATGATATCGCAGGAAACAAGATTACAACCTATGACGTAAGAGTCACAAGACCTAATATAGAGCCTTGTGTTGATGTATCTGCAATGCACTCTCTTGAGCACATCATTGCTACATTTCTTAGAAACGATCCTGATTGGAAGGACGAGGTTATCTATTGGGGACCCATGGGATGTCTTACAGGCTTCTACCTCATTTTGAAGGGTAACCGTGCTCCCAAGGAGATAGTAGATCTTCTGATCAGAGCATTTGATTCTGTTAAGGATTCAGAAGAAGTTCCCGGTGTAGAACCTGAGAACTGTGGTAACTGCTGCATGCATAATCTTGTTTATGCAAAATGGTATGCTGCTAAGTTTGCAGATTACCTTAAGTCAAACAAGGATAACGATGCAATTTATACATATCCTAAGACAGAGAGACTTGCGACAGAGGATGGCCGTCAGTTCTTTGATTCATAATAATCTGAGATAATACAAAAAATTAAAGGAACATTCGCTAAGACGGGTTTTAGCGATGTTCCTTTTTTATTTTCCGCGGTATTCACTGGGAGACATGCCGCACTCCTGCTTGAAATAGCGATTGAAGTGATTGATATTTGTGAATCCACATTGAGCAGCAACGTCCAGGATTCTAAGCTCTTTATTTGTAAGTAAATGCTTTGCTTTATCGATTCTGGCTGCGATGATGTCATCATTAGGACTTGCATAAAAGAATGCTTTGTAATAGTGATAGAGCTGACTTCTTCCAAGATGAGTCTCCTTGCATATTTTTTTTATGCTCCATTCTTCAGAGCATCTCTGGAGCATGTTTACCCTGTAAGCTGTCAAAAAAGAATATATCTCGGTTTGTTCAATCTCCTCTGCAGGACCTGTGACACTGCGCTCCGCAGCGATGAGGAGCTGCTTTATGAGTAGGTCGATCATACGCTCTCTGCGCTGCTGTCTTGATAGATATTCGAACTGAATTTTACGAAGGGTATCCACGATCATCTCGTCATCGCCTGGGTGAAACAGGGTATTCATGGATATCTGAAGACCCTGTATTTCCTCGGGATCACAGGAAAAGTGTACGAAGGAGTTTGAGAAGGAAGTAATAGCTTCGTAGTATTGGATGTTCCCTGGAGAAAATAATATACAGTCCCCGGGAGTTGCGGTTTTCCTTACGAGCTTTACACCATCACGTTCGATGATGTCAGAGCGGGTAGTGAGAGCGAGTTCTACTGCATCATTAGAGTGTGTGGGTGTGTCGGAGGCAGGAAAATAGAAGTACATAGGCGATGTTATGTGAAGAAAGAGGTAATCTCCGCTTCCGTTTGGACGATATATTATGTCTTTGTCTGGATTGTGGTAATTGTAACCACAGTAGTCGGTTTTGAACATGGTTTTTCCCCTCATCCGGCACTTCGTGCCACCTGTCTACGCTTCGCTTCGGTCCGCGCAAAACCAACGTCCACTGGACGTTGTGCGCCCCCAAGGGGAAGGCATAAATGGTATTTATATTGTAATAAGATAAACCGGACGAAAAGTCAATATTTATGGATAAAAAGACATTTAAAAGTGGAATTTGCTCTGTAATAATAGCATTATTACAGGATAAAAAGACAATAAATTTTAGTTATCTTTTTCATAATATATTAAAAACGGAGGGTTACAAAATGGCAAAAAAGTTACAGAAGGCTCAACTCTGTATCGACAGAGATTTTGAGATCAGCAAGATCGATGAGAGAATATTCGGCTCATTCCTTGAGCACCTTGGAAGAGCAGTATATGAGGGTATTTATCAGCCCGGAAATAAGTTCGCAGATAAGGATGGCTTCCGTAAGGACGTTCTTGATCTTATTAACGAGATTCATGTTCCGATTGTAAGATATCCCGGCGGAAACTTCGTATCAGGCTTTAACTGGGAAGACAGCGTAGGTCCCAAGGAGGATCGTCCTCGCAGAATCGAGCTTGCATGGAACGTTGTTGAGACAAACCAGTTCGGACTTAACGAGTTCATGGAATGGTGTAAGAAGGCTAACACAAAGCCCATGATGGCAGTTAACCTTGGAACAAGAGATATTGATGCAGCTAAGAATATCGTAGAGTACTGCAATATCAAGAGCGGCACATACTATAGTGACCTTCGTATCAAGCACGGTGTTAAGGATCCTCATGACATCAAGCTCTGGTGCCTTGGTAATGAGATGGATGGCCCCTGGCAGATCGGTCACATGGCAGCTGAGGAGTACGGCATGAAGGCCGGAAGAGCCGGACATATCATGAAGCTGGTTGATCCTTCAATTGAGACAGTTGTTTGCGGATCATCTTCACTTTACATGGATACCTACGGTGAGTGGGAGAGAAAGGTTCTCGAGTGCAGCTATGACTCAGTTGATTATCTTTCACTTCATACCTACTACGGCAATCCTGAGGATGATACACCTAACTTCCTCGCAAGCAGCGTAGCTATGGATAAATTCATTTCACAGGTAATCTCAATCTGCGATTATGTTAAGGCAGTTAAGAGAAAGGATAAGACAATCAACCTTTCCTTCGACGAGTGGAATGTATGGTATCACAGCAACGAGCAGGATAAGAAGCTCGAGAAATGGTGCGAGCACCCTCATCAGCTTGAGGATGTTTATAACTTCGAGGATGCACTTCTTGTTGGTTCAATGCTCATCACTCTTCTTCGCCACGCAGACAGAGTAAAGATCGCATGTCTTGCTCAGCTCGTAAATGTTATCGCTCCCATCATGACAAGCGATACAGGTGCATGGAGACAGACAATTTTCTATCCTTACATGCACGCAAGTCTCTATGGAAGAGGAACAGTTCTTAACACAGTAGTTAAGTCTCCTTCCTACGAGAGTAAGCACGGCGATGCTCCTTACATCGACAGCGTAGTTACTGCTGATGATGAAAATGAGACAATCACAATCTTTGCAGTAAACAAGAATCTTACAGATGATTTCGAGCTCACATGTGACCTTCGTCAGTATGCAGGCTATAAGGTTGTTGATCATATCGTTCTTACAAATGATGACCTTAAGGCAGTCAATACTGAAAAGAAGCCTAATACAGTAGCTCCCACAGAGGGCAAGGACACTAAGGTTGAAAAGGGTATCCTTAACACAATCCTTCCTTCAAAGAGCTGGAATGTAATCCGCCTTGCAAAATAAAAAAAATTATTAATCAATATTTAAGGACTAAAAATGTTGCGGCTCCACCTAAGTTTTGCTAAACTTGAACGCGAAAGTAGAAATAACCAAAACATTAGGAGGATTCTACAAAATGGTTAATTGGAAAAACCTTGATACACTTGATTCCTATAAGGAATTAAAAAATGTAAAACACATCGATCTCGTTTCAGCAATGACCGGTGACTCCGGCGCTGAGAGAGTAAAGAAATACTCAGTGAAAATGGCTGAAGGTCTTAGCTACAACTATGCAGCAAAGGAAATCGACGATGATATCCTTGCAGCACTTGATAAACTTGCTAAGGAATCTCAGCTTTCTGAGAAGTTTGAAGCTCTCTACAACGGCGAGGTAATCAATACAGGCGAAAAGAGAATGGTTCTTCACCAGCTCACAAGAGGCCAGCTCGGCAGAGATGTTATGGCTGATGGCGTTAACAAGCGTGAGTTCTATGTAAAAGAGCAGCAGAGAATTGCTGACTTTGCAAACAAAGTTCACTCAGGCGAGATTGCTAACGAAAAGGGTGAGAAGTTCACAACAGTAGTTCAGATCGGTATCGGTGGATCTGATCTTGGTCCCAGAGCTATGTACCTTGCTCTTGAGAACTGGGCACACAGAACAGGCAACTTCAAGATGGAAGCAAAGTTCATCAGTAACGTAGATCCTGATGATGCATCTGCTGTTCTTAACAGTGTTGATGTTGCTCACTCAATCTTCATTCTTGTATCCAAGTCAGGTACAACACTTGAGACACTTACAAACCAGAGCTTTGTAATGGATGCCCTTAAGAAGGCAGGCCTTGATTCTTCAAAGCACATGATAGCAGTTACTTCTGAGACATCTCCTCTTGCAAAGAGCGATGATTTCATCGAAGCCTTCTACATGGATGACTATATCGGTGGACGTTATTCCTCAACATCAGGCGTAGGCGGAGCAGTTCTTTCACTTGCATTTGGTCCTGACGTATTCGCACAGTTCCTTGACGGTGCAGCAGCAGAGGATAAGCTCGCAGCTGAGAAGGATATGATGAAGAACCCTGCAATGCTTGATGCAATGATCGGATTCTATGAGAGAAATATCCTTGGATATCCTTCAACTGCAGTTCTTCCTTACTCACAGGGACTTAGCCGTTTCCCTGCACACCTTCAGCAGCTTGATATGGAGTCTAACGGTAAGAGCGTTAACCGCTTCGGTGAGCCTATCGACTATGTAACAGGTCCCGTAATCTTCGGTGAGCCCGGTACAAACGGACAGCACTCCTTCTACCAGCTCCTTCACCAGGGTACAGACGTTATCCCGATGCAGTTCATCGGCTTCAAGAACAGCCAGCTTCAGAATGACGTTGACATCCAGGGCAGCACAAGCCAGCAGAAGCTCTGCGCTAACGTAGCAGCTCAGATCGTAGCATTTGCTTGTGGTAAAAAGGATGAGAACCTCAACAAGAACTTTAAGGGCGGACGTCCTTCAAGCATCATCATTGGTGACGAGCTCAATCCTAAGTCACTTGGCGCACTTCTTTCTCACTTCGAGAATAAGGTTATGTTCCAGGGATTTGTATGGAACCTTAACAGCTTCGACCAGGAAGGTGTTCAGCTTGGTAAGGTACTTGCTAAGAAGGTACTTGCACATGAGACAGACGGAGCACTTGCAGTATACAGTGATCTTCTGAATATTTAAGTTGTTGCAATAATACGCCCCCGTACATACCATATTGTCTTTCAATCTCGTTGCAAAAAACGCATAATCGATTGAAATCCAATATGGAATGTGCGGGGGCTTTGTTTTTCAGTAATTTATAAATTATACGATAAGAATATAATTCAAGGAATAATATTTTAATTTGCTATGGCATCTTCGATAATTTTCAAAATTGTCTCCGTAGCACCTGACTGGTTAGATTCCTGCATCTTGGCAATATATTTATCTCTGTGTTCATACACATCGAATATGCTCTCTACAAGAATATCCTCATCAAGCTCTTCATTATCGATAACAATGGAAAATCCCTGCTTCTCAAAGGACTTGGCATTTATGATCTGGTCACCTCTGCTGCTCTTGGCAGAAAGAGGAATAAGTACGTTGGGCTTTCTAAGGGCAGCGAGTTCACAGATAGCGTTTGCGCCTGCTCTTGATACAACCACGTCAGCCATGGCGAAGATGTCCTTCATCTCATTTTTGACGTATTCAAACTGTTTGTAGCCTTCCATGTTGAGCTTTAGGTTATCCATCTTATCCTTACCGCAAAGATGAACTATGTTAAAGTGAGGAAGGAGTCTGGGAAGCGCATATCTTAATGTCTCATTGATGCTCTGAGCACCAAGGCTTCCGCCTGTGACCATGATAACCGGCTTATCATCTGTAAAGCCGCAGAACTTCTTACCTGCTTCTCTTGAACCCTTAAGGAGTTCTTTTCTTATGGGAGTTCCTGTAAGTACTGCCTTGTCTGAAGGCAGTAGATCAAGGGTCTCCGGGAAGTTGCAGCAGATGGTCTTAGCTGATGAAAAGCTGAGCTTGTTAGCAAGTCCGGGAGTCATGTCAGACTCGTGCAATATACAGGGAATATGCAGAGTTGATGCCGCTCTTATAACAGGGACTGATACGAAACCACCCTTGGAGAAAACAACATCGGGCTTTAATTTTTTAAGTAAAGCGCGGGCTTCAAAAAATCCCTTAATAACACGGAAAGGATCTGAGAAATTCTTAGGATCAAAGTATCTTCTGAGCTTACCTGTGGAAATTGAATAATAGGGAATATGATAGTCAGCTATGAGCTTTTTCTCGATTCCTGTGTGGGAACCAACATAGCTTATCTCATAGCCCTTTTCCTTAAGCTCAGGTATAAGTGCCATATTAGGTGTAACGTGGCCGGCAGTGCCGCCACCGGTTAAAACAATTTTCTTAGACATTTCTGAAACATCTCCTTATTTTATTAGAGTACCACATATTGAGAAAGTAGTGAACCTTACTCATTGGGCAACTCATAAAGGATATATCCGTCTTCCTTAGCACGGATACTGGACTTTTCTATTAAAGGAAGAGCCATATCTTTTAGCTTTGGATTCTCATCCATAGCAGCTTCGTCAACAAGAAGAAGCTTTACAGCTTCGCTGCTAAGATCAGGGAATCTCGTATCTATTTCCTCTACGGAGTCAACCAGATAAACTCTCTCATGTGAAATTGTGAGGTCCATAGGCGGCTCGTAGTGAATTTCATTAGTAAATGAAAAGCACACATCGTTGTAATCGGTATTCCTGTAGAGGAACTCATCAAGTGAGTAGTCCTCTTCACCATCCCTTGAAACAATATACTTGGAGGTTGATGTGGGCACACCTGTTATAAGTATCAGTATGAAAAAGCATAAAGCAAAGATCGGAATGTGAGGAGCAACCTTTCGTCCAAGGAAAAGAGCCTTATCATCATCTTTTCCCATACTGATGGCACGGGTATAGGCAATCGTAGCAATAGGTGAAGTCATGGCAACGCACCATCCGGCCTTCATCATTGAGAACTCATGAACTGCAGAATGGTTCTTCAGCATGATGATCTGGAAAACGACGGAAGCGTAGGCTGCAATTATAAGTGCGATGTCATTATTTACAAAAAGTGTTCTTATACGCTTGCCCTTTTGAAGTGTAAGGAATGATATAACGATGGCAGCAAGCTGGAAGAGGCAAAGGTAGATCATGAAGCTTCGCTGCTCCTGTGTAAAGGAGGAGGTGAAGTTCTTGATAAGCCTTGAAACAATAGCGGAAAGACTGTCGTCACCGCCTGTTCTGAATTTAAGCTTGTACTGAAGGGTATCAAGCCATCCATCCACAAAGCTAAGTTGAAGGATGAAGGTTGAAACAGCAAAAACGACAGGAACTGCATATTTAAGAGCAGAAACAAAAATCTCTTTGATGCTCTTTTTATTTAAGAACATTCCTATCATTCTCATGAGGAATACGAAAAATGCGAGGATCCAGAAGTAGTAGTCTGTAAGGATTCCGCAGTAGATAGTCAAAAAGTGGAGAACGCGCACGATAATGTTCTGTACCTTGTGCTCCTTAAGCTCGGGAACATATATGAGCTCCTCCAAAAACAGAAACAGCATCACATAAAAGATTACGCTCTGATCAGTAAAGAACACGTTTGGCATATACCAGGCATTAACAGGAAGGAGCATCCACAAAACGACAGTGCAGGCAGGAATTATGATGCGGGATAGCCAGCTTCCTATGCGGTGCTTCAACAATAATACGAAGATGAAGCTTGAAAACAGCATTGATTCTATGGCAAACAGAACCATCTGAAGGTGCTTAACGAAGGAAATGTTGATAAAGCTCCTTCCGCAAAGCTTTGCACAGAGCCACACCAGGAAGATATGTCCGCTGGGATAGCTGATAAACGGAATCCTGTCGTTGAAGCTCTGGAACTCGATGGAACGATAGTTTTCACATGCGGTAAAATGCATGGAAGCAGCGCCTTCTTCAAGCCAGATGTTTACATACTTTATGGTTGAAGCGGACTGCCATATGTTGTCACCGCCCATATTGTTGTAGCGTATGGGATATTTAAAGTTGAAAATTGCAAGAAAAATGAGCAGTGTAAAAAGATTAACAAGAATAAAAGCGATTGAAGTAGTACGTAGCTTTTTCATCAAATATAGTCCTCTATCTATAATATCATTCTGTTCATACTACCATATTTTCTGCTATAATTGAATTCGATTTTAATATTGAAGAGGAGTTTGCGATGGAAGAAAAAAAGCAAATGCCCGATTTTCTTAAAAAAATATGGAGCAGCATTCCGGTAACTAACAGATTCTGTTTTTTTGCCAGTTTAATAACGGGATTGCTGGTTCATTTTTATATGCTGTCAAATAAGATAACCAATCTGGACGACATCGTATGTGTTCCGGGTGTTGGCGGAGGAAAGGTACTGGGAAGATGGTTCCAGGAGCCGGTACATGATCTGTTTTCACCGTGGTCAAGCCCGGCACTGAACGGAATAATGGCGATCATAATTCTGTCTATTGCCGCCTGCGTTATAGTGAACACCCTGAAAATAGAGAGCATAACAGCCGCGGTTCTTATCGGAGTTACGATGATGACTCTTCCAAGTACTGCCAGCAATATGTACTACATGTACCTTGCGCCTACTTTTGCTCTTGCAATTCTGGCCACCACCATTAACGTCCATATAACCTCGAAGTACAAATTTGGATTTATACTTGGCGCGGTGATTCAGTTCTTTAGTATGGCCTGCTATCAGGCGTATTTTGGACTGGCAGCTTCACTGTTTGTGCTTATTTATTTCTTCATGCTGATAGATGGAGGCGATGTTTTCATCATTGTGAAGAAGGGACTTAGAAGTATCCTTGGTCTTGGAATCGCAATGGGAGGCTATCTTGTAAGTCTTAAGTTTGTTGATCTTAGTGATTACAAGGGACTTAGCGATATAGGTCAGACCTCTCCCGGAGATATTCTTCTTGCGGTACTTAGAGCTTACCACAGAGTACTTCAGTATTTCGTAACAGCGCCCGAGAGCTTTATGAAGGGCTCGCCCACTCTGTTTAACAGAGTGTTGACCGGCATGCTGATAGTTCTCATAGTTGTTCTTTTCATTAAAAAGAAGGCATTTGTAAAACCCCTTAGAGGAATTCTTGCAATAATCCTTTTGATAATAATGCCTCTTGCTCTGGGACTTGTTTATGTGATGGCTCCGCAGCTGTCTCACGCATCAACGGTTATGATCTATTCCTACAGCGTATTTTATTTCTTTATAATCACAGGAATGGAGAGGCTTCTGGCTGTAAGCAGGGGGAATAAGGTGCTGGTACTTTTTGCATCTGCCATGTTCATCACACTGCTTCTTGAGTTTTATTCAAGTGCCAGAGTTGTAAACAACGCCTATTACAGAAGCTACATTGCTCAGAACCGAGTTATGCAGTACTACAACAGAATCCTTTCAAAGCTTGAAGCTGCCGAGGGCTTTACCTACGGAGAGCCCCTGACAATACTTGGAGGTTTTTATCCCGATCCTTTGCCTGTTGCAAATCACAACATGAACGGCAAAGAGCTTGTGGATTTCGAGGGTGCTACATTAGAGGACCTTCTTTTCCTTCCCACAAACAGAGACAGGGTTCTTCAAATCTGGTTCGGACTTGAGACAGGTGATCTCACAGAGGATAAGAAAGAAAAGCTCATGGCGACTGATGAGTTTAAGAACATGCCCATATATCCCGCTGATGGCTGCGCTGCCAAGATTGACGGAGTGTGGGTTGTAAAGATTAACGAAGACGACAGTAAGTAAATACTTATAAAACGATAAAAGACTGGGCTTAATACCCAGTCTTTTCCATTAGCTTTTCAATTTTAGTCCAGTACTTTTCAGGGTTTATATAAGCCCCCTTTACATGGCCGGAACCAAGAATCAGACAGTACTGCTTGGGTGCAGCACACTTTTCATAGAGCCTTGCTGACATGTGAGGATCGATAAGCTTGTCCTCATCGCCATGAATGAAAAGTGTCGGTGTCTTGGATTTGGAAACCGCTTCCAGAACATCAACCTTTTTAATGTCATATCCGCACTTCAATAATATAGCCATGCGGAGAATGAAGAGGCAGACCGAAACAGGAATGATGTTCTTAGTCATCTTGTAAACATCGACAAACTCTTCAACAAGAGTGGTGTAGCTGCTGTCTGCAACAGCAAATACTACGTTTTCGGGAAGATGCTCACCAGTAGTCATGAGAGTTATGGCAGCTCCCATGCTCACTCCATGAAGGATGATGTGGGCATCCTTGTCCTTGCGGATGATGGAGTAAATCCATTCCAGAATATCCAGGCGGTCAAAGTAACCATAGCCTGTGTAGTCGCCTTCACTCATACCAAAACCGCGGTTATCGGGAAGAAGGACGTTTATTCCAAGATCGTGATAGTGCTGTGCGTACATTGCCATGTATTCGCCATCGCTTTTCACACCGTGGATACAGATGGCATATTTGTGACTTTCTTCTGCTGCTTTAATGTAGTGAGCGTGAAGCTTTAATTCATCAATTGAATTTATATATATGTCTTCTCTCTCAGGGCAATTTCTAAGCCATCTGATCGATTTTGCGTCGATAGGATCGGAATCTATTTCTTCCTGTGTCTTCTTTTTTGGTACAACTGCCATATCATAAAAAATGGATGCAGTAGCGGCTCCCCCTCCCAAAAGAGCTGTTAATAAGCCAAAGAATACGAAATTTCGCTTTTTGCTCATAGGAACCTCCTTGTATATGAATGTATAAGAATTTTAGCAAATACTAATAATTTGTGCAATTAGTGATAGTCACCATAGCACTAATAAACGAAATATGGTATGATAATTATGACTGATATTTTGCATTCTTTTTCTAGATTGTATTGAGGGGTACAGATGTTAGAAAGAAAACTTGCAGAGAAATTCAGGAAGCTTTACACTGAAAACTCTTTAAAGCTTAAAACATATGAAGATCAGCTTTTCACTCTGCAGGATCCATTCGATTGGATTCAGCTTCTCTCTGAGCGATCCTATGTCATGCGTGAGGTTTACGAAGAGAATGAAGAACTTATGGCAGAGCTTTGGGAGAACTGCTCAGAGGAGATTACTCCTGAGGAAGCAGAGCTTCTGTATGATCTTGCAATTGGCCTTTTCTTTGATGATCATCACGATTTCGTAGTACTAACTGAATTCTGTGAGAAGATTTTGCCGGTTTTCATTGATATGGATGAACCGGAATTTCTTGCTGCAATCTATCACGTACTTGGAACGGAATATGCGCAGTTCTACCGCTCCGTAGGTGATAAGACAGGTATGCAGACAGCCCTTCAGTATTTCCGCAAATCTATAAAGGAAGCAAGCCGCTATTCACAGATTTCCTCTCCTGAAGTCAGGGAGTTTATTTTCCAGGATTACTTATTCTTAATTACATATCTTTCCGGTTTTTATACGGAAAAATCAGAGAGTATCAGACTTTATGACGAGGTGTGGGCTCTTTGGGAAAATGAAAATGTTCAGAAGCTTGACGCTGACAATGAACAGATAAAAGATTTCCTCAGGATTATCGACGACGCATTTATGGCGAAGTCCAAAAATATAGATATTTTGACAGAAGAGGACAGGGATAAGTATCTAGATCTTCTTGGAAATTCAAATAAGAGAGCAGAGGCCGGAGAAGGGGACGTTGTTGGATCACCTGATTTCAGGACCTGTGTTACATACAAGTGGCTGAGGGGAGAGATGCCCTCAGAGGAAGTTCTTGATGTTCTTATAAAGAGTATCAATGAGATAATTCCTGCACCGGATTTTTCTAAAAATGACCCGGTTAACTTTGAACTTGTAATGCGTCATTTCAAGTATGCATGCACGTCAATAATGATTTTGGAAAAGATGGAATTGGAAGAATCTGCATTAGATGAGTGGACTGAAAAATTTATGCCTAAATCTATGTCGATTTTAGCCGATATACCATATAGATTCTTTACCGGACAGATGCAACCTTTGTGTGAGCAGTGGTATCACGCAGCAGAGCCGGTAATAAAAGGGGAGCTCAACAAGGTTCAGTTCATAATGCAGATGATTGTAAGAAGGCAGCCCTTTACTTACATTCATTCCCAAATGGTTGCCAAGATTGCAACACTTATTGGGCAGCAGATCATTGAAAAGAAACCGGATGAGCTTATTGGAATCAGGGGGATAGAGACTCTCGAAGATATACAGAAAAATAAAGCATATCTTCTTTCCTTTATCACAATCAGCGGACTGGTACATGACATTGGAAAATGTTACATACCGGACACAATTAACAGACAGAACAGAAGTCTTAATACCAAGGAATACGCTACGATCAGAAAGCATTCCGAGGTGGGCTACAGGGAAGCAAAGGGTAATTCCGCGCTTGTTCCCTATGCGGATGTAATTCTTGGACATCACAAGCATTACGACGGACTTCACGGATATCCTCTGAACTATGATAATACAGAATCTCCGATAAGGAGCATCATAGATCTGATATCCATAGCGGATTCAATAGAAGCAGGAACTGATACTTTAACAAGAAGCTATACACAGGGTAAGGACTTCAAGAGGCTCTTAAAGGAGCTGCAGAGCGAAGCAGGAACAAGATATAACCCGAACATAGTCAAAGTAATCGAGAAGTCACCTGAGCTAATAGAGGAACTTGAGAATCTGACAGGTCAGGGCCGCTATGATATGTATTACAAAGCGATGCAGGAGATCCTTGGCAATGCTGCGGAAGAATTTCCGGATATGTAAATATGATATACTTAAGGAGCATACATGCGTTTTAGAACCAGGCTGATGATCACGTCAGCAACCATTGTTATTTTACCTTTTATCCTGGTTATTGCTTCATTTATCATCATACAAAATTCAGTTGCCAATAATTATACAAGTCTCATTACCTACATGGTAATTGCATTTGGGTTGATAATGATAGCGACCAGTGTCATATTGACTGCCTGGCTAAGGAAGGGATTTTTCGAGCCGGTGGATGAACTTAATGTTGCGATGCAGCATATCAAGGACGGCAATTTTGATTACATGCTTCCGACAGACATTGGTGATAAAGGTGAGATAGGAGAACTTTACAGAAATTATGAAGACATGAGGCTGAGGCTTAAGGAATCAGCCGATGAAAAGGTAATAAGAGAAGGTCAGAACAAGGAGCTTATAAGTAATATATCCCACGACCTTAAGACACCTATTACCGCGATAAAGGGCTATTCACAGGGACTTTTGGAGGGAGTCGCAGATACTCCTGAGAGACAGATGAAGTACATTCGCACGATCTACAACAAGGCGAATGATATGAATAACCTTATAAACGAGCTTACATTATACTCAAGCATCGACAATAACCGCATACCCTACAATTTTACCAGAATAGTAGTTGGAGACTATTTCGGAGATTGTATTGAAGAAATCGGAATGGATCTGGACAGTAAGGATATCAAGCTTAATTACGCTAACCTTACGGCACCTGACACACAGATAGTCGCTGACCCCGAGCAGCTTAAGAGAGTTGTAAACAACATCGTAAGTAACAGCGTCAAATACCTGGGAAGGGACGATGGATCAGGTATCATCGACGTAAGAATTCTTGATGAAGTTGACTCGGTAAGAGTTGAGATAGAAGATAATGGAAAGGGCATAGGATCCCAGGATATACCAAATATTTTTGACAGATTCTACAGAACTGATTCCTCCAGAAACAGCAAGCAGGGAGGAAGCGGAATCGGACTTTCCATAGTAAAGAAAATCATAGAGGATCATGGGGGATACATTTGGGCTACCAGTCATGAAGGTGAAGGCACCTGCATGCATTTCGTCCTTCGCAAGTACATGGAGTACCATGAGAAGGCGGACGGAGAATCTGTGGTAGATCACGATTTTGAGAGCGTATAAAAAAACAAAAAAAGACAGGAGGCCATTGGTATGAGCAGAATACTGATTGTAGAGGATGAAGAAGCGATTGCTGACCTCGAGAAGGATTACTTGGAATTATCTGATTTTGAAGTGAAAATTGAAAATTCCGGTGATGTGGGACTTCAGACTGCCCTTAATGAAGAGTTTGATCTTGTGATACTTGATCTCATGCTTCCCGGACTGGATGGATTTGAGGTATGTAAGAGAATCCGCGAAAAGAAGGACGTTCCGGTTCTTATGGTATCAGCGAAAAAGGATGATATCGATAAGATAAGGGGACTTGGTCTTGGTGCAGATGACTATATAACCAAGCCCTTCAGCCCATCAGAGCTGGTAGCAAGAGTTAAGGCTCATATGGCTCGCTATTCCAGACTTGTGGGAAGCGGACATGAGTCCAATGATGTTGTGGAGATCAGAGGTCTTAGAATTGACAAGACTGCAAGAAGAGTTTATGTTGATGGAGCAGAAAAGAGCTTCACAACAAAGGAATTCGATCTTCTTACTTTCCTTGCGGAGAATCCTAACCACGTCTTCACAAAGGAAGAACTCTTCAGGAAAATCTGGAACATGGATTCAATCGGTGATATCGCCACCGTTACGGTTCATATTAAGAAGATCCGTGAGAAGATTGAATTTGATACTTCCAATCCTCAGTATATTGAGACAATCTGGGGCGTTGGATATCGCTTCAAGGTATAAACCTGAAAATAGCTTTGTGTGATTACAGGCTCTCCGTATGCGCGGGGAGCCTTTTTAATTTCATAGGAAATTCCTATGAAATTAAAAACGCTCCGCGAGGATGCGCACTCGCGCGAGATGAAATTGTTGCATAAATGCAACCGCGCTCGGCGCGAGAATTTCGCGAGCGAAATTCTATTTTTAAGGGGAAGGTGTCAGCGAAGCTGACGGATGAGGGTCTATGATAGAAATACTTCACGAAGACAACGACATATTAGTATGCGTAAAGCCTGCGGGCATGGCAGTTCAGAGTAGCAGTGTAACCTCAGAGGATATGGAAACAGTGCTGCGCTCACAAATCCTGCGCTCAGGGACCTTTAAAAATAAATCAACACTCCTTCACGTAATCCACCGTCTGGATCAGCCTGTGGAAGGCATAATCGTGTTTGCAAGAACCAAGAAGGCAGCAGCGAGTCTTTCCAAGCAGGTTCAGGCAGACGGGGATATGAGTAAGGTATATAAGGCAGTAGTTTACGGCGAGTTTGAGGATGAAGAAGGAAACCTTACAGACTATCTGGCTAAAGATCCCGCTACAAAAAAGGCAGTCGTGTCACAGGATAATGTCGGTGATAACAAGGACTATAAGAAAAGTATTCTTGATTATAAGGTCCTGTCCACAAAGAGTATCAGTGAAATATCAACCAATAACGTAGCTGACTTTGATGATAAGGATGGCTACTCACAGGAGAAAATATCCTTTGTGGAGGTGCATCTTAAGACCGGAAGGTATCATCAGATAAGAGCACAATTTTCAAATGCGGGACACCCTCTCTTAGGGGACAGACGCTATATGTCAGAAGTAAGCGATGAAGTATCTGCAAGACTAAGGGTCAGGAATGTGGCACTCTGCGCCTGCAGACTGGAGTTTAAGCATCCTGTGACAAATAGGATCATGAAATTTGAAATAGAGCCCAAGGGAGATATATTCAAGGAATTCTAAAACTTAGAATATCTCTCTGAGATAATAAGTCTGCTATTTTCAAAAATAATCCCTGTACAAAAAACTATAAAAAAAGGCTCGAAATTTATAATTACTTTGTAAATGGGCAATGCTAGAATATCAATCGGTAGCTCTTTGAATTTATGGGTGTAAGCGTACTGTAAGCACATAGAGTCTCCCACCTAGGTTAATCGATTAACTACTATTTTACTGGAAATGTATGAAAAACGGGGAAGGTGAAAGGGGGTTTCACAATGAGAAGGAACAGCAGGCTTCGTTCATTATACACCTATAAACCCTGTTGTCTACAGGATAAGACCGGAGTGGCTCGAGGATGAAAATGAGCTTCTCACCGTTGATATCGGAAGCGGACGCTATATGATACGCTTTAAAACCTCTGAAAAGACAGGCTGGAAAACCGTAAGTGTAATTTCTTATGAAGAGGTCATGGGAGATTTTAACAGAATGATAGGAATCTTTTCGGGAATCCTTCTGGCGACGCTTCTGCTTGTTCAGTATCTGTCACTTAAGATGTCGGATAACATCACAAGGCCTATTAAACAGCTAAGAGACCTTATGAAGGAGACGGAAGACGGTAATCTTACCACCAGATTTGAAAGTGACTCGGAAGACGAAATAGCAGACCTTGGAATGAGCTTCAACCACATGATTGAAAGAATAAGGGAGCTGCTTGAGAGAGTGAGACACGAAGAAGACCTGAAGAGGAAGGCGGAGCTTAAGATTGTACAGGAACAGTTCAAGCCGCACTTTTTATATAATACCCTGGATACCATTAACTGGATGGCGAGAGAGCACGGAGCCAGAGATATCGTAAATCTGGTGGATGCGCTGACCAATGTATTCAGAATCAGCCTGAGTCATGGCAACAGCTTTATTACATTAAAGGACGAGATTAATTATATTTCGAGCTACCTGTACGTTCAGAAAACAAGGTATGAAGATAAGCTCCTTTTTGAGATAGACGCTGATGAGGACTGCATGCAGGTTCTGGTGCCCAAGCTTATAATGCAGCCTCTGGTGGAGAACGCCATATACCATGGAATAAAGCTAAAGAGGGGCACGGGCCATATTAATATTTCCGTTCACAGGATAGAGGACAGCATATGTATGACGGTTGAGGATGACGGAAAGGGAATGGATGATAATACCAGAGAATCCCTGTATAAGCTCCTTAACGAAACCCAGCGTCCTGAGAACATATCGGCAGATGATAACCAGAGCTTTGGTCTGTTCTATGTGAAGGAAAGACTGCAGCAAAGGTACAGAGACGGCTACAGAGTTGAAGTATCCAGCACTCTTGATGTAGGAAGCAGGATATCAATATATATTCCCAGCGATGAGGAGAAGGTTATAAATTGATCAGCATTATTAAGAAAAAATGGATGCAGATATGTATCCTGCTAGCGGCACTTATACTTGGCACTTTAGTGGGCGGCTGCCATATTATTCCCATAACCGACAGCGGAAGTAAGAAGGGTGTGGGCTCCATAATCGGAGTATCTCAGGCAAACATGAGAGAAGAGTGGAGAATGGCCCTCATTAATGAGCTTAGGGAAGAGACTGCCAAAAATGATGATATAAAGATAATCACCGCAGATGCCACAGGAATCGTAAATAAGCAGATTCAGGATATAGATAATCTCATCGGCTACGGGATCGATCTTTTGATAATATCTCCCTGCAATGAAAAGCTCCTGCAGGAAAAGATAAAGGAAGTGTATGACAGCGGAATCCCTGTAATAGTGATGGACAGAGCGGTGGAAGGCTTTGATTACACTTTGTATATCGGTCCTGATAATGAGGTTATAGGGCAGCAGGCAGGCTCGTATGTAGTGGAGCTTCTAAAGGAAAACGGCGGTAATGTTGTGGCTTTGTCCGCTAATCCTACATCAAGGCAGGGAGCAGAGAGATTATCCGGATTCAGGGGCATCATTAATGACACAAAGGGAATAGACTTTTCAGAGCTTCCGCTGGTTGTGGAGACCAAGGATGCTGCCTATGACACGGTCATGGAATACAAGGGCATTGTGAAAAATGCGGATGTGATATTTGCCTATAGCGACAGCATGGCGCTTGGAGTCTGCGATGCAGTAAGAGAGCTTGGACTTGAAGATAAATTAATGATTGTGGACTGCGACGGATTCACCGGAGAGGATGAGGGCATCGATCTGGTGTCTGAGGGAAGGCTTAAAGCCACGGTATCCTGCCCGATTGGAGGTAAGGAAGCGATAGACTATGCCTTATCCATTCTTAACCATGAAAACGGTGTTCCAAAGCAGGTGATCCTACGCAGCAATGTCATAACAAAAGAGAATGCCGAAGAGAGCTTAAGACGAATTAATGCCGAGAGCTTTGACGATGGCAGAAGAATAAAGGTCGGCTATTCCCAGGTTGGTCAGGAGAGTAACTGGAGACTTGCCAATACGAAATCAATCGAGGAATCGGCAGAGGAATTCAACATAGATCTTCATATGGAGAATGCAGACCAGTCCCAGGAGAAGCAGTTTGAAGCTATTAGAACCTTCATAGATGAAGGCGTAGATGTGATAGTGGTGTCACCTGTCGTGGAAACCGGTTGGGATGAGGTTTTAAGAGAAGCCAAAACTGCAGGAATACCGGTTATCATGTCGGACAGAAACGTTGTGGTGGAAAATCCTGAGGAGAACCTAACTACCACTTATCTTGGTGCCGATTTCATGGAAGAGGGAAGAAGAGCCATGCGCTGGATCAGAGACAATGTCAAAGGTGACGGCGATACCATGAAGATCATGGAGATCATGGGTAATGAGGGTGCTTCTCCCACAGAGGAACGCGGAAAGGGCTTCAAGGAGATTCTTAGTGAGAATAATTCCTATTACATAGCCTATTCTGATTATGGTGACTTCACCTTTGAAGGCGGAAGAGAGGTAATAAGAAAGTATCTTTTAAACCATGACTGGGATATAGATATCATCTTTTCCCAAAATGACGATATGGCTCTTGGCGCCATAAAGGAGCTGAAGGAGCAGGGCATAAAGCCTGATGAGGATGTTAAGATAGTCTCTGTAGATGCCACCAGCGAAGCCTTCGAGGCAATGGTGAGAGGCGAGCTCAGCTGTGCCGTTGAGTGTAATCCCATCATTGGACCACAGCTTATGAAGGCTATACGGGATCTTTGCAGCGGAAAACAGATGCCGTTCAGGATCATCACTGATGAGAAGATATATGATCAGTCTATAGCTGATGACTATATCAGGAAGAGACGATACTAAAATATGAATTGAATAGTTGTATGCGATTTGTTTGAGAGGAAGCAGGTTCGAAAGAGCCTGCTTTTTTATGCCCTAATACTTATGGAATAAGTGTGTAACCCTAATAAATAAGTGAAAAACACTTACATTATAAGTGTCAAAATTGATTAATTCAGAAAAGGGATTTTATTAGAATTATTGATATGGTGAAAAAAGTGGAAAAGAAATCGCAAAACATTGAGATTGGGAAAAGAATTCATAAAGCGCGGGAACGTAGACACATGACGCAGGAAGTTCTCGCAGAGAAGCTGGATCTGTCGACCCAGTTTCTTTCTGACGCAGAAAGAGGTGTATGCGGGATTTCTTTAGAGACGCTTATAAATATATGTGAGATCCTGAGTGTTTCAAGCGACTATATCCTGTTTGGAAATAATACTACCAGCGTTATGGAAGACACCGTTATCAGAATAAACAGGCTTTCAAAGGCGGAACAGAATCTCATAAACAGATCAATTAACACAACTCTGGAAGCGCTGACTTTGCATGAAGAGGACATGGATGATGACTAATCAAAACATTAATGAGCCAATCATTCATAAGCTGCAGCCTGATACTCGTCTTGCCAGAATCAGAAAGCTTGCAGGCCTTTCTCAGGAGGAACTCGCCAAGAAAGCCGGAATTTCTGTGGAAACTGTATGCGCCTACGAACAGCGAAAACGCGACATCTCTAAGGCTCAGTACCGCATAGTCCACAAAATCGCCAAGGCGCTGGGATGTATTGCAGATGACATAGTGGATGATGTCTGAAATAAGTATAAGTAGATTAGTGGAGATAATGCCGGAAATGGTGTTATCTCCTTTTTGCTGCAGTTCGAAAATAATGAGTTGTAATTCTTGGAACGTTACGTCTATAATATCAATATTTTAAAAAAGGCGTAAAATCGAGTATTTCTGAGAATATTTAATAAATAATTAATCTTTTGTTCGAACAGATATTCTTGCATTCGTGATAGAATAGTTTCATACTCGCTGGCGACATAGGAGGAGAAATCATCACTAAACAGCTGTTGCTAACGGAGATATTTAATGCAATAATTGGAGCAGAAGAGCACAAATGGAAACAAATATTTCACAAGTAATTGACCTTGCGGCTAAAAGAGCACAGTACGATGAAATCGTAAAGGAAATCCTCTCTGACAAACAGGTCTTGGCGAGAATACTCAAATATACGCTTGATGAATTTAAGGATGCTGAGATCGAGGATATAATTGCAAATATCGGTGATCCTGTAATATCAAAAACGAGAATGGAGCCAGGTTATACTAATACGCAGAAGGTTAAAAAAGAATCTGAAGAAGATAATGTTCCGGGCGAAAACAAGATATTCTATGACATAAGGTTTTCTGCATATTACGGAGAGGAACTTATAAAGATTCTTGTTAATATTGAGACACAAAGGACTTCAAAAGCCTATAAGCTTGGCTATCACCTGGATAACAGAATCATATATTATTTGGCTCGAATGATATCTTCACAAAAAGAAGTCGAGTTTGCTCATTCAGATTATGATAACCTTAAGGCTGTTCGAAGCATATGGATATGCATGGATGCAGCTAATGATGAAGATTCAATAAACCGTATAAGGTTCAAGCAGGATGCCATATACGGAAAAGAGATTGAATTTCCAAATATAGACAAGGTTCAGGGAATCATCATAAGACTCAGAAAGGGCCAGAATCTTGAGAAATCAAAGAATGATCTCATAGCAATGCTAGAGGAATTTCTTGGAAAAGACGAAACAGAAATTAAAAGGAAACGACTTTCAGAAGAATTTAATGTTGTGATAAATGACGAGACTGAAAGGAGGATAAGTGAGATGTGTAATTTAAGTCAAGTTCTGATAGATGAAGGAATAGAAAAAGGAGAACTATCTGGTAAGGTAACAGCTAGGTATGAAGATGGTATGTCCATAGAGGATATTGCTGAAAAAACGCAGATTTCTATTGATGAAGTAAAGACAATCCTTAGAGAGAAAGGGTTGTTATCAGATTGATTCTGATACCTTATATGATTCTGTAAAAACGGAGATATAATAGCAAACAAAAACGGCTATATTCTCCGTTTTCTTGGTTAAAATATTTCGAATTTGCATATCGGAGGATGTGTATAATGAGCAGCTATTTAAAACAGATAGAAGTATCTAAAGAGCTTTTTCTTGGATCAAGATTCGATGAAATGTATATAGCTATAAAAAAAGAGGCAAATAAATCTAAATGGGATCATAATGGCACCGTCAGAGAGGTACGGAAAGCTAAGACATTTTCACACATATGCAAAGCAATGGGAATTAACCTGATATATGAGGGAAATGATAGCTTCACTATTGATGTAGACGGAACCTATGCATCTGCTTTTTTGGAACCTATGATTGAGAGCATTGAGCAATACGTCAATGACGGTGAAATTATAGTACAATGCGAAAAACAAAGAATAGATCTTGTGTTTAAAGCGGGGCATGCTTTTCTGAATTGTAGTCATAGAGCAGATTCAGAAGAAATTAATGCAGTAATGACAGACTAATATCAGGGCTTGGCAACTTATTGTATTTATCAGAAAAATAATCGGAGATAATACCTTTCAAAAAAGGCGATTATTTCCGATTTTTTGTTACGAATTCCACTTTAAATTTAAACAAATACGAAATTACAAAAATTAAATCTTTATAAAATGTCAACAAATGCAGATAAATACTAGCACTGTGGTACCAGCTGTTTTCTTGACACAGGCTATATACAATCTTAAAATAGATACTATCAGACAGAAGCGTAAACTGTCTGAAAAATGTAACTAATCATACTGCATGGGGGAAATAAATACGTCTTAAAAGTAGTACGGTCGTACTATTATTTCCTATGTGGGATGAAAAATTTTTTATGAAGGGAGAAAAAACTATATGAAGAAAAACAGGAAGTTATGGTCTTTTGCACTGGCCGGTGCATTGGCTGTAAGTAACTTGAGTGTTGTCGCGGCACCGTTCTCAAGTATTATTGCGCAAGCAGAAGGTGATCATGAAGTAGGTGATTGGTTCTTCGATGTTGACGATGCTACACTAACTGCTACAGATGCTACATTAGATTTATCTAATGCTGTATTTGAATATGTAGATGGAGAGAGAGATACACCAGTATCATCTGATGATTTCAATTTAACTATAGAAGCAAATGAACTGTTAGAGTTTGGTGATGGAAATGAGGTTCCAACAACTACACTAAAATTCAAAGGTGGAGTAGATTTACCGGCTGATGATACAGAACTTACTGTAACAGCAACAGAAAAGGCTGATCAAGATCCTAAGACAGCAACTCTGAAAGTTACCGTAAAGGCTGCTCCTGTGTGGTACTTTAAGCTTGCTGATCCACTGGATGCAACATTTGATTCATTAGAGGATAAGTTGGATTTGGCTGATACTGTATTTATAAAAGCAGCAAATCCAGATGATGATATACCATTAACTTCTGGTACTGATTATGAATTATCTATTGAAGAGGATAATGGATTACTCGAACTGGATGGAACTACAGTACAATTTATTGATGGTGCCACATTACCAGAAGATGATGATGTAAGTGTTACTGTAACAGCAACTGAAAAGGACGCTGTAGGAACAGCAAAAACAGCAACATTAGAATTCACTGTATTAGCTACTGAACCCGTTGAGACATACACTGTTACTTATGATCCTAACGGTGGTGAAGGTGAAGCTTATCCCGATGAAGGTGCTGGAGATGGCTACGAAATAAAAGATGTTACTAATGATAATATTGCCTTCACAAAAACAGGTTACGATTTTGTAGGTTGGTCAACACTTAAAACTCGTACACCCGCTGGCTTTAATCCCGATGTTAATGCTACAGATTTTGATCCTACAGATACATTAGATGTAACTGAAGATACAATTCTGTATGCGATTTGGGGAGCTTTAGACTCTTATACAGTTAGCTTTGACATGAATGGTGGTACAGGAACTGCTATTCCTGATCAGACAATCTATGATGGTAAGGAAGTAACACTTCCCAATCCTTTAGCTGATACTTACAAGTTCAAGCGTGATGGTTATCATCTTAAAGCTAATGCAGAATGGATAGCAGATGCTCCCATCGGAGAAAAGAAGATTGGTGATAAAGTAGTAATTTCAAAAAATACTACATTCAAGGCAAATTGGGAAGCTAATTCATATACAGTTGTATTAGATCCTAATGGTGGAAACTTTGAACATGGTTTTGGCGATAATGATGAAGATGAAATACCTATGGAATATGGTGAACCTCATGGTCTTCCTGTAATGATAGGTGCAACAGACGAAACAACATATATTGATAATGATTCTAACAAATTCTTAGGTTGGGCTAAGTCAGCAAATGCTACTAAAGCTGAGTTTACAGATGGAGCAGAGATAAATAATCTGTCAACAGAAGCTGACGCTACAGTTACACTGTATGCTATTTGGGAAGCAGCTCCTAACACTTATTCAATTTATTACGATGCAAATGGTGGTGATGGTGCTGTAACTGCTGATATTGGTGAATCTCTTCCTTATGATATTGGCGCATATTATAATGATGAATTCTCAAGAGCTGGTTATGATTTCTTAGGTTTCGCAAGAACTAAGGATGCGACAGAACCTGAATTTGATCCTGCAGATCCTCAAAAATCTGTTATCCAGACAAGTACAACAAGAGAAATTACTCTTTATTCTGTATGGAAGGGTAAAGAAACTACAGTTAACTTCGATCCCGATGGTGGTACTGGCACAATGGCATCCCAGAAGTTCGTTTGTGGCGATAAACAGAAGCTTGCAAAGAACACATTCAAGAACGAGGGATACAACTTTGTAGGTTGGGAAGATAGATCAGTTGATCCTGTAAAAACATATGAAGATGAAGCAGTATATGAAAATACAACTGGCGGAACAGTAGTTCTTTATGCAAAGTGGGAAGCTTATGATAAGCCTACAGACGCAGCAGTTAAAGCTGCAACAGACAAACTTGATCAAGCTATAGCAAATGCAGAGACAGCTACAAAGACCGCGAACGATGCAGCTGACGCAGCTAACAAGGCAGCAGAGGCAGTAAAGAATGATCCTACTGAGGCTAACATAGCAGCAGCTAAGAAGGCAGCAGAGACAGCTACAAAGGCATCTTCAGATGCAACAGCAGCAGCTAATGCAGTTGATAAAGCAAAAGCAGATCTCCAAAAAGTATTGGATGAAGCAGAAGAACCAATTGCAGAAGAGACATTTGAAAACGCAGAAGCTGCAAAGGAAGCAGCTGTGACAGCAGCAAGTGCAGCAAAGACAGCAGCATCTAATGCAACAAAGGCAGCTAAGGCAGCTACAGATGCAGCAGCAGGTGTTACACCTAAGGCAGCTGATGATTCAGCTAAGGGAACACCCGCACCTGTAGGTACAGAGCTCGTTGATGCAAACGGCAACAAGACCGGATTCAAGGTAACTAATGCTGATCCTAGCAACCCTGAAGTTGAGTACGAAGCTCCTGCAGATAAGAATGCAACAAAGGCTGATATCCCTGAGACATATACAGACCTTTCAGGTAATGTATACAAGGTAGTTGGTATCGATGCTAGAGCATTCAAGGATACTAAGGTTAAGACAGTTACTATCAGAAAGAACATCAAGAGAATCGATCCTAAGGCTTTCTATAAGAGTAAGGTTAAGAACGTTAAGATTAAGGGAACCAAGCTCACTAAGAAGATGGCTAAGTCCTTCAAGAAGCTTAAGAAGGGTGGAAAGATCACATGCTCAGGTAGCCACAAGAAGAAGAATAAGGAAATCCTTAATAATCTTAGTACTGTAAAGAACGGAAAGACAAAGGTTAAGTAATTGCCATTCATAGGAAAAACTTCATGAGTTAACCTCATGTAAGATTACTTTTCTTCAATCACTTAGAGGGAGCGGGCTATATGCCCGCTCCTTCGCCTTAAAAGCATAAATGAGGGATCCAATGTTTGATGTATGGGAAAAGATAACAAGATTAAGAAATGAGCGCGGCTGGACTGTATATAAGCTTGCTAAGACTGCAGGAATACCCCAGTCAACTATGGCTACCTGGATCGGACAGGGAAGGAATCCCTCTGTAGAAGATCTGGAGAAGCTTTGCGCTGCTTTGGAAATATCTCTTGGCGAATTTTTCATGGATGATGATGGGGAAGAAGAAACAAGATTAAGGAAGAGGCGTAAGGCTCTGGGAATGTCTATAGAGGAATTGTCTAAGGCTACGGATATTCCCACGGATACTATTTACGCCTTCGACTCCGGAGAAAAGGACATAACAAAAGCGCAGTACAGAGTTGTAAAACAACTTGCTACTGCGCTCTCATGTACTACAGATGTGATTACATGATTACAGGAGCGTTAGCGTTCTCCGGAACCTCAACTTCCTTGATAGACTCATCGATATCGTGGAAGAATGCTCTTGTCTGAACTATGCCCTGCTTTGCATCTTCAAATTCCCAAAGGAAATGCTGGGGAATGTTGTCATGGCCATACATTGCGATACGGCCAGCGTATGCATGAATGATGCTTACGTACTTTTTATCAAGCTCATAATTTCTATATATATCGCGGCGAAGACGCGGACGCTTAGCAACAAACTTGCGAATGTCCATCTTGAGATCAAGAGGAAGCTCCTGTTCTCTCTCTCTTACCGCGTGTAAATATTTCTTATAGGTCTCTTCATCAATTTTCTGAAAATGATTCTCGTACTCGAAACATGCAGCCCCATCAGGAAGATCAAGTCTGTATCTGCCATTCTCATACACTTCTTCGATTCTGGCTACGACCTGAGGCACTAATGGTTTGCCGTTGTAGTCCAAGATGATGACTTTGTCATCCGGTTTGAATTTTGCCATAATATTTACTCCTCTTTTTGCCCTGAAAACCTTTTCTTGCACAAAACACTATAGTCCTAAAAGTCAGTGATTTCAAGGCTTTTCCCGCTTTTTTAAGAGGTTTTCGTGTTTTTTAAGAAAATCTAAAGAATTTAGGTTTGCTTAAGGTTAAACGGCTATTATGGCTTTATTAAAAACTTAATAATTGGAAATTTCGGCGCCGTCTTCGGGAGAGCCGAGTGTTATGGAGATTCCGTTTTCAGTGGCGGAAGCAATATCCACTATAGTAAGAGGATATGTGGTCTCGTTACCGACGTTATCCGTTACAACAATAGCAATGTCGCTGCTGTCTGTGTTAACCGGAAGAACTACTCCCTCAAGTGTTCTTCCTGAGTAGAGAGAATGTCCCTCCGGGAGCATGTTTGCGGTATCAGTGCCTTGTGAGTTATCGCGGAAAATGATGGAGCTTAGCTCTAAGCCTGATTTATTCTGGATATAGCATAGAATCTCAACATGCTTTGCGTTTTCTGTGGCAGCAGCCTCCTCGGCCTGGAGCTCTGTGTTCATCTCATCTCCAAGTGCTTTATAGGAATCCGTAAGCTCACCCATGCCGGAGACAATATCTTCGACATGCTTATTTCTTAGTTTTTCCACCTCAAGATCCTTATACTCGTCATATTTTGTGGATAACTCTGTGAGTTTGTCCAAAAAAGAGTCGGTTGTTAACTTACCGTAGATATCCTCTGCGTTTTCCTTTTCTTTTGTAAGGGCAGCTTGGGCTTCTTTAACTTTTGCGATATTTTCATCTGATAATCCGCAGGCTGAAAGAAGAAGGACACACAGTATAGTTGTGAAAGAAAGCATTAGCTTTTTTGACATATATTAATCTCCCAAAGGTATTTTATTATACATTGCTATCTAGTAAGGAGTATAATATATATGCGGTTAAAAGACAAAAAATGCAGATTCCGAAAAGGAAAACATTAGTGAAAACATCTAAGGGTTCAAATGAGGGAGTGCGTTTTAGCAGGGCTCTCTTTCTTATACTATTTGCGATTACTGTTATACTTAACCTTCTTTCGTGGATTATCCCGAAATTCTCCGACGCATATACCATGTACATTTTTCCGATTTGGGTGAATACGTATGGAAGGGTGACTAGCCTTGCGCCTTTTTCTGTTGGCGAATTCATGATAATTGCAGGGATTTTGTGGCTGGTGCTTATTTTCTTTTGCAGATGGATCAGGAAGCGCACGATAGGGCTTCTGGTGATAATAGCGCTCATCATGACGCTTAACTGCTTTATAAATTATCACTGCACACCTATAAAGAAGTCCTTCGACGACAGTGACAGGGAGTTTACGATCGCAGAGCTCACAGAGCTTCGAGACTACATAGTTAATAAATGTAACGCCCTTTCTGAGCAGATTCCCAGGGGTGAAAATGGTGAGATTATATGCGATGAAGCAGAAATGAAAAAGACAGCAAAGCTTTCAATGGGTAATCTCGGAGAAAGATTTCCAAAGCTTGGGGGCTACTATGTGACACCGAAGGCTCTCGTTTTTTCCGAGTTCATGAGCCAGCAGTATATGCAGGGCTACTACTTCCCCTTCTCAATGGAGGCTAACTACAATGACATCATGTATATCATGAATAAGCCTTTTACCATGTGTCATGAGCTTGCTCATACAAAGAGCTATATCTTCGAGGATGAGGCGAATTTCCTTGCGTACCTTGCCTGCACCGGATCGGATGATATTGTCTTTGAATACAGCGGTTATCTCGGAGTCCTTAATTACGTGAATAACGCCTTTTACGAGAACGTATCCAAGGAGGAGTACAAATCCCATGTGGCTATATCCAAGCAGGTTTGGGATGACAATATTTTCCTTACTGAGGAGAGCTGGAAGAAGGTCGAGGACAACGCAGTCATAGAGACGGAAACGGTGAAAAAGGCAGCGGATACCTTTGTGGATACAACTCTTAAGGTGAACGGTGTTGGCGATGGCAAGGCCAGCTACAACAGAGTGGTCGAGCTGATGTTACTTGAGTATTACTCAGAAAAATAGTTTAGATAGTTTAGGAGGCAGTTCAAAATGAAGCTTCTTCTTGCAGAAGATGAGAGAGATTTATCAAATGCCCTTGTGGCGATACTTAAGCATTCAAGCTACACGGTGGATGCTGTGTATAACGGGCAGGATGCTCTTGATTACATACTTTCAAGTGAATATGACGGAATAATCCTGGACATCATGATGCCGGGGCTTGAAGGAACTGAGGTTTTAAAGAGAATCCGTGAAAAGGGCATATCCACTCCGGTTCTGTTCCTGACAGCTAAGGCAGAGACTGACGATAAGATAATGGGGCTGGACCTTGGAGCTGATGACTATATTACAAAGCCCTTTGAAATGGGTGAGCTTCTTGCAAGAATCCGTGCCATGACAAGGAGAAGGTCGGATTTTGCTCCTAATAATTTAAGGTGCGGAAATATCGAGCTGGACAGAGCGGGATATGAGCTTAAGGCTCCGGATCACGAACCTATAAGGCTTGTGGGCAGAGAGTTTCAGATGCTTGAGATGCTGATGGAGAACCCTGGAAGAGTCATATCCGTGGATGCATTTATGGACAGAATCTGGGCAGACGGCGAGGCTGACGTAAATGTGGTCTGGGTTTATATTTCTAACCTTAGAAAGAAGCTGACATCTCTTGATGCAACCTGTGAAATAAAGGCTTCCCGTGGAGTCGGATACTCCATACATGAGAAGGGGACAGATTAATGGTAAAAAAGCTACGAAGAAAGTTCGTTCTGACAGCTACGTTGTCACTTTTAGTGATACTGATTGGAATAATCGGTTTTATCAATGGTGCTAATTATCTGCAGGTTCAGACAGGTGCGGATGATATTCTGCATATCCTGGCTGAAAATAACGGAATGTTTCCCGATATGAACGGCAAGGTGCCTGTTCCCGATGATAAAAAGCAGGGACCTGGGGATAATCCGGGGCAGGAGCCCGGAGGCGACAAATTTTCAGGGGAACCGTTTTTTGGCGATAAGATGGCCTATAACAGGACCCTTGAGCTTCCGTTCCAATCGAGATACTTCTGGGTTAAGCTAAGTGAGACCGGAAAGGTCACTGAGATCAACACCGGGCATATCGCAGCGGTTTCCTCAGAGGATGCTGAGAGCTATGCTAAGGAGCTGTTTTTAAAGAAGAATAAGACCAGTGGATATGTGGATAAGCATTACCGCTATCTCATAAATAAGAATGAAGATGGTTCTTACCTCATTCTTTTTGCGGACTGCAGTAACGGCTTTTACAATGCCAACAGGCTTCTTGTCAGAACTCTTCTTGTGGGGCTTATCGCGCTTATCGCAATGTTTATCCTGGTCTATCTCTTTTCAGGAAAAGCGGTTGCTCCGGTGGTTGAATCTCTTGAAAAGCAGAAGAGATTCATCACTGATGCGGGACATGAGCTTAAGACGCCACTTGCTGTTATATCTGCCAACATAGATGTAATCGAGCTTGAAAACGGGAAAAGCGAATGGACTAAGAGCACAAAGAATCAGATAAAAAGGCTGGACGGCCTTGTTAAAAATCTTCTGACATTGTCCAGAATGGAAGAGGAGAATATCAATCTTGTTTTCTCAAATATTGAGATAAGTAAGATCACCGAAGATTGTACGACTTATTTTAATGCCATGGCAGATTATAAGAAGATAAATTATACCGTCAATATTGAGGATAATATACATATCAATGGAGATAAGGCCGCATACAACCAGCTCTGCACTCTTCTCATAGACAACGCTATGAAATATACTCCTGAAGAGGGAAGCGTTGATGTCAGTCTTAAAAGCGATAAGGGCATGAGGAATGCCGTTTTTGAAGTTGCAAATACATGTGAAAAGATTCCTGAAGGCAAGCTGGACAGATTGTTTGACAGGTTCTACAGAGCCGATACATCAAGAAGTCGCGAAAGCGGCGGGCACGGAATCGGTTTATCCGTTGCCAGGGCAATCGCGACATCACATGGCGGATCTATAGAAGCTAAAGCTGATAATGATAAGAGAATGAGATTTATCGTTACTCTGCCATTATTAAAAAGCGAGAATAAATAAATCGTTTTATACGGCAATACCTATAAGATCAAGAATAAAACCGGTGAAGGTACCAATCAGATACAGGATAGCAGTTATCTGTATGTTTCTGGTGGTGCCTTCATTTACTCTAAAGAGAATAAGAAGACCGACACCTGCGCCTACAAGGAGGCCTGACATCATGGCGCCGAAGGTTATGATTCCTGATAGGTAAAGCTCTGTTATTACAATAGAAGCCGCGCAGTTTGGAATAAGACCTACAAGTCCTGCCAGTCCGTGGCTGAGTACTGATTTATTCTTCAGAATTCCTGCAAGTGTATCCTCACCTATAAATTCAATAAGAGTATTTAGTATAAGTGTAAATATGAGCACATAGATGAAAATATGTAGCGTGTGTACCAGAGCTGAGCGAAGGATGTTGCCGTGTCCCTCATGGGAATGATCATGCTTTGTGCTTGTCTCCTTAGCAACCTGAGCCTTGCTTATAGGCTTTGCCATTGAAGATTCAGCGCTCTCGGTACGTCCTCTGTGGGCCGAAATCCTGGGAGTGTCCTCTTCGCAGTGGCAGTGCTCTCTTTTACAGAGCTCGTCGATCTTGATATTATCTGTCTCTGTACGCTTCTTCATACGTCTGTAGTGAACGATGGCGAAATCGACTATGAAGCCGTAGAATACACCAAGTACTGCCTTCATGGCGATAATTGTTATCATCTTGGTAACAGGAACCTGTTTGGATATGAAAAGCGGTACCATTTCATCTGATGTTGAAAGATAAATGGCTATCAGGGTTCCTAAGGTGATAACACGTCCCGCATACAGGTTGGAAGCTGCTGCTGAGAATCCGCACTGCGGAAATGCTCCGAAGATACCTCCGAAAAGTGGACCGAATTTGCCGGCCTTTTTTACCATCTCCTGTGTCTTATCACCGGTGCGGTGTTCAAGATACTCCATGACTAAATATGTCACAAAAAGAAATGGAAGAATTTTGAGACCGTCCTCAATCGTATCCTCTAAAATGGGAATCCAAAAATTCATATATTAATCTCCAAAATTAAATCATTGCTTACAATACGTATATTTAAGCATTTTCGAAGCTCTTTTGCAAATGTCAGGTAAAATAAGGGTGTTGCAATTGTTAGCTTAAGCCAATATAATACCTAGTAATCTAGTAGGAATTTAGAAAAGTATGCTATTTTTACTTATTATATGCTATAATAATTCGGATTATGTGCAATTAGAGCATGGTTTAATGGATTTAAAGGAGTAACGCAAATGTCAGAACAGTCATTATTGCAGGTTAAAAACCTATCTGCATCGGTAGAGGAATTACCTATTCTTCACGACATAAATTTAGAAATTAAAGCAGGAGAGACTCACGTTCTTATGGGACCCAACGGCGCAGGTAAATCTACGCTCGGCTATACACTTATGGGTAATCCCCATTATAACGTAACCAGTGGATCCATCATTTTTGACGGACAGGATCTTACAGGGGAGTCTGCAGATAAGAGAGCTAAGGCAGGAATGTTCTTATCATTCCAGAATCCTCTTGAGGTTCCCGGAATCTCTCTTGGAAGCTTCATCAGAAATGCATATCATGAGCAGACTGGTAAGCCTGTAAAACTCCTTCAGTATAAAAAGCAGCTCGGCGAGGCTATGGAGCTTTTGACAATGGATGGCGAGTATGCAGACCGTGACCTCAATGTGGGATTTTCAGGTGGTGAGAAAAAGAAGGCAGAGATCCTTCAGATGCTAATGCTCAATCCTAAGCTTGCAATCCTCGATGAGACTGACTCAGGACTTGACGTTGATGCGGTAAGAACTGTTTCCAAGGGTATTCAGGAATATCAGAAGAAGAAGGACGGAGCGCTTCTTATCATCACTCACAGCACCAAGATCCTTGAATCTCTTCATGTTGATTACACACACGTTCTTGTAAAGGGACATATTGTGACAACAGGTGACGGAAGTCTTGTTGATGAGATCAATGAGAATGGTTTCGAAAAATACGTAAGATGTGAAGGATGCGATGGCTGCAGCCCGCTGAAATAAGGTAAAACATATGAGCGATAATAATAAGGCGGTTGTTGATATTGACCGCAGTGTTTATGACATAAAGGATGTGGAGAACGAGCAGGACTTCTACCGCATGGAGGATGGTTTTACCGAGGATATCGTCAGGAAGATATCTGAGGAAAAGCACGATCCCGATTGGATGAGAGAGTTCCGCTTAAAATCTCTTGAAATTTACAATAAGCTTGAGATGCCCGATTGGGGTCCGGATACAGATGATCTGGATATGAATCTCATTTCTTCTTATGTAAGATCAAAGTCTGATATGAAAGGCAAGTGGGAGGATGTTCCGGAGGACATCAAGAATACCTTTGAGAGACTTGGTATTCCGGAAGCAGAGCGCGAATCCCTTGCAGGTGTTGGTGCTCAGTACGACTCAGAGCTTGTTTATCATAACGTTAAGGACGAAGTAGCAGCACAGGGTGTTGTTTACACAGATATGGAGAGTGCCCTTACAGGTGAGTATTCCGAGATGGTTCATGAGTACTTCATGAAGCTGGTTCCGCCCACTGATCACAAGTATGCTGCCCTTCACGGCGCAGTATGGTCAGGCGGTTCATTCGTGTATGTTCCCAAGGGAGTTAAGGTGGATATACCGCTTCAGTCATACTTCAGACTTAATGCTGCAGGTGCAGGTCAGTTCGAGCATACACTAATTATAGTAGATGAGGGTGCAGACCTTCACTTTATTGAGGGCTGTTCAGCGCCTAAGTACAATGTGGCTAACCTTCACGCCGGCTGCGTTGAGCTTTATGTAAAGAAGAATGCAAGACTCAGATATTCAACAATTGAGAACTGGTCCAAGAATATGTACAACCTGAACACCAAGAGAGCGCTGGTTGAAGAGGGCGCTCGTATGGAGTGGGTTTCAGGTTCATTCGGATCACATACATCATACCTGTATCCGATGACAATTCTTAAGGGTGACCACTCTAACATGGAATATACAGGTATCACTTTTGCAGGAAAAGGCCAGAACCTCGACACAGGAGCTAAGGTTATACATCAGGGAAAATATACATCTTCCATGATCTCAACCAAGTCCATCTCAAAGTCAGGCGGTATCGGAACCTACAGAAGTTCAGTTACCATTAATAAAGAGGCCAGGCATGCCAAGACTTCTGTTTCATGTGATTCACTTATGCTTGATTCCATTTCCAGAGCAGATACTATTCCCGGAATGGATATCAGAACTAATGATGCGGATGTCGGACACGAAGCTAAGATCGGACGTATCAGTGATGAGGCTGTATTCTATCTGATGTCCAGAGGTCTTTCTGAGGCAGATGCGAGAGCGCTTATCGTAAGCGGTTTTGCTAATCCTGTTTCAAAAGAGCTTCCTTTGGAGTATGCAGTAGAGATGAACAACCTTATTAAGCTTGAGATGTCGGGAGGCTGATGAAAATGGATTTAAAGATGAAAGTTAATCATCTCCCTGCGCTGACTTACCGCTTTTTGAAGTCTAACGACAGCGAGATAGATGAAAAAGATTTATATATAAAAAGTACAAGAACTCCGGAACCTGAGAAGATACCTGCAGGAGTTATTGTCAGAGAAAGTATATCCGAGGAAGATGTTCGCGGGATTTTTGCCAAAGCTAAAGCAAAGATAGAGTCTAAGAAGACAGATATTCCCGGACCTAACGGTGATACAGCACCTCTTAATGACAGCCAGATTGTTCGCACAGGAATGGGCGTAGAGATTGATAAGCTCATGGCTGAGATGGATGCTGAAGTGATGCTTATTACCACTGAAGAAGGAAGTAAGGTCACAGAGCCTGTTTATATCGATTTTGTGCTTAAGGATGGCGAGTGCGCGCTTGGAAGCCAGATTGTTTACGCTAAAAAGGATTCTGAGATAACTGTTATCATGGAGTATGATTCAGAGCCTGAAGCAAAGGGATTCCTTGGAATTCAGACAAGACTTCTTGCTGAGGAAGGTGCAAAGATAAACCTTATTAAGGTTCAGATGCTCAGTGAAGGATTTGTTCACTTTGATGATATAGGAAGCATCTGCGATGACAAGGCTTATGTTCACACTATAAACATGCAGCTTGGTGCAGGTAAGACCTGGGGTGGAAACAGAACTACACTCCTTGGAGATGCCAGCACATTTGATAACCACACAGGTTATCTCTGCAGAAACAAGCAGAGCTATGATATGAACTATGTTGCTGATCAGATGGGCAAGAAGACAGTTTCAAACATGATCTTCAGAGGTGTCCTTCTTGATGAAGCAGTTAAGACCTTCAGAGGAACTCTTGATTTCAAGTCAGGTAGTGCAGGCTCTGTAGGTGATGAGCAGGAGGATACACTTCTTCTCAGCCCTGATGTAATAAACAGAACAATGCCTGTTATTCTCTGCGGCGAGGAGGATGTGGACGGACGTCATGGTGCATCCATCGGTCAGCTCGGAGATGACATACTCTTCTATATGGAGAGCAGAGGTATCGATGAGGAAGCAGCTAAGAAGCTTATGATCCGTGCCCGCATGGAGTCAATTGCCCGCATGATTCCTGATGAAGCGATTATTGTGCGCATACAGCAGTTTATTAGAACTATATTGTAATTATTAAGGAGCAACAAATGTCCAGACCTGAAGATTTCCGCAAAGACTTCCCTATTCTTAACAAAGGGGATTACATATATTTTGACAATGCAGCTACATCCCAGCGTCCTAATGCGGTTGTGGATGCCATCAAGGATTTTTATGAGAATTCAAATGCGAATCCTTTAAGAGGTCTCTATGACTGGAGCGTAGACGCTACGGAGCGCTATGAACACGCAAGAAAAACCGTGGCTGATTTTATCGGTGCATCAAAGGCTGAGGAGATTATTTTTACAAGAAATACCACAGAATCTCTTAACCTTGTGGCTTACAGCTATGGCCTTGATAACGTAAACGAAGGGGACGAGGTTGTTATCAGTGTGATGGAGCATCACAGTAACATTCTTCCCTGGCAGATGGTTACAAAGCAGAAGGGAGCTAAGCTTGTTTACTTAGAGCCCGATGAAGAGGGCGTGATCACAGAGGCTGAGTATAAGAGCAAGATCACAGACAAGACAAAGATCGTGTCCATCGGCCATGTTTCTAACGTTTTTGGTATCACTAATCCCGTTAAGGAAATAGCTGCTTATGCCCATGAAAAGGGCGCAACAGTGGTTGTGGACGGAGCTCAGGCTGCACCCCATATTCCGGTGAATGTTCAGGAAATCGGTGCTGATTTTTATGCTTTATCAGGTCATAAGCTAATGGCACCCATGGGAATCGGTGCTCTGTACGGAAGAGAAGAGCTGCTTGAAAAGATGAGACCCTTCCTTACAGGTGGTGAGATGATCGAGTATGTTACAAGAGAGGATGCGACCTACGCAGAGCTTCCTCACAAGTTCGAGGCAGGTACTGTCAATGCGGCAGGTGCTGTGGGATTTGAAGCTGCTATAGAGTATCTTAAGAAGGTTGGATTTGATTTTATCGCAGAGCAGGAGCACAAGCTTACTGTGAAGATGATGAACGGCATGAAGGAGCTTCCTTATATCAAGATTTATGGTTCATCAGATCCTGCAAAGCACAGCGGAATTGTGACATTTACTATGGACGGTGTTCATCCGCATGATATTTCTTCGGTTTTAAATGATGATCATGTATGTGTAAGAGCAGGACATCACTGTGCTCAGCCCCTTATGCAGTTTATAGGGGCAGGCTCTACTGCAAGAGCCAGTGTATACTTCTATAATACAGAAGAGGAAGTCGACAGATTCCTGGAGCATCTGAAGAAGGTTCGCTCAGTAATGGGATATGAGGACTGAATTGGGTAATAGAAAGGCAATAAAATGGATTTAAAAGGTTTATATAGAGAAATAGTTAATGAGCATAATCTTCGCCCTTCCCACAAGGGAGAGATGGAGAATCCGGATCTTGTGCTCAGAGGCGTTAATCCCAGCTGCGGAGACGACATTACCCTGCAGCTTAAGATTGTGGATGGCGTGATCGAGGATGCTATGTTTGCAGGTTCAGGATGTGCTATTTCACAGGCTTCTGTTGATATGATGGCTGACCAGGTTATCGGAAGATCAAAAGAGGATGCGATAAAGCTCGCCGGAACCTTCATGGGAATGATAAAGGGCGAGATCAAGGATGAGGAGCAGATTGAGGAGCTCGATGAGGCTGCAGCACTTCAGGATATCGCACACATGCCCGCAAGAGTTAAGTGTGCTGTTCTTGGATGGAAGACAATGCAGAAGATGCTTGAGCATCCGGAAGAAGCAGGTAACGTATCATCTGAAGGTGATTGATTTATGAGGGATGTTATTTATTATGTTGTGATGGTTTTTGGAATCATCAGCCTTATAGGTTCAGCAGCAAAGAAAAATAAGAATAAGAATACAAAACCAACTGTAAATACAATGAGACCTTCTGCTCCACAGGGCTATGAAGGCGCTATGGCTTCAAAGGAATCATCAGCAATGCCCCATGTTCATCGAGAGCCTGGGGTATATGATACTGCAAATAGGCGCAGAAGGGATAATTCGACAGGTTCTATGCCCCATAAGCATAATGAGGCAAGAACCAAGCATATAGATGTTGCAACGCTTCCTAAGGGCTATATTTTGCTAAATGGAGAGCCTGTAAGAACTAAGGATTTAGAGAATTATTGAGGAGAATAGCCTGAAGGGTCAAGGGGAATTATTATAGGTAGCAATTCTCTCATTTCATCTAATACTTCAAGTTTTTGATTTACGGCATTTTTTAAAGTGCTGCTATCGTCACTCATGAACCATCTGACATCATTTAAAATCTGACTTGCGTCTTCAAAAGCTTTTTGCTGAGCATGTTCGCAATAATTTGTTACATAGTTATGAGCCTCATCCTGATCCATTTCTGAGGCTTTTTTTAATACATTATCCATTCCGGCTATCATCTTAGTCTCGGCCTCATGCCAGTATTTTCTTACGGGCTTACCATAGATTTCATAGGTATTTTTTTCTATGCAAAGTGTATTTATTTCCTTAAACCTGTAATAAGGATAATTTACAGTGTCAAATTCCCAATAGTGTTCCACGCTCTGATTACGTCCATAAGCTTCATATATACTATTAGATGCATTGGATATCGGGACAAATACCCCGTATACAGCTGGTCCAAGACTAGCCCAGACAACGGTGGACATATCCGGTTTTGCAGAAGGATAAATCTGAATTATATGTACACTCATAGATTCATCAGTGCCAATTACACTCATATCAGTGCGTCCTGTTTCATCCGGACTATACTTGGTGTTTTCGTAACGATTTCTCATAAGCTCCATTACATCCTGAAGTGATACCTTTTTATCTGGTGCAAAGCATAAAGGATAAATGGCATTTTTGTCGTAGTCATCATATGAAGAAGGCGAAAGTATCCTATGTCCTATCCATGTTCTCATGTGAGAGATATCGATGACTGTTTCCGGACCGGAATAAGTATCCAGTAGATTTAATTCATTATTTTTTCCATAGACTGCAAATCCGTTGTCCTTGGGGATTTTTTCCAGGTCAGTTGATAATATACATTCTTCATAGTCCGAGAGATATTCCATTGAAAATTCATTACCAAAAACGCTAACAACATCATCTGGAAGCTTCACGGCAGCATATTGATGTCCGGTGTACATCTCTATGTACCAGACTTCCTTCTGGTCTGCTATATAAGCAATATTCACTTCACTGCTTCCGTACTTATCAATAAGCGACAGCAGCTTTTTGGTGGCCTCTTTTGCTGTAGTACTCTGACAGATAATAAGATCATTGACCGTATCTTCAGTTATTCCATGTTCTATTAGAGGATCTGCCTTCAGGGCTCTTTCATTTGAATAGGCAGTTACTGACATAGTCATTGATACACCATATTCATTTGTACAGACTGCAGCATCTGCCTGAAACTCGTTATAAAGTCGAAAACTATCAAAAAAAGGAGTGGATATGCACCTGTAGGTTGTTGCGGGAAGCTCTTCGAATACTGTTCCGGCTGTATCTATTGGCATGGTTCTTCCGGGTTCATTTTCTACGCGTTCTGTGATTTTGACATAGCATCCGTTGGTACCTTGAAGATCATTGCTTCTTGCAATAAGAGTTGTTCCGTCTTTGCTTACTTTGCTGCCGATATATACGGCTGTGCAGGCGGAAGCGGTGAACGATGTGGATAAAATGGTGGCTGTTGTTATTAATATTGAAAGTAGGATGGTGGGTATTTTTTTAGGATTATTATTTCTCATAAGACGTATACCTCATTTTGAAACACAGTGGTACATGGGGTACATATATTATAAATTATATGGGATGCAATTTTGGGATTGAGGCGAGAATTTATGGATATTTAATCATTTGGAATGTAGAAGATGAAGATAAAAAATCAGATTCTTTAACTGTATATTCTGCAGGAACAGCTGACATGGCTGTGGTTGTAAAAGCCGATCCCTGGAAAAAGATTGAAAGTGCTAAAACTACTCCGCCTAAAGCTGCATATAATCTTTTCATGATAAATCCCCCTCTGTTCAAAAGCATTTTTGTTCTTTACATGTGTATAATACAAATTTTTTTATCATAGAATTATCACACGGATTAGGTAGTGTTCTTTTATAAAAACTTTTGAACATAACTTTTGTTGGAAGGGTGTAAACGGCAAGTAGAAACCAGCAAATTTTGGCAGTTTATTTCCATCACTTTTTGGCAGTTAACAACCAGCAGATTTTGGCAGTTAAGAACCGCCACTTTTTTATTATTACCCACGGAGTACTCCGTGGGTATACAAAAATCTTAAAACGGTGTATCGCTATCAAGAAACCCCCAAGAATTATCCTCAGATTGCATGTCTGTGCAGTCAGGATCGATACAGGGACCTTCTTCCATCATGGCTTGCCATGATCTAAATGTACTGATATAGTCCAAAGGCCATCCGTCATCATCAAAAACTCCATCTCCGTTCATATATGGGCTGTGTCCCGAATACACCCAGTCAACCAGAAGGTTC
>NZ_AUJH01000027.1:0-38541 GCF_000424125.1 Butyrivibrio sp. FC2001
CAAGTATGCCTAGATAGCTCAGTTGGTAGAGCAGAGGACTGAAAATCCTCGTGTCCTTGGTTCGATTCCGAGTCTAGGCATCTTTTTTTATTAATTTTTCTAGTGATAATCTTCAAATTTACCCAGAAACTTTAAATATGATGGTTATTTCTGTTCATCAAATAAATGTTGAGGTACGGAAACTATTTGTTGATGGAGAAGCCTTCGCCTACACAGTTAAAATATAGGAAGAATAATGACTTGTTGATAGAGTTGTTCGAAAACTATATTCAGAGGTAGGAGAAAACTATGAAATATCCAAAACTTTTTGAACCCCTTAAGATTGGCAATCTTGAGATTAAGAACCGCTATGCTATGGCGCCTATGGGACCTCTTGGTCTTGGCGACTGCGAAGGCGGATGGAATGACCGTGGAATCGAGTACTACACCAGAAGAGCTAAGGGTGGTATCGGTCTTATCATCACAGGTGTTACTTTTTCTGATACAGAGGTTGAGAAGCCTTCTTTCCCCAACACACCTAACAGCACATATAATCCGGTACAGTTCGTAAGAACAAGCCGTGAGATGACAGAGCGTGTACATGCTTACGGAGCAAAGATTTTCCTTCAGATGAGTGGTGGATTTGGTCGTGTAACAATTCCCACAAACCTTGGAGAATTTCCGCCTGTTTCAGCATCACCCATTCCTCACAGATGGCTCGATAAGACCTGTAGACCTCTTACGAAGGAAGAAATCCACGGAATCGTAGAAAGCTTCGGAAAAGGCGCATATAACGCTAAAAGAGCCGGTTTTGACGGTGTTGAGATCCACGCTGTTCATGAGGGCTATCTTATAGATCAGTTTGCAATTTCATTCTTCAATCAGCGTACTGATGAGTACGGCGGATCACTTGAGAACAGACTTCGTTTTGCTAAGGAAATCCGTGAAGAAATAGCTAAGACCTGTGGCTGGGACTTCCCTGTTGCCATGAGATTTTCACTTAAGAGCATGGTTAAGGACTTCAGAGAGGGAGCACTTCCCGGAGAAGAATTCGAAGAAAAAGGCCGTGATATCGAAGAAGGTATCGAAGCAGCAAAGCTTCTTGAGAAGTTCGGCTACAACGCTCTTGACGTAGATGCAGGAACATACGATGCATGGTGGTGGAATCATCCCCCGATGTACATGGAGAAGGCTCCTTACAAGGAATTTGCCAAGATTACAAAGGATAACGTAAATATCCCTGTTATCATGGCTGGACGTGTTGACAATCCCGATACAGCTACAGAGTGTATCGAGAATGATATATGCGATATGATCTCTCTGGGTCGTCCTACACTTGCAGATCCTGATATCGTTAACAAGATCCGCAGAGGACTTCTTAAACAGGTTCGTCCCTGCATTAGCTGCCAGGAAGGCTGCATGGGACGTATTCAGACATATTCACTTATCAACTGTGCAGTTAACCCTCAGTGTGGTAAGGAGAAGCTTAACGCTTATAATCCTATCGTTAAGAAAAAGAAGGTGCTTATCGTAGGTGGTGGTGTTGCAGGCTGCGAAGCTGCAAGAGTACTGGCTGAGAGAGGCCATGAGCCTGTTGTATACGAAGCATCAAGCCAGCTTGGCGGTAACCTTATTCCCGGTGGTGCTCCTAAATTCAAGGAGGATGACATCGCTCTTGCTCAGTGGTACACAGATGAGCTTGAAAGACTTGGCGTTGAAGTACATCTTTCAACAAAAGCAACAGATAAGGAAATCCTTGATGCTCAGTTTGATTCAGTAATCCTTGCAACCGGTTCAAGACCCAAGATGTTCTCCCTTGGCGATGATGAGAAGGTTTACTCAGCAGAGCAGGTACTTCTTAAGCAGAAGGATCCCGGCAAGGAAGTTGTAGTTGTAGGTGGCGGTCTTGTAGGCTGTGAGCTTGCGCTTGATCTTGCACAGAATGGCAAGAAGGTTACAATCGTTGAGGCTCTTGATAAGCTTATGGCTGTAAACGGACCTATCTGCTCCGCTAACAAGGAGATGCTTGAGAGACTTATTCCTTTCAACGGAATTGATGTTGTAACAAGCGCTAAGGTAACTGCTTTTGAGAACGGTGTTCTTAAGGCTGAGGCTGACGGTCAGACAAAGGAAATCAAGGCAGACAGCGTGGTTCTCTGCGTAGGATACGCAAGCGAAAACACACTTTACAACGAGTATAAAAATGACGTTGATGAGATATATCTGCTTGGTGATGCAAGACAGGTTTCTAACATCATGTATGCAATCTGGGATGCATTTGAAGTAGCAAATAACATCTGATTTTCATAAAGAATGATATTCACAGTCCCTGTAAGACAATATAGATTTGCCTTACAGGGATTGTTGTTTTATCATTTTTCTATGAATACAAAAAACTTTAAGTGTTTTCAAATCGTATATGAAGAGAAAAATATAACATCTGCAGCCAATAAGCTGTTTCTGTCACCGCAGGGACTAAGCAAGATTATCAAGTCCCTGGAGGAGGAATGCGGAACAGCGCTGTTTGTGCGCACTAAGGAAGGCCTGATACCCACTGAGAGTGGCAAGATTTTTTATGAAAAATCCAAGGAAGTCACTAAGAATCTGAATGAAATGTTTAGTTCAATTCAGGCTGAGGGCAGTAAGGATAAGCGTTTCAAGATCGGATTTTCACTTGGTACCATGCGTGTCTTAGACATCGCAAATATAAGAAAATTCATGGAAAACTGCCCGGAGATCGCAGGAAGCTGGCGTGAACAGGTAAATGCTGATGTACGGCATCAGGTTGCAAATGGTGACATAGATTTTGGAATCGTGGTTGGAATGCCTAAAAATATGGGATTAAAGGCCGTGCGCTTAAATTCCCTCGAGGTTGTCCTTTACGTATACAAAGGCCATAGGCTGTGGGATGCAGAGGAGGTTACCCTTTTAGAGATAAAGGATGAACGGATAATTTCCATGAATGAAAATTACCATATTTACAGGGATTTTCTGAATGCGTGCCATATGGAGGAATTCAATCCAACTATTGTGGCCAAGGTCGGAGAGGGAGAGTCCATCTACTGTCTTGTTAAAAACAAGGTGGGAATAGGGATTGCTCCGTGTTTTCTCAGGGAAGACAGCCATGTGAAGGCTATTAAAATAAAGGATGCTTACACCTGGGATATTTACGGGATTTATCGTGAGGATTCACCGGATATTGTTTTGGCAGAAAAACTTATCAAGGAAATATGCCCTAAATTGAAATAGTTGGTTAGGAATGTTATCATTATTTCGATAAATAAGATTGAGGAGGCCGCAATGAAAAAATCATTAAAGAAGGCACTGATCGTAGGTTCAGTTTTTGCTGCAGCGATGAATTTCAATGCATGTGGCTATGGCCCGCCGGAGGGTATGTCAAAGGCCAATGCGCAGAAAATAAGCAGCCAGAGCGAAGATGAGGTTATCGTGGCTGAGGTAAATACAGAAGGCGAAGCTTCTAAATAAATTACGCAGAAAGACTGAATTTGTTATGCATACAGAAAACCTGAATGATATCGAAAAACAGAAAATCAGGGATTTGAGAGAATTACATAATTACCGACAGGAATTAAGGAAGAGCCCGCAGCTGCGAAGGCTCTTCTTTGAGTTAACCCTGAGATGCAATGAAAATTGCGTACACTGCGGAAGCAGGTGCGGTGAGGTGAAGTCGCCTGAGCTTTCAAAAGAGGATTATTTTGAACTTTTAAGACAGATAAAGCGGGATTTTGATCAGCTTCCGATGCTCTGCATTACGGGCGGAGAGCCGCTTCTCAGAACAGATTTCTTTGAAATAATGGAGTATGCGAAGGATCTGGGTTTTTCCTGGGGAATGACAAGTAACGGCACTCTGATAGATCGTGATACCGCAGAATACCTGAAAAAAGCGGGAATGAAGACGGTTTCAATAAGCATTGACGGTACAGAAAAAATTCACGATGAATTCAGAAGAACAAAAGGCGGATTTAAGCGGGCAGTAGAGGGGATTGAGAATCTTATAGCTGCCGGTTTTGATCATGTACAGGTCACTACGGTTGTATCTAAGAAAAATGTAGATATACTCGATGATATTTTCGGGATTCTCCTTACCATGGACATTGATTCCTGGAGATTACTGGGGATGGAGCCTATCGGAAGAGCTCTGGAGCATGAAGATCTGGCGCTGACGATGGATGAGCATAAAAGGCTCCTTAGATATATTAAGGATAAAAGAGAGCTGGAATACCCTGTGCTTTATGGGTGCTCGCATTATCTTGGGCTTGAATTCGAGAGAGAAGTAAGAGACTGGTATTTCCTTTGCAATGCGGGGCTCTATACCGCAAGTATAGCCTGCAATGGAGATATAATGGGATGCCTTGATATAGAGAGAAGACCCGAAACAATTCAGGGAAATATCTACAAAGATAACTTCAAGGATGTGTGGCTGAACAGGTTCAAAATTTACAGAGAACCACTTGCCAGTAAGAATGAGAAGTGCATGGCCTGTGAGGATAGAGATTTCTGTGAAGGCGGCGCCTATCACAGCTGGGATTATGACCTGAATTGCCCGAAGGTGTGCTTTAATAGTATTATATAAATATCCTTTGTTTTGATTGGACAGGAGGAATAATAACATTATGAGAGAATTCTTAAAAAAATCATTTAAGGTGGCAATGCCCCTGTTTTTAGGGCTTGGATTATCTATTATCTTTTTCTTCTTGATTTTCAGATTCGATGGATTTAGCGGAGGGCTAAGTACGATCGCGTCTATCTTAAAGCCATTTATATACGGCGGAGTTATCGCTTATCTTTTAAAAACACCTTACAACTGGATAGCAGCGAAGCTGGAGAAGCTGTTTAAGGGCAAGAAAACCGGAATGGTTAAGGCTCTGGCACTTATTTTGGTACTGTTTGCAGTTGTTTTGGCTATATATCTGTTACTTACAATGATCATTCCTGCGTTGGTAGACAGCTTGATGTCCATAGCGCAGGCAATTCCCGGGGTTGTGACAAGGCTTGATCAGACTGTAGAACAACTTACCGCGGACTATCCGGAGATTGGCGGATATATTGAAAAAGGTCTGAGTACCGTGAAAACAAGCGGACCTGAATGGATTAAAAACAGCATTCTTCCGGGGCTTACAGACGCTTTAGGTGGCGCTCTGGGTGTCTTTGGATCATTTGTTGGAGTACTTTATAACCTTCTCATAGGCGTAATTATCTGCATTTATATCCTGCTTGATAAGGAAACCTTTGCACGTCAGGCAAAGATGATTGTTTATTCACTGTTTCCGCGTGATATAGCTGAGAAGATTGTGGATGAATTCGTATTTATAGATAAAACCTTTGTTGGATTCTTTGGTGGAAAGGTGCTTGATAGCGCGATAGTCGGACTTATCTGCTATGTATTCTGCCTGATCTTACAGCTGACAATGGGCATGCATAATGCGGTGCTGATCGCGGTAGTCGTTGGAGTTACCAATATCATACCGTTTTTCGGGCCGTATATAGGTGCAATTCCATCAGCACTCATTATTCTTATGGATTCGCCCATTTGCTGTCTGTTCTTTGTTATTTTTGTAGTTCTTTTGCAGCTCTTTGATGGAAACGTCCTTGGACCAAAGCTTCTGTCTGAGAGCGTGGGACTTACAGGCTTCTGGGTACTGTTTTCAATTACATTGTTCGGTGGGCTCTTCGGAATTGTGGGAATTATCGCAGGAGTACCGGTATTTGCAGTTATTTACGACCTGATTCGCAGATGGGTTTACACTATGCTTGAAAAAAATAAGATTTCTGAATTTCTGCCTAAGGCACCGGTAGAGGAAAAGCCTGAAGAAGCTAAAGACGAAAAATAACAGTGACGGTTCTGAGCTTAAAGGAGTAGGTAATGAAAAAAATCCTGGGTCGAATTCTTCTTGTTGTTCCGGCTATTGCACTGCAGTTCTTATAGAAAAACTGTGTATTTGTGGGCAACACAAATCAGTATATCAAAATTTTATTGATTTATAATAATTTGTGCAAAATGGATGTTGTATCATAGGTTATATGGAACTTATGGTTATTTGCATCAAATAAGGAGGTATTCCACAATGAAGATTACCGGTTTTTGCCCACTGATCGTAACAAAGGATCCTGATTCAGTTGTAGCTTTGTTTGAGGCTCTTGGATTTGAGAGAAAGCATACAAAAGAAGATATCGAAGGTGGAGCAAATATCAATTATAGCATGAAGGATGCTAACGGAAACCGCATCAATATTGCAAGCTCCCAGACCATGGAACGCGATATGACAAGCATGAGCGTGAATGTTGATAATTTCCAGGAAGCTTATGATTTCCTTATTTCAAAAGGCTTTGTAAATCCTCGTGGGGATAAGGTTACAGACACAAGCTCTTCAAGAGCTACAATGCTGATCGCGCCCTCCGGATTCCCGATTACAATTACTGAGCATATTAAGTAAGAGGGTGTACACCTGGATAAAATGGGATATTTGGCCTGATAGATGGAGACATCTATCAGGTTTTTTTAAATCTTGTGCAACATTTTTGGGGAAATAATTGTATTATAAGTGAAGGCGCTTTTAAGGAATGAAAAAATGAATTAAAAGAAATTGCAAAGATACAATTAGGAGGGACTATGAAAAAGGAATTTTCATCGATTTTAGCAGTTCTGCTGAGCGCTAGTCTGGTAGCAGGATGCGGTAGTACAGGATTTGGTACTAAATCGACAAAGGATGGTGGAGACACACAGGCGTCTATAAACGGCACGGATTTTTCCGGAATGCTGGCAAATGGTAATAAGAGTGGTACAGCAGATGATCAGAGCAGTGCTGATACTTCCGATAATCAGAGCGGCGCTGCTGCAACAGGTACTCAGAGCGGTACGCAGAATATTACAGCAAGCCCGACCGGTACAAAGGATGTTCTTGCAAACATTAGAAACAAGTATGCATCTGCAACAACAAATAGTACAAATGATTTTAATGAGCCTATTTATAATGTACCAAGTAATTATGTATTCACCTTTGATTGCAACGAAAACGCATTAAGTTCAGTATATTACGATGCTTTTGGTGTTTATACTACAATCGATTTTGAAAATCCGGATAAGTACATTCATAACTGTGCTGATATCTCTCTTGAAAATGGTCAGATCATAGTAGAGCCCGGTTCCGTAGATATGTTCTACGATATCCCTGAGAGCACTCTTACTGCAGATACAAATACTTATGATTCCTGGAAGGTAGAGAGTGATGGAACCTGGGGAAGTCTCAGTAAGCTTTATCTGGTGCAGAAATATGATCTTCAGACAGGTGAAGAGCTGGCAAGACCCATTATTACACCCTTCACAGTTCAGCATGATATTGTTTCAACAACAGTAAAGCAGAAAATTGATGCCAACAACAATTATTATCTTGAATGGTCTCCTGTAACAGGTGCTTCAAGCTATCTTATCTATCAGATTGATGATGATTTCTTCAATCTTGTAGGAAAAACAGCAGATACCAGCATAGCAGCTGATAACCTGATGGGACAGCTTGATACAGATAAGTGGAGCGAGATTGTAAATCAGGAGCTTCAGGAAAATGGCTATGATACTACAACTTCCGAGAAGATGTACATGAATTCTGATCTTCATGATTTCCAGAATTCCAAGTTTGCAGTAGTAGCAGTAAAGAACGGACAGACCTCAGGTATCAGTAACATCGTTGATTCAAACGAACTTGCTGACCTTTTACCTTATAAGATAGCCTCCAATAACATAGAGGTTACTATCAAAAACGTTACTGACATGCCTACTTACGTTACCATGACTACGGTAAACGATAAGACAATGCAGATGCTGATTGATTATCACGGCTGTTATGCAAAATACGAGGATGAGAGTTCAACAACATTTTATCTGTATCCCAAGGTTTATCATACAGATTTATCACCCTTCAGAATTACTATACATGGCATGAAGTATAGCGATTTTAAGGAGCAGGCACCTGCAATTGGTGTGAGACAGGATAATATCACCGCAACACTTCCTACTGAGAAGACAGATGCGGAGGTAAACGTATCCAACGTACCTGATCCCGAAAAAGAGACCGGATATACAGAGCAGATAGAGAGACAGAAGAACCCTTCACAGGATCCTGATACAACTCAGGAAGAGCCTGATGTCCAGGAGAATCCTGATAATCAGGAGGAGCCTACAGGTCAGGATGGACCGGGAGCGCAGGAAGGACCGGGAGCGCAGGAAGGACCTGGTGCTCAGGAGGAGCCCACAGAGCCTACAACTCCTGAGGAACCTGCAACACAGGAGCCCACAGAGCCCACAACTCCCGAGGAGCCTGCAACCCAGGAGCCTGTAGAGCCCACAACTCCCGAGGAGCCTACAACACCGGAAGAGCCCACAGAGCCTACAACTCAGGAGCCTGCTACTCCTGAAGAGCCTACAACGCCTCCCAGTGATACAACTGGCAGTGCTAACCAGTCTGGCTCCAATGAACTCCTTGCAGAGGTTGCAGGTGTTGTAAGTCAGAATCTGACTTTGATTGAGCAGCAGAGTGGTGTTTCAATAGACAGTATTGTATTTGCAGAGTCACCCTTAGAGGAGTGGATCGCAAGCTGCCTTATTGCAAGAAGTGAGTACATTCCTGTACCTGTGAGCGAGTTCCCTGAGGGAGCAGATGTAGAGGGTACAGCGCTTAAACTCCTTTCTATGTACAGACAGAATCCCACAAGTGGTGTGGTTAGTGATATTCAGTATTCTTACGATTATCAGACATACATCGTTACTTATGCAGATGATTCAACTGACAGACTTAACAAGACTGTAGAGGAGCTTAAAAAGGCTCAGGAAGTAGCCGGCTCTGTAGCTGGTGGCTTATCAAGCGAATATGATAAGGTAGTTGCATTAAACGACTATTTCTGCACAAATGCATCCTATGATGAGAGCTCAATGGCTACTGATGTTGATCCCAGCTCTCTTACACAGTCCTTCATAGATGCGCACACACCTTATGGTATACTGTGCAATAACTATGGTGTATGTGAGAGTTACTCAGAGGCTATGGCACTTTCAGGAAGACTTGCAGGTCTTAACGTAATCATTGAAACCGGAGATCTTTACGGTGCAGGCGGTCACGAGTGGAACAGAGTAAGCATTGACGGCAACTGGTGTATCCTTGATATTACTAATAACGACAGCGAATTAGTTCCTAACGGTCTTTGCAATATCACAGACAGCATGGCAACTGAGCTTCTTATATCCGATAATTCAGCATATACATTCAATGCAGCAGCTACTACAGATGCGTATGAATACTATCACATGAATAACAACTATGCTGAATCCGTTGCAGACTTAACTGATAAGTTAAGAGAGCAGTTAAACGGTAATACAGTTGCACACGTTCGTGGCGGTGAAGGCATTACCGAGGACGACGTTGTTGCAGCAGTTCAGCAGTTGTACAGTGAAGGATATCCTATAGCTGACGCATATTTCGTATATAACATTGCTGTTATTACTGAGTAAAAATCATTATTGAAAAGCTATTCGAAGGGAGAGTCTCTAGTTTATGAGACTCTCCCTCTTTATATAGATAATACTAGGCGTTTCGCAAACTTTAGAGTTTTAAATGGTACTAATAGCAGATTTTTAAGACAGAATTAGCATTAACTGGGCAAAAATCATTCATTTGTGACAAGATAGCAGAAGTGTTTTTAAATATAATCTTTTTAGCACGAATGAACGGTGCTCTTTGGATACATGTTGTGAATTACAAGTTAAAAATGATTGGAGAAAACAGCAATGGAACAACAGACAACTTTTCATAAAAATCCTATAATAGAGAACATATATACCGCAGATCCTGCGCCTATGGTATACGGGGACAGGCTCTATCTCTACACTACTCATGATGAGGACGAGTTGATAAACGATTTCTACACAATGAAGGACTGGAGATGCTTCTCTACCACAGATATGGTAAATTGGGAGGATCATGGCGTGATTTTCTCACTTGATGATATAAGCTGGGCTGATGACAGAGCCTGGGCACCTCAGGCGGTAGAGAGAAATGGCAAGTTTTACCTTTATTGTCCTGTACATAAGAAGGATGGCGGTATGGCGATCGCTGTTGGCGTATCTGACAGACCTGAAGGACCGTTCAAGGATCTGGGATATCCTTTGGTGGATGAAGGGGACTGGAATGACATAGATCCCACAGTTTTCATCGATGACGACGGACAGGCGTATCTGTACTTCGGAAATCCTGAGCTCAGATATGTTCTTCTCAATGAGGACATGATCTCTTATGATAAGGAAGTGGGCGTAGTGAAAATCCCCATGACAGAGGAAGCCTTTGCGAAGGGAAGCCATGACACCGGAACTTCTTATGGCGAGGGACCGTGGTTTTATAAGAGAAATGATTTATACTATATGGTATATGCGGCTTTTGGCGTAGGAAAAAGGGATGAGCATCTTGCTTATTCAACATCAGTTTCACCTACAGGACCCTGGAAATACGGTGGTGTTCTCATGACGGAGGAAGGCGGAGTATTTACCAACCACCCTGGAATCGCCGATTTTAAGGGACATTCATATCTCTTTTATCATACAGGGGATCTTCCGGGAGGAAGTCTTTTCCACAGGAGTGTATGTGTGGCAGAGTTTTCGTATAATGATGATGGAACGATAAATACCATTCCCAAATGTGAAGGGGTAGAGGCAATACAGTAAACGAGGAATTAGTTAATGAAACCAAAATCCAAGATGAGCAGGATGCTCTATGAGATGCTTTTGAATGAAGGCTATGAGGAGCGATTCTGCGATCTTATAACACAGAATCTCAATACGGATTTTACTGCAACCAGGATGATTGGCTATCTGTCCCATTATTCTCACCCGCCGCAGGGCGAGATCGTGGATGAGATGCTGAGCATCCTAAGTGACAGGAATCGTATTATAGAAAAGAAAACAGCCGAAGGGTACAATGCCAAGTGGAATCAGATGATGCAGGAAGGGCTGTTTGATGGAGATGAGTAGGATAGCGGGATTATTTTCATGAATTACACGTATTTAGTGGAATGTGCAGATGGCACGCTGTATTGCGGATGGACTAACAATATTGAGAAGCGTATTGCTGACCATAACGCAGGAAAAGGCGCGAAGTATACAAAGCCAAGGCTGCCGGTGAAGCTTGTTTATTTTGAGGAATTTGAGACCAAGGAAGAGGCTATGAGCCGGGAGTGGCATATAAAAAAGCTTTCCAGGAAAAAGAAGATGGAATTGGTAAATTCCATGGAAAAGGAAAGCTTATAAGTAATATTTTTGGTATTTAAGCGTTTTTTTCTTCCCCGTTTTAATGGCAAATTAAAGACGGAATTTTCGCAAAGCCTGCCGTTTTTAAAGGAAAAGAGCCATATTACAATTTTCCTATTAATGAAAGGAAGCTGACGCCTTGTCACGGGAGTCGCCAGCTTTTTGTGTTGAAGAAAAGTTTTTTATTCTTATGAGGGGGTAAGAGAGGGGGTACTCTCTTAATGATTTAAGGATACAAGCAAAATCGTAAAAGAAAGTGACTGTTTTGTGTAGAATTTGTGAAATGTCATTTGTGATAAAATAAGATATGTCTATTTATAAACTTGATGAAAACAAAATAATTTTTCCTGATCCTAAGCTGGCAGATGAGGAGGGACTTCTGGCGGTTGGTGGGGATCTCTCCCTTGAGCGGCTGGTACTCGCATATAGCAATGGGATTTTTCCGTGGTATAGCGAGGATGATCCCATATTGTGGTGGGCACCGAAAACGAGGTTCATCATAAAGCCTGAGAATATTCATGTGTCTCATTCGATGAGGAAGTTTTTCAGAAAGCATGAGATTTTCATTCGGATCAATAGGGATTTTGCAGATACCATGCACAGATGCAGGGTCGGCCGCGAGGAAGGCGAAGGGACCTGGATTAACGATGACATGGAGGCGGCGTATAAACGGCTGGCAGATAACGGCTTAGCTCTAAGCGTTGAAGCTTTTGTGGACGGAGGGCTGGCCGGAGGCCTGTATGGAGTGAGCCTGGGGAGATGCTTCTTTGGAGAGAGTATGTTTTCACTTAAGGAAAATGGCTCCAAAACCGCACTGATACTGTTTTCCAGGCTGTTACAGGACAATGGATATGTCATGATAGATTGTCAGTTTGAGACCGAACACCTAAAGAGCATGGGCGGTGTTTCTATCAGCTTTGAGGAGTATAGAGAGTTGTTGGATGAGGGACTGAAAATGTGATATGTCCTGACAGTGTTATTCGTAATCTTCAGGAAACATCTGGATATCTCTTATCATGGTGGTTATGAAATCACGGCATTTTCCACAGCCTGTGCTGCAACCGGTCTTTTCCTGCACCTTATCGAAGGTGTCGGCGCCGTCTTTAACGGCATCAAGGATCATGCCATAGTTAACATTTTTACAGCTGCAGGCTATTTTTTCACGCTTCATGTAAGATCCTCCTCATGTAAAATAAAGTCTCCCAAATGATCGATGAAGATAGTATAGCAGATTCTAAAGCTTCATTCATCAGATTGAAAGCCAGATAGCATTAAATTATTATTAAAATGAAGGTGGTGATGAAGATGATGAAAACTGATAGAATCGAACAGGAAAATGACAATAGTAGCGAACTTGCAGCACTTTGGAATCAGCATGAGGTGTGTCCGGAGTGTAGGAGCGGGGATATCAGGGTTATAGACCATGTTGTCCATGGACTTTTTAAAAATCGACATGAGACAAGCTATAAGTGTATGAACTGCGGTTGCTCTTGGTGGTAATTTCAAAAAGAAGGTGGTGTTTTTGGATTTAACTTTCAACAACAGCTGCTTTTGTCACATTTGCTGATAGGAATATGTATCTTCCACAGGCTAAAATAAGCGTACAGGAAGAGGAATTACGCAGACTTCAAATATTTAAGAGGCCAGGCGGTGCTGAGAGATTAGCTCTCAGTGTTGTCTGGCCTCGCCAATTAATGAGGTATAAAATATAATTATTCTATGAAGAAAGTCATATATTGTTAGAAGGAATGACAGATTATGAGGTGGATATGATGAAAAAGATTTTTTCTTATTTAGCGATAACTACAAGCATTATGATTGCTGGTTGTGGAGCACAGAACGCCACATCTTGGCCTGTACAGGAGACAACAAACTCTTCCGAAAATACTGAAGCTAATGAGGCCGTTTCTGAGAGCTCTGCAGAACAAATATCTGAAGAAGCTTCGGATACAGTGGAAGACACTGCGCCGGAAGCAGAAGAAGTTACAGAAATAACAGAGGAGCAGATTAAGGAAATTCTTTCCAAAGATGCTGGTGTAAACGAAGAGCAAATTCAGTTTTTCACTATGGATGATTATGACAATGATGGTGAAAATGAGGCATTTGCAATAATCGGTGAAAAAACGGATTACGACATTTATGAAGGCGGTGTTGTAGAAGGGTCCGCCTGGTTTGTAAACAGCGATGGAGCCAAAAAGCTTGTCGAGGGTGACGGAATGGGATTTGAGTGTGAGGCTCAGATTCTGGATTTTAACGGAAAAAAATACATTGTTTTGCAGGAGGCTTACGCGACAGGTGAGCTATCCTTTGTGTATGAAGTAAATGGGAAAGAAGTTTCAGAAGCGTCATTTTCAGCTATAGGAACAGTCAAGGAGCAGGATGATGAAGCGTCTTTCAGAATAGTCGACAGTAGCTATGACGCGGAATATGATCCTGAGATAGATGCGACTCTTGGCCATACATGGAAGAGTTATTACTTTTTCTATGATCCAAAGACGGAAAGCGTAAAAGAATATGGCGGACTTGAGGTTTCCAAAGAAAAAGCAGCTGAATTAGCGGGACGTGATATCGTAGATGAATGCCTAAGTGCAGATGATGAATTAGAAAACATTTACTATCGCGGCAACGGAATAATAAACGTTAATTATTCCAGAAAAACTGAAGATGGCTACATTTCCTATCTCCATCGGAACTATAACGTGGAAAAGGGATGCTATTTAGACGATTATTTTGAAGAAAGTGATGAAGAACAGATCGGAACCTACAGGGCTGCGTTATGTGAGGATATAGCTGAATATCCCGCAGAATAACTGGCTTTGCGATACATTTTTGCCAACAGAAAAATAGCCCCATGATAAGAAAATAAAAATTTTTAAAAAATTTTTTATTCTTTGCAACATTTTTCCCTCGTCGTTTGTATATAAGGTAAAGGCGCTTTTAAAACAAATAATAAAATAAAAAACAATAAAACAAACGAATGAAGAAAGAAGAGGGAAAAAGGTATGAGAAGAATGTCTAAAAAGGTTATGGGTGTTGTATGTATGGCAATGGCAATTTTTAGTATGACAACATGTGATGTTAAGGTTTCAGCAGCAGGTTTTTACTATCCGACTTCACAGCCGCAGAAGGTAGAGTCTGATACAAATACAACTACTAAGGATAACACAACTACTCAGGGAAAGACTTTTATCACTAAGGAGAAGACAACTACAAGCAGTAGTTCATATCTCACATCAGAGCAGCAGTCAGTACTGAACAAGCTGGATACAGACTATTCAAAGGTTAGATGGGATGTACAGTATTCACCTAAGGGAATGGACGGAATCATTATTTCCGTATCTTCTTATATGGAAGGAAAATATCCTTATCTTTTAGTAGCTTTTACAAATATCTACAACCAGGATGTTACAGTTTCAGCAGAAGGATATGCTAAGGGAAAGAGCGGACAGGAAGTAGGAGATATCTTTATCTATGAGGAAGCAATAAGACCCGGCAACACAGTTACAAAGGCAATATATTGTGACAGCACACCTACCGGAGAGATTCACTGGGATACCATCGAAACTCCTAAGGTATATGGAACCAGCACATATTGGGAAGGCGATTGGACATTCACAACAGATGCTGATGGATACTACAAGCTTGACTACTCTCTTAAGGCAGATGATTACATGACTCCCGGATATGTAACAGCACTTCTTCTCGATGCAAACGGTTACATTGTTGATGTAGCATACGATTACAACATCGATAAGGGATATTCCGGATATGGTTCTATCGACTTCTACACCAAGGAGTTTAATAGCAAAGTCATTGATGTTGCTATGTTTGCAAATCCTTTAAAAGAGAAATAATATAAAAGCAATTAAGTACGGGCTGCCGCAATTAAGCGGCAGTCCTTTTTTCATGCCCTTAAATATTTGATAGAATATGAATGGATAACATATTGAAGTATAATAGAAGTTGTTATAGAACAAACAATAACGTAATAGAGCTTGGATAAGCATTGTGAAAAGGACGAAATAATATGGATTATCAGTCTTGGATTGAGGGTATAGATGGCCTGGCCAGTCTGTATTCCTTCGATATTCTGCCAGACGGAAGCTTTAGTGAGATTCGTCTGATGGCGGTAAATAAGCAGAATGAGATCATGCTTCATATGAGGCCCGATGCACCGGAGTTTTATCCGGGAATTCCATACCGAAATTATTGGATGGACCTGAATTTCGAGAATTTTGCATATAAATGTGCCAGTACCTCCAGCCCTCTGTATTCATACGTTAATGCCAGAGGACGCTGGTTAAAGGGATTTTATCTGCCTATATCGAATATATGGGATGAGGATTGTCTGTCTGAAGCACCTGAGGGAAGCAGAAGAGTCTTTTGCCTGTATGTGATCACCTTTTCAGATGAGGTGGAGACGGATTCCATGTCGGGACGATCTCCGGAAATTGCCAATGCTGTGCTGAATATAGGTATTAAACTTCATGAGACACAGGATTTTTATCAGTCCATGGCCGATGCTTCTGCGCAGATCAGAGAATACTGCGGTGCAGAGAAAAGCGCAATTTATACGGTAGATATGGATAGGCAGGAGTGCTCTTTTATTGACGAGACCGGTACACGAAACGAATTCATGGAAGTGTTTGGTAATTCGATGGGACGCACTCCGTTTGAGGTTGCGATGGCCTGGGAAAAGGATCTGGCGCTGTCTGACTGCCTGCTGATGGATGATCTACGTGTTATTGAGGAACGTGATCCTGAATGGTATAAATCTCTGTGCACATATGAGATTAAAAATATCATTCTCTATGCTATTCGCTACGGACAGACGCTGGTAGGCTTCATTTGGGCTGCAAACTATGATGTGTCGCGGACGGATCATATAAAGGAGACGCTGGAGCTCTCTACATTTTTGCTTGCTGCGGTTATCAAAAATCATCACCTTATGTCTACACTGGAATTCAAGAGCACTGTGGATCCATTGACACAGGCCGGTAATCGCAATGCGATGGATGAGTATATAAGTGGTCTTGCTCAGAGAAAAGAAGGCATGCCGGAGTCTATTGCAGTTATATTTGCAGATTTGAACGGACTTAAGAAGGTCAATGACGAAGAGGGACATGATGCAGGAGATAAGCTGCTGATGAGAGCTGCTTCGCTTCTTAAGCTTGTCTTTGGAGATAATCCGATTTATCGCATTGGCGGAGATGAATTTGTGATACTTTGCCCTGATGTTACCGAAGGAAAGATGAACGAGCAGGTGTCACAGCTAAAAGGAATGGCAGACAATACTTCCGATGTAAGCTTTGCCGTAGGAAGCGTGCACTGCCAGGGTACATACGATTTGAATGTAGCGATCCAGGCTGCAGATGAGCGGATGTATCAGGACAAGAAGGCTTATTACGAGAGAGGCTGATTAATGAAAAAAGATAGGAATGGAGAAATAAATGGCTGGAGATTTAAAAAGAGTTTATAAGTTTTGCGGATGGGAGGATGCAGGCAAGGTATCACCCGAAGCAGAAGGCTATGAGAGAATAAGAGACCTTCTGGGTATGTATGATTTAATGACTGAGATATGGTCAAAGGAAACATGCGCACCGAGGATGAGAGATGAATGGACACCTGAAAACAGAACGCTTGGACAGTGCTCCATTACTGCGTTTCTTATTCAGGATATATTTGGCGGCGGAGTTTACGGCACTGAGCTGGAGGATGGCAACTACCACTGCTACAACGTTATTGACGGGATGACATTTGATCTTACAAGTGAGCAATTCGGGGATGAGGTTCTTAACTATGAGAATAACCCTATGCAGCTTCGTGAGGTTCATTTTGAAAAAGAAGAAAAGCACGAAAGATATTTGTATATAAAGGCTGAGCTTGATAGAAAGCTTAAAAAATTATCCATGCTGGATCTCATCGATAAGGCTGCAAAAGGCAGCATAGATGCGGCTGCAGAGCTTGCAGAAGCCTATCTTACCGGCAAGTACGGAGATAAAAATCCCGCTAAGGCTAAGAAGTGGGCAAGCTATGCTGCAAAGCGCGGAAGTAAGCTGGCAGAAGAGGTTCTGGCCAAGCTGTAAGTCTGGAAGAACCACATTTTTGGATTAGACAGAATGGGAATATGACGTATGAATTGTGGGGATGGGGTAGTGTACAAATCGCTTAACGAAGCAATTTCCATGACATTTGGGAGTACAGTCACAATAGAGAACAGGCAGGTTGTTCATGGCGGCGATGCTAATGACGCATATGCACTTATGCTTTCAGATGGAAAAAGAGCTTTTCTCAAGGAAAACACTGCTTCAAATGCTGATTTTTTCAGGGCTGAAGCAGAGGACGTAGCAGCTATTGGTGATACGGATACGCTCAGAGTACCTACAATCCATGCTTATGGCACCGATGGAAACAGGGCATTTCTGCTGATGGAGTACATAGAACGAAAAGGCCCCTGCAAGGATTTCTGGGATAAGCTGGGATGTGGTCTTGCCATGATGCACAAGGCAGATACCTCTAAGTACGTGAACGACGGTAAGTATGGCTTTAAGAGTAATAATTACATCGGTGCTGGAAAGCAGAAAAATACGCCAAAGGAAAGCTGGATAGAATTCTTTTCCGAGTGCAGACTAAGGCCGCAGTTTAAGCTTGCGGAAGCATACTTTGATATGGATGTGATAAAGGCTGCGGATAGGCTCATGGACCACCTTGACAGGTTTTTATTCGAACCGGAATTCCCATCACTGCTTCATGGTGACCTGTGGGCGGGGAATTTCATGTCGGATGAAAATGGAGAGCCCATGCTCATAGATCCTGCGGTATATGTAGGGTGTTCTGAGGCGGATATCGCAATGACGGAGCTTTTCGGAGGTTTTGACAAGAGATTTTATGTTGCATATTTTGATAGTATGGGAAAAGTGCAGGGATATGAAGATAGAAGAGATTTGTACAATCTTTACCACCTTTTAAATCACCTGAATCTGTTTGGCATAGCATATCTTCCTGCAGTAGTAAGGACTATCAGAGAATTTGAATAAACAGACGTATTAAGGGCATCTCGAATTGAGATGCCCTTTCTTGTTAAATTACTTATTGATAGCTTTTGTGAGCTTTTTCATGGTGCTGCCTTTTACACCTTTAATCTTGATGGTGGCGCCTTTTTTTACTACGGAGCTTCATCACTACAATATGACAACTTTTATAGAAAATAGCATCCCATTCCTGCCATGGACGATAGTTATATATCTGGGATGCTATTTGTTTTGGATAATCAATTATGTCCTTGGATGTCTACAGGATTTAAGGGAGACCAGTCGCTTTTTATATGCGGACATAATAGCAAAGGTTATCAGTTGTTATGGCAATTCTTGTTTTTGTTTCAACACTGACAACCAAGCAGCATGTTATAGTCGATGTAGTTGCAGGTATGCTGCTGGCAGAGTTTGGTTATATGATTTCAGGTATTATCACGGGAGAAGAAAATGAGCAAAGTAACGTTGGCATCCCTGAAGCAAGATGATAGGGAGCAGTTTATAAAAGACAATCAGGAAGCATTTAATTACGGTGCATTGGAAGAATTTGGGTTAAGAGACGATCATTTTGAAGAGGATGATCAGATCATCTCCCGTGAGACAATAGAAAGATCGATAGATGAAGGGGAAGCGTATCGAATTATGTTCGACGATAAGCCGGTTGGAGGTGTAGTTATTAAGGTGTATGGCGTTAAGGGGAATTTGGATCTTCTTTTCGTATTTCCGAAGGCTCACAGTAAAGGAATCGGTTATGCCGCCTGGTGCGCCAATAAATTATTTCATTCGATACTCCGATGGGGTGCAGCCATAACGCCTGTATGCTCTCGGGGAGCAGCCATATTTGTTGGGAATTGAACTGTTCTGTGCCATTTTTATATGTCTGTTTTGCCGATAATCAGCTGATGTATCTCGTCTAGGAAAATGTTAACTGCCGGTGACTGTACTTCATATTTTTTCCATATAAGATTACCGTGGACTTCCATGAGTGGATCCAAGGGAACAAATGTGAGGGGGCTATCACCGGTTGTGTTTATGAGATTGTCAAAACATATGGCATATCCCAGTTCATTCTCAACAAGAAGAGAAGCGTTATATATTAGATTGTAGGTGGCTACAATACGAAGCTTTGATAGGAGCCGGTCATTTTTAAAATGTCTCTGCGTGCCTCTTGATACGATAATCGGTTCATTTTTAAGATCATTAAACCGGATGGATTTTTTAGAGGCAAAAGGACTATCTTTACGCATAAGAATGCCGTAAGTGTCTGCCATGGGAAGAGTTATGCTGTCATAACGTGTTTCGTCTACATCTGAGAAAACTATCGCAAAGTCTAGAATTCCATTTGCTATTTCATCCATCAGGTCGATGGTATCTCCACTCTTTATATTAATTGTAATTCCGGGATAGTTTTCAGATAACCGGGAGGCAGCTTTTGATATGAAACTGAATACTCTGGATTCTCCTGCACCTATACGAATTGTTCCCGTTATCTGGCCTCTGGTCTGAGATATTTCCTCTTCTGTGCGTTGAATCAGACCGACTATCTCCTCAGCACGTTTTCTTAAAACCATTCCTTCTTCAGTGAGCGTGATCTTTCTGTTTCCCCTTATGAAAAGAGTGGCGCCTAGCTCTTCCTCAAGTTCCTTCATCTGTCTCGACAAAGAGGGCTGTGCTACGTGAAGAGCTTCTGAGGCTGCTGAAATATTACCTTCACGAACTACTGCCAGGAAATACTGCATTATTCTTAAATCCATGTTTTCTCTCCTAAAAATTAAATACACATTGTTATCCACATTGTGACCATCGCTCCGGAGGGTTCGTTTTTGCTATTCATATTTATTATACCATACTATTCAATATAAGTATTTGATTATAGATATATTCTGAATGATAATGGGAACAGGAAGACAACAGACAGCAAAAAACGCTGATTCCATACAGAAGGGAGCGCACTATGGCTAAAGAAATATCATCCAAAGAAAACATCATGGGAACAGAGAAGATAAACAAGCTTGTGATCACTACCGGAATCCCGCTGATGTTCAGTCTTCTTATCAACTCTCTTTATAACCTTGTGGATTCGGTCTTTGTATCAAGAATCTCAGAAGATGCCCTGACAGCACTTTCTCTTGCCGGACCGGTACAGCTGATCGTTTCATCTCTTGGTCTTGGAAATGCGGTAGGACTAAACGCAGTAATATCTAAAGCATTGGGAGAGAAGCGTCCCGACAAGGTTAAGAATGCAGCAAATGCAGCCATCTTTATAGCAGTATGCTGCTGGATAATAAATGTGATCATCTGTCTTTTGTTTGTCCGTCTATACTATGACTGGCAGGCTGGTGGCAATGAGACTATTGCCAGATATGGAAGACAGTATCTGACCATCTGCATGATCTTTTCTTTTGGACAGATGGGGCAGTGGGTGTTTGACCGTTTTGTAATAGCCAGTGGAAAATCAAGCCTCTTTATATTTACACTGTCAGCAGCTTCTATCACCAACCTGATACTCGATCCAATTTTCATATTCGGAATGTTTGGGCTTCCAAGGCTTGAGACAACAGGAGCTGCGATAGCTACTGTTATAGGACAGTGCGTGGGATTACTTGCCGGTATTGTCATAAATAAGAGATGGAACAAAGAAATACCATTCTCATTCACCTTTAGCCCTGATATGGAAAGTGTTAAAAATATCCTTAAGGTCGGAATACCTTCAACTGTTGTCCAGGTACTGACTTCTTTTGTAAACATAGGAATGAATTCAATCCTGCTTTCATTCTCATCCACAGCTGTTGCAGTATACGGAGTCTGTGCCCGTATGCAGAATGTCGTTACGGTTGGAGTTCATGGAATTGATAATGGGCTTATTCCTATAGTTGCATATAATTATGGCGCAGGAAAAAGATCACGCATCAGTGATTCGGTAAAATGGGCAGTTATTTATGGAGTCGCACTGTTCATAGTATTTTTCATGATACTTGAGCTTCTCCCGATGCAGATGCTAAGCCTGTTTGATGCTTCTGAGCATATGATGAAAATCGGAGTTCCTGCCATCAGGATTCTGGCTACTGCTTATTTAATTTCCATACCCAGCCTTGTTCTGGCAGCTGCTCTCCAGGGGCTTTCTCAGGGAACAAGAAGCATGTATATAACAATGCTCCGTCAGGCTATGCTCCCCCTCGCATTCGCTTTTGTGCTAAGCAGAACAAAACAGATCAGCCTTGTCTGGACAGCATTTATTATGGCTGAATTACTTGTTATACCGGTAGCGCTGGCACTGTGGAAGAAGAGCTTCAATGAATCAGGAATAAAAGAACCTGGCCTTGGCAATGTGTAAAAGATTATGTCAGACAGTTCATTGTGATAAAGTAATTAGTAAGGAAATATAAGGTAAGTAGGAGGTATCTTATGGACTTTAAACCGACAAAAAAACTTGGTTTTGGAATGATGCGCATGCCGCTTATTGATAAAACCAATGATGCAGATGTTGATGTGGAGCAGGTTTCTCGTTCCATGATACGCCTGAGCTTCTTGATGAAATACTTACTAACCATCCTGAGATGGAATTTGTTCAGTTTCAGATAAATTATCTTGACTGGGAGAGTGAATGGGTTCAGTCAAGAGCCTGCTATGAAGTGGCAGTAAAGCATGGAAAACCTGTCATTGTAATGGAACCGGTAAAGGGCGGTACACTTGCAAATCTCCCTGAAGATGCCAAAAAGCTGTTTAAGGATTGTGATCCTGAAATGTCCATTCCAAGCTGGGCTGTAAGATTTGCAGCCAGCCTTGAGAATGTCATGGTAGTACTGTCAGGAATGAGCAGCCTCGAGCAGATGGATAACAATACATCTTATATGAAGGAGTTCAAGCCGCTGTCTGATGATGAGAAGGATATGTGTTTTAAGGCCGCAGAGATCATTAACAATCAAATTGCGATACCCTGCACAGCATGCTCCTACTGCACAGAGGGATGCCCTATGAAGATAGCTATTCCTAAGTATTTTTCTCTTTATAATGAAAATATGAGAGAAGACATGGCAAAGAAGGGATGGACTATAAACTTTACCAATTATGGAAATCTGGTTAACAGTGGTTTTGGAAAAGCCAGTGACTGTATCGCCTGTGGTCAGTGTGAGGGAGTATGCCCTCAGCATTTGCCGATAATCGAGAACCTGAAGAAGGTTGCAGCTCATTTTGAAAATTAAGTCATATCGTAGGCTATCTCTGAATATAAATAGTATTTATGGCGTAGACGATACTGGTCTACGTCATTTTTTTAGTTAAGTGTGCGGCTTCAAAGGATTTCAAAAGTTTCAAAAGACAACAACATAAAGATATAAAAACCAATGAATATTGTGTTTTTAAACCCGGTTAAGAAGCATAATACAGTCATAAGGAAAGTACAAACAACCAAATTAAAAACGTTTGAGGAGGTAATACCATGAGATTTAATGACGTTCAGGATACAAGAAAAGCAGAAGTAAGAAAAGAGCAGAGAGATGCAGCAGTTCAGAAGATCTATTCACAGTTTGTAGAGAGACTTTCATGCATAACAATGTGCAACAGAAAAGCCATCATGGCATTTGGCGCTACCTTCACAATTTGATAAAATATCTTCAGTAGGAGTTGGGGGCCGTTATCGCACGTACTATGGGCGATTACTGACCCCGTATCCGACCGGGCTCAGTCAGATATGAACTAGCGTTTATAGAGGTGACGACATTTATGCAGGATAAAGTGATTAAAAAAATGGATGCTGCGCTTTCGGACTACCTGTTTAAGCAGCGCGAAGAGGAATTTGTTCATGCGACATTAAGCCAGGAGATGTCCTCCTTTGAGCTGGTCAAAAACGGAGAAATATCTGCACTGAAGAAGGCTCTTGTAAGGCACAGAAAGAAAACTTTCCCAAAGCTGTCAGAATCTCCACTTCAGCAGCAGAGATATCTATTCGTTTCAAACATAACGACCTGCTGCAGATTCTGCATTGAAGGCGGTATGCCGTCAGATGAGTCCTATGGTCTGTCGGATCTGTATATACGCAGAATGGATGCCATGAATTCAGTAGATGATATCAAGGCATTATATGAGGAAATGATGCTTGATTATGCTGAAAGGATGAAGGGGTATCACGACCTGTACAAGGAGTATTCACCAAAGATTCTCCAGTGCATGGACTATATTGAAAACCATTTGCATGACAGGATAACTGTACAGATGCTTGCTGATGAGCATGAGATGAATGCGTCCTGGTTGTCTACGGTTTTTGCAAAAGAGGTCGGGATGTCAGTATCGGATTATATCAGACATAAGAAGCTTACAGCAGCAAAATATCTTCTTTCCTACAACGAGTACAGCTGCACAGATATAGCTGAATATCTGGGATTCGCCGGGGAGAGTCATTTTTCTGCACTTTTCAAAAAATATGAAGGCGTTACGCCTAAGGAATACAGAAGGAAAACCTATAACAAGTCATTTACCAGCATGGGAAAACAGATTAATTAGAAAGTAGGTGGATAAGAATGGCAGAGGAAATGGAAAGCAGTGGAACTGCCGATAAGATCAGAGCAGAAAAAGGAAATATGCAGACCATAGCACAGCTGCGATAGAAATATGATCTTCATATGAATGTAGAAAGATTTGTAAGTGCTGATGCATTGTCGGATGATGAAAAGCAGGAGATTGCAGATTATATAAATGGCAAACGGACGAAGCCATGGATGCTTAATCCGACGAATCTGAAGTATATCATAGATAATAATTTGTTGAAAAAACAGGGAGAAAACGTATGAAAATACTGGTTGTTGGCGGGACTAGATATTTTGGGATTCCTATGGTAAATGCATTGCTGACAAAAGGACATGATGTGACCATTGCTACAAGAGGAAATGCTAAGGTGGATTTTGAAGGCGAGGTAAACTATGTGACTCTCGATCGGATGGATTCATCAAGTGTCAAAAGAGCTTTAGAAAATCAGAAGTTTGATGTTATCATTGATAAGATTGCCTATAGCTCAAACGACGTGAAAACACTTTTGGAAAACGTCATCTGTGAAAGATATATTCAGATGTCTACATGCTCTGTTTATCTAAATGAACATGCAAATATTTGTGAAGACGAGTTTGTGACAAGTGACTATCCCTTGGTGTGGATGGACAGGATCAAGGACTATGCAACGACAAAGCGTAATGCCGAGAGAGCTGTCTTGGAATACATGGCCCCTTCGGCCTGCACTTTTGTACGATATCCGATTGTCCTTGGAGAAAATGATTATACCAGAAGACTGTGCTTTTATATTGAACACATAAATAATGAACAGGCTATGTTTGTAGATGATCTCGATGAAGCAATGGCTTTTATACATGAGAAAGATGCTGGAGAATTTATTGCATATCTTGCTGATCATCCTATTAATGGCGCAGTTAATGGCTGCTCAAGTGGAACTGTAAAGATTTCTGAGATTATCAGTTATATCGAAAAGAAACTTGGCAAAAAAGCTATTCTTACTGAGGATGGTGACGCAGCACCCTTTAATGGACGTAAAGATACACTTAGCTTTAGCACAGAAAAAGCTGAGAAAGCAGGTTTTGTTTTTCCGGATTTGAACAGTTGGTTATATAAGTTGATTGATTATGAAATTGGACAAATAATCAAATAGAGAAGTACAAAAAAAGAGGACAGTGTCAGTTATATAAGGTAAGAAATTATATAATCAAACTATTCAAAAAAGCACTATTTTTAAGAATAGTGTCTTTTTTTCCGGCAAAAAAGTATATGGAAGACTACAATTCCTATACTTGGGATTTTGACGCCAATGTATTTATCGTAAATCAGGATAAGCGAACAGTAGTCTGTGCATAGTCATGGGCAAATATCCTAAAATCGCAAGCTGAGTGGTAAAATTATAGAATTATCACTTATATTTAACAATTCCTACAGACATTATTTATATGTTGTAAACTATTGTATTTTATACTAAATAGTAGCGTTGCACATATTGACTGATAGGAGGTTATTTGATCATGAGTAGCACCGATAAAACCGGAAAAAAAGAAAAAGTAAAGGCCATAAGCGTCAGGTTGTCCATTCTGTTTGTGGGGCTTCTTGTGCTGAGCATTCTGGTAAGCGAAACCATCGTGATTACCATGGGCTACGGGCTTGTCAAGAATCTTATCGACTCCACTTTGACTAATAAGGTTTCAAGTGATGCCGGTGAGATAAACAAAGAGCTTAATGCAACATTCTATTACCTAAATGGTGTTGCCGATGCTGTTGAGCAGAATCAATATAACAGCAACGATGAGCTTATGCAATATATGATAGGAACTGTAGGCAGATATAAAATGCTTCCCACAGGAGCTTATATTGCGCTAAACGATGAAACCTTCATCTATCCAAGCCAGCCTGATTTTCAGATGGAAGGCATCACTGAAAAGCCCTGGTATACACAGTCTTTAGGCTATGACAACAGTTGGTTCTACTTTTATGACGTCCCATATTTTGACACAGTAACAGGTGATCTGTGTGCGACAGTTATCAGACACATTCATTTAAAGGACGGGCGTGAGGGATGCTTCGCAGCGGATCTTTTCCTGTCAGGCTCTCAGGAAAGTCTTAACCAGATTAAACTCTATGAAACCGGTGGTGCGATGTTGCTTACACCTCAGGGACTCATTCTTTCATACAGAGATGATCCTTCATTAAACGGCAAAAATGTTTCCGAACTTTCAAACAATGCATTTATTTCCAATATAGGTGCAATTGTTAGTGATGATGCCGCAAATAGTGAAAGTGACACAGGTCCTGTTCACTCATTTAAGGCAGATGGACAGACCTTCTATTCAGTAACATCCAAGGTTAGCGGTACTGACTGGAGAGTTGTTATATATGCAAAACAGAACGAAGTTCTGGCAGTATTAAATCAACTCATTCTGGCTCTTGTCATTGTATCCTTAGTATCGATTGTTGTGATTATTATCATAATCTCTCAGGTACTTCAGAGGATGATCAAGAAACCTGTCACAGCCCTTACCGAAAACATTGAAAAGATTTCGAGCGGTGACTTTACAGTTGATATCACCACTAAGGGTGATGACGAAATTGCTTACATGAACAGAGCTATGGGAGAGTTCATAACAGGTATGCGCTCATCGCTTACAGAGATAAAAGATGTATCCGGAAAGCTTATGGGTGATGCACAGAATTCCAAGGATACAGCAGAGAATCTGGAAGAGGCCGCTAACAATCAGTCCGCAAGCATGACTCAGATCAAAGAAAACATTGAAAATATGGCCAGCGCCGTAAATGAAGTTGCTGAAAATGCAACCGTTCTGGCTCAGACCGTATCCAATGTTACAGATCAGGAAGCCCAGATTGAAGCTTCTATGAATGAACTTGTTAAAAAGGCTGAAAGCGGTCAGCATGATATGTCTAGCGTAGCAAACGGAATGTCCGACATCGTTGACTCCATGAAGGATATGGCAGATGCCGTTAAAAACGTTGACGAAGCTGCCGATAAGATCAATCAGATCATTGACCTTATCAACTCTATTTCCTCCCAGACCAATCTCCTTTCACTCAACGCTTCCATCGAGGCAGCAAGAGCAGGTGAAGCTGGAAAAGGATTTGCGGTTGTTGCTTCCGAGATTGGAACACTTGCTCAGAATTCAGCAGATGCTACTAACCAGATCGGTGAAATTATAAAGGATATGTCCCAGAAGGTGCAGATGCTTTCTGAAAAATCCGAGACCAATACTACTCTTATCAATAACAGTGCTGATACCGTAAATGTTGCAGCTACAACCTTTAAAGAGATCACTCAGGAATTGTCCGATGCCAATGATATCCTTGTAGAAATGGCCGAGCAGATGAACAAGGTCAATGACGTTGCTACCAACATGGCTTCAGTATCTGAAGAGCAGTCCGCATCCACACAGGAAATTGCAGACAACGTTGAAAGAGTAACAGCTGCAGCCCAAGGCGTTGCCTCATCGTCAGAAAATGTATCATCTGCTGCAACCTCTGTTTCCGACGCGGTTGATACCATCAATAATAACCTTGAGAGATTCACAATAAGCTGACTTATTTAAATGAGTTTTTGAAGAAGTCCGTAAAGATCTTCTAAATACCATTAAAAATTTAAACATCCCACACCCTTAAAAGTATATAAGAGTGTGGGATGTTTTTTCATAAAAACAGGCTCTTAAAGATGAACTGATCTTTACATTTTACCTTATATTTCGTAACGCTGTCCTCTTTGTTATCATAAATCAGGCAAAGCATTTCCTGACCGTTTTCTTTACTAATATTCCTGCTAAAAGTGATATGGCAAAGCAGATATCCAGCATTATTATTGGAGGAGCGCTGGAGTAATACCGGCTATCCGATAAAACCGCATACGTACATAGGAGGCATATAGGAAGACCTACAATGCCGATTCCTATGGAAATATTACAGTTTCCAAGCACTTTTTTTTTCCTGTTCTTTGAGAATAGAAAGAAGATCAGCCATATAAAAAGAGAAATTGCTGACACGCAGGCAGTAAGGAGCGCTCCATCAATACTTCCTTGGACGCTTCCAAGTGACATTTCCATTGTGGCGGGATTAACTCTCACTTCGGTAAGGTTGTAATCCGGTGCATCAACATAAGTTTTCTTGGTTGTTATATGCTCAGTGCCTTCGTAGAACCAGTGAACATCAAAGGTGTACTCTGTTTTTGCGCCTTTTCTTGAATATCTTATTTTTGATGAGACATTGTCAATATATGCAGGAACAGAGACATAGTCTTCAAAGTCTTTGGCGGCGCCAAGCTGAATTAAAGACAGGCCAATGCACAGGACTGCGATATTTAGTGCAATAAAACGGATCAGTGAGTTGTCATTCATATAGCCTTTGTTTTCCATTTTCCTCTCTTATAAGTCATGTAGGTGATGAATGCACCAATTGTCCAGGTAACCAGCATGGACATCTGCATCATATAGCAGTTCCCCTGTGGAAGATCGGGAGACTTGGTGAGATAAACGAATATGTACGCCATGGGAACTCTCATGAGGATAGATGAAAACATCGATATCCACATAGGAGTTGTGGTGTCACCCGCGCCGCGCATGATGCCGGATAGGCACTGAGTGACTTCCATCGCAATATATCCGATTATCAGGATCCTCATCATATTATAACTCAAGGTGATAAGTTCTTCAGTACTTGTGAAAATACCCATGATAAATCTTCCGAAAATAAGGATCAATACTGAGAGAAATGCGGAGATTGCCATGGCTGCGATGGTTCCGCTTTTTGCGCCATGTTCAACTCTTTCCATTTTTCCTGCTCCAATATTCTGACCTGCAAAGGTTGTCATGGCAGAACCGAAGGAGAAGGCAGGTAGCATTACAAAGCCATCAACACGCATAACGATTACATTCGCAGCAATGTACTGTGCGCCAAAGGTGTTGGTGAGGTTCTGAACAACAATCATTGACATTGAAAAGATAGCCTGTGTAACACCTGAAGGGAAGCCCAGTCTTATCAGTTCACCGGAATACTTCTTTTCAGGTAAAAGATATTCCTTCTTAAAATCGAAAACTTCGGACATTCTCGTAAGCTTCCAGATTGATAAAAATGCTGATACAAACTGTGCAATTACTGTAGCAAGGGCTACGCCTGCAACGCCCATACCAAGATATGCCACGAATACAAGGTCAAGGCCGATATTAAGAAAAGTGGCTACAAGAAGGTAAATGAGTGCTGATACGGAATCGCCAAGTCCCCTCAGGACACCGTTCATGATGTTGTAATAGCCGCTGCCCGCAATTCCAATGAAGATTATCCAGAGATAGCTGGTGCACCAGTCGATGATGCTTTCAGGTGTGCCAAGTAGTTCTAGGATTGGCCTTGTTATTATCGGTCCCACAAGCATGATAAAAAGTGATGCAATTCCGGTAAGGGTTATGCTTGCACCGATTGTCCTTGAAAGATCCTCCCTTTTTCTTGCACCAAAATACTGGGAAACCATAATTGAAGCACCTACTGAAATTCCCATAAAAAGTACAAGCATAAGATTCAGTAAAGGGCCTGCACTTCCAACGGCTGCAAGGGCGTTATCGCCGACAAAACGGCCAACGATTATACTGTCGGCTGTGTTGTAGAGCTGCTGGGCGATGTTGCCAAGTAGCATGGGAATAGTAAATGTTATTATTTGTTTTACCGGTGTTCCCTCTGTCATATCAACAGGGGCAAATAAACTTGTTTTTTTCATAAGTCCTCTCTTCGTAATGCAATTTCGGCGCATGAAAATAAAGCGCCTATGGTGTTAAATAAGCAACTTGAAAAATCCGGAATATTACCGGAAAAATAATAAATTTGTCGGGATGTCTAATTACAAAACGGAATGTCTTAGATAAATAGAACTGTAATATATTAAAGCATATTTTTTCAGAAAAAAACAAGTAGAAAATTTTTCACAATGAAATTTCCTACTTGCTTTTTATTTATCAGGATTCTTTTTTGTTGTAGTGCGTTTTCTTGTATTCAAGCGGAGTACAGCCGTATTTTTGCTTGAAATATGTTATGAAGGCACTGGTACTCGGGAATGATAAGAGATCAGAGAGGGCAGCAACGGATATGTCCGTAATTTCAAGTGCATGGGCCGCATACTCTATTTTCCTGTCTCGTATGAAAACCGTAGGCCTTACGGAAAGCTCCTGCTCGAAAATTTTGGAGACATAGCCTTCACTTTTCCCAACAATCGCAGCTAAATCCGAAAGGGTGATCTTTGTGTGGAGGTGTCTGTATATGTATTCGCAGCATTTTTTTACATAAAGACCGCAGTTCCTGTATTTGTAGTTGTGCACCTGGTAGGTAAAGTCGTAGAGCGCACAGTTCTGCAGGTGGTTGAGCTTGGGGATGCTTGTCACCATAAGCCCGTATTTGATGTAGTTATCGCTCAGTGAATATGCGATATGATCGGGAAGACCGCCGTCCAGAGCAGCTCTTGTGTACAGGGTGATACCGCTTACAAACATACTGATAGCCTGTAAAAATGGATTTTCGGAGACTTCTCCTATATCATTGAATTCTCCGGGCTGATAGTGATTTTCCGTAGGATCAAAGCTGTTGATAAGAGAGATGACCTTCGCAATATCTCCGGAAGAAATGTAATACATTAGGGATTTTTCCGCAGCTCTTTTGTATGAGACAGGGTCGCCTAAACCTTCAGTCTCGAAAAAGACCTGCTCTTCAAAGCCTTTAATGATTGAGTTTCTGATTTTTTCAACGGATTTATCTACCTTGAAGCGCTTATCATCAGTTATTCTGATGTCCTCAAGAAGTAGCTTGTAAAGATCCTCTGATGTAGTTTTGTTTGTCTCGCTCATTTTGCCGCTCCTTGTCGCCCTCTGAAAATTTTGGCGGATAATATATATTTACATTCGATATTATATATAAACATTTTACAGAAGTGATAATCTTAAATCAATCGGGAATGTCTTTTAGGTTTATAAATAGAGTGTTTTAGGACATAGTAAGATTAGCATTAAATGGGCAGCTTACATTCATTTGTGATGAGTAAGCCGCTCTTTTTTTCGATATAATCTTCTTATTAAAAGATAGACATAACATAGGAGAATTACTGAATATGGCAAATATGATAATGCGTTTTCCGGGAGGACTTCCCAAGGCGCTTACTTTAAGCTACGACGATGGCGTGGAGCAGGACGAGAGACTTATAGAAATTGCAGAGAAGAATGGCATAAAGGGCACCTTTAACTTAAACAGCGGAGCTTTTGCCAAGGAGGATGTGGTATATGAACCCGGCACCATCCACAGACGTATGTCCAGAAGACGTGTTAAGGAGGTATATAAAAACAGCAGCTGGGAGATAGCAGCACATGCCTACACTCATGCCTCCCTTGTGGGACTTCCGGGAAATATCGCAACTTACGAGATATTGCAGGACAGGAAGGAACTGGAGGAAACCTTCGGCACCTTTGTAAGGGGCTTTGCGTATCCTTATGGCGCATATGATGATGCAAGCGTTGAGATTCTTAAAAACTGCGGCATCTGCTACGCAAGAACCGTACATTCAACACATGATTTTCATCTTCCCACTGACTGGTTACGTCTTCCTGCAACCTGTCATCATGCGGATCCGGAGCTTATGAATCTGGCAAAAAGATTTGCAGAGATCAAGGATTGGTGGGATCCGATGCTGTTTTATCTCTGGGGACACAGCTACGAATTTGAACAGTTCGATAATTGGGGCGTGATAGAGGAGTTCTGCGGATATATGGCAAATAGGGATGATATCTGGTATGCCACAAATATCGAGATATATGATTACTGTAATGCCTTTTCACAGCTCATTTTCAATACAGATATGAACATGTGCAAAAATCCGACTTCCAGGGGATTATGGTTTTCTTATGGGGAGAAGGATGTATATGTTCCGGCAGGAAATACAGTGACATTCTAAGGCTTAGTAGTGATCACTATATGTAAAATTACGATATAGCGTAATTATAAATATTTTATAAAATTTACCAAATAGCAGGAATACAGTGTTTGAGCGCCTTTACATTATGTGTGTAATAGTGATAAAATTTTTATGACACATAGTTTGTTAAAAAACGGCTAATTATTTCTTATTAGAATTACATATTATGACAAGAAGGATAAGACAACTAAGGTAACAGAAATATACATAACGAGACTTATCAACAAGTAATTAAATATGATATATGTATGGTCTGCATATATGATTATCTCCAGCATGTAGATAATATTGGGTTCGTGACAAAACCTATTGCAGACCTGATATAATTGTGGCCCCCTGCCTTTCGTGGCGGGGGGCTTTTTTCTGAGGTTGCTATTGATGTGGATGGAAAGCGGTATTACGCGTCGGATGGCTTAGAGATAATAATGTCGAGTAGCTCCGAAAATCTTTTTAGGGATAAGATTACTTGTCAAAAGGCATAAATCTACAGAAAGACGTGTAGACTAGGCCAATTTTAATAGTGGGTTTACGTTACATAAGGTATAAAATTATAAAACATCGCGTAGAGCGGACCAATTTTTAAGGGCAATCCTACACTACAGAAGTTATAAAGCTATAAAAAGTCGCGTAGCCCAGGGCAATTCTAAAAGTAATCCTACACTCCAAAGTTATAAAACTATAAAACATCGCGTAGGAAAGGCCAATTCTTTATAATACGAGATACGGAGATTCTCATAGAGTCCAGGTGCTCTTATAACCAATCTTTTTCTGTTTGAAAACTTTAATGATAGAAGCTTTGGCCTTTCCTTTAGATACTTTAATTTTGATCTTGAGTTTTTTATTGGTTCCGGTAAAAGCGTTCTTGCCAATGCAGCTTTTTTTGGTGAGCTTTTTTGACTTTACAGTTAGATTCTTAAGCTTTTTGCACTTGACAAATGCCTTCTTTCCGATCTTTTTTACATTTTTGCCAAGAGTTACCTTTTTAAGTGAAGGAAGGTTTCTGCATGCTTCGGCGCCGATTTCTGTGGTGTTATCACCGATCTTTATTTCTTTGATTTTTTCTTTGCCGGCGATGTCTGCGAAAGCTTCTTCAGGAGTTTTTCCTTTTTCAATAGATTACCGGCCATGCTTATTTAATAGTTTTTTTAGTATTGCTGTTTTGAGGGCTATTAAGTATATTGAAGTAGGAAAAAGAAAAAGGAGTAGTTGGGAATGGGGATTTTTAGCATAATTAAGGCACTTACTTCCGGTGAAGTAAAGGAAGTTGAGATTGATTTCAAGCTCGACACCAATGACAAAGCGGGGGATTCGGACGATGTCTATGTAGAAGATAACAAGCTTGTTATTTCAAGAGAAAAGCTCGACGTTATAATTGAGAACATTAAAAAGGAGACCGTAAGAAAGGTCATAAATATAGAAACAACTGAAAATAATGAGCTGAAGATAACAGATAGCAAATTTGGTGGCTATCCTTACTGGCCGGCAGGCATGGAGTATCCAGTAAATTCACATGACGAAAGGCTTATACTCCTTGCGCAGATAAACCTATCTGATGTTAGAGACCCGCGTCTTCCGGATTCAGGTCTTCTGCAGTATTTTATAAGCTGCGATGATGTAAACGGATACGATGACGAGAATGGCTTCAGGGTTATTTATCATAAGGACATCGATCCTTCTGTTACTGAAGAAAGCGTAAAAGCGCTTGGAATAAGGGCTGAGAGTGATCTGAGCTCAGATAATGACGAGTATATGCCGCTTTATAAGAGCTACAGCCTTACATTTTCTGAAGGTGAGGAGTTCATTAACGAAAGATGCAATACCTTTGAAAAGGCAGTGGCAGAGAAGTTAAGAGAGCTCTATAACGTTGATATGGACAAGGTAGAGATAAAGGGCTTCTACAAGCTTTACAGTTTTATGGATGAGAAGGACTATGATCATCTGTCAGAGGCTTTTTGCGGCGGAACAGGACATAAGATCTTCGGATATCCATTCTTTACTCAGGACGATCCTCGATGTGATGGTGAAAACGATATCCTTCTTTTCCAGATGGATTCGGAAGGCCAGGATATCATGTGGGGAGACTCCGGAGTTGGCGGTTTCTTCATAGATGAAGAAAATTTAAAGAATCAGAATTTTGATAAAGTATTTTTCACCTGGGATTGCTATTGATCGCACGGTGGTGAATTGGAGAGATTCATAGATGTTTTAGGGATAAGGTACAGATAAATGATGAAAAAATGGTGGCTTACTTTTGTGATGATGTTCCTTTTACTATTCACAGCCTGTGGCGAAAAGGGGCAGGTTATGGACGGTGATGGAATGTTTCAAACATTCATGTATACGCAGATATCCCAGGACGAAGCAAAAGAGATGATGGCAAAGGACGATGGCCATGTTATCGTCGACGTCCGCCGGGAGGATGAGTACGCAGAGGGACATATTCCTGGCGCAATTCTCATTCCTAATGAAAGCATCGATGTGGAACCGCCTGTGGAGCTTCCTGACTTCGGCCAGATTATCCTTGTATACTGTCGAAGCGGAAGACGCAGTAAAGAAGCGGCGCAAAAGCTTGCGGATATGGGATATTCGCAGGTTTATGAGTTCGGTGGAATTATCGACTGGACAGGGGATATTGAAAAAGGTGATTCTGAACCGAATACAGATGATAAAACCATGCAGGATCAGGAGGCTCTTCCTGTAACGGAAGAAGCAGAAAATGGAGGAGATGAAATGGGAGCAGCAAAACTTTTGTATCAGGGACATGCAAGCATGAGAATTACTACATCTGAGGGAAAGGTGATCTACGTGGATCCATTCGCAGGAGAAGGCTATGATGTACCGGCAGATCTTATTCTCATGACACATGGACATTTTGATCACACTCAGACAGATACGATAGCTGCGAAGAATGCAGATTGCGAGACTATCACATGGGTGGAAGCCTTAAGCGGAGGGCAGCATCAGAGCTTTGATCTTGGATATGTGAAGGTTGAAGCTGTCGAAGCAGGCTACAACAAGAACCACGATGCGAAGGAATGTGTGGGATATATCCTCACTTTTTCAAATGGTGTGACTCTGTATCTTTCAGGAGATACTTCTACAACTCCGCAGATGAAGGAACTGGCAGACAGAAAGCTTGATTATGCATTTTTCTGCTGTGACGGAGTTTACAACATGGATGTGTCAGAAGCTATAGAGTGCGCTAAAACTGTAGGCGCAAAGCATAACATACCCTATCACATGATCCCTGCAGATAAGACCAACTGCTTTGATCAGTCTGTGGCTGAAAGCTTCGAGGTTCCCGGAAGAATAATCGTCAAACCGGGTGAAGAACTGGTGCTTGAAGCTTCGAAGGATTGATAAAAAAGCACTATTTTTAGGAGAAAACTGGTAGTAATAAGCCTTGCCATTGGAACGATAGTAGGAGAGCTCGTAGGGATAGAGGCTGCATTTGAGCGATTTGGAGAATGGCTTAAGATAAAATCCGGCACTGATTGTCGCTGTTATCGCGGCATATATTCCATTTGTATGAAAAGAGTAATAGATGTATCGCATATATGAAAACTTACGTGACAAAATAGAACATGGAAAATGGTATGAAAGAGCATTTGCTCAGCTTGCTATATCATTTCTGATTATAGGCTGGGCGGCTATTTCTTTTTTTATTACCGGAATGATATTCATGGGTATTGAAGGAGCTTTCCCATCGGAAGTCGACATGTTTATTCCCGTGTTCACTGTCTTTCTTGTAATATTCGCTTTACCTGAACTAATAAATGTTATTCTTGCTCAAAATGGGTGCGTAGGCATACAGAGTAAGTACAAAAAGGGTGATCCGCATATAATTACCAATTATGACAAATTCCCTCACTTTGAAAAAATGCTTGGCAAGGGCAAAGCAGAAGAGATGATCGCAAGGGAGAATTTCAGCAACTATGTAAGTAAAAGCGGCAAAAAATCCCGACATATAAAGGTGAGCAGAAGTGATAAGTGGGTATGCATCCTGGGCGGATATTTTCCGATAGATTTGCTCTGTGGGTACAACAAGAGGCTAAACGAGCTGTATACCATAGATGGAATGGTCATTAAGCTTCCTAAAAAGGCCTGGCTCCCACATGTTCAGAGCGAGATAGAGACATTTTTTGAAGACAGGGGCAAATACTATAAATCTGTTCCGCCCAAAGCCGGGCTTGAATTCAATACTGCGTTAAGAGGCCCGAGGTCCAGACTCTCCAAAGCGGACTGGGGCAGAGTCAGATATTTGTGGGAAAAATCTATCGTTAGTAGCAGTCACAATTACTGGCAGAACAATAACAAGAATCAGCGATACAGGCCCATCTCCAAGGATGGAGCGATAAGTACCACTATATTTGAGAGGGTTTTATCGGACAGGGAAATAGCCAGCACAGCAGCGGCTGTTACCGGTAAGAGGGTTCCTCTGACAAGATATCTTGATTTTAAGGAATATCAGAACGAGTTTTGCGTTTGTAATGGCGTAGAGCTGTTAAAAGTGATTGGGAATCCCAAAAATATGGAGGGGATTGATTTTCTTTTTGAGTGTCTAAGCGATGTTGATGAAGCATATTTCCTTATGGCGGTAGATGTTTTGAAGCAATATCCCCGCGGTATGTGTGAGAAAAAGATAGAAGAAAACGCTCAAATCGCTTTTGAGCAGGATGAAGTCCTTAAACTGGCAGGTGTTATATATCTCTCAAAGGAACTTGGCTATGAAAGCAGATATATAAAGCAGCTTAAAGAAAGCGCATCCGCGAATGAGACTGCTATGGAAGCTGAGAATACAGTCAGAGAATTTGAACTTGATGAGCAGGCGCTCTTTGGCAGCGAAGAGGTGCAGAAATTTAATTCTGGTGGCGTAGCGATGGCTATGGCGAAGGAGACAGATGATTAAAAAAATGAGATGGGCAGAGAAAGATTTATTCTCTGCCCATTTTCTCAAGGACAATGAAAAGGATTACTTTATTGATACAAAAGTTCCGGGCTCCTTGGGAAGAGTCAGAACTCCGTTCTCCATGTGGCTTTCCAGGATTTCTCTGACATCTTCCTTCGGGAGAGTAACCGCATTCTTGAAAGTGATGCCGGAGTATATGTATTTCATCAGATCATCAAGGCTTGTAACCTCAAGAGAATCTGCATATTTCATGATCTTCACATCTGAAAAATGGTTTTCAAGTCTCTCTTTTCCATTATCCAACGAAAATGTATTAACATAGACGCCTTCAAATCCAAGCCAGCTTACGATAGTCTCCATTACGCCGTGCTCTCCGGAGGTGCCGGCATAGAAGACTCCGCCCTTTGTGAGGACTCTGCTGACTTCAGAAAGTGCCTTTTCTACGTCAGGCACATGATATAACATGAAGTTGGCGATTACTATATCAAAATAGCCATCCTCGAAGGGGATATCCTGAATATCAATGACCTGATACTTTGCATTTGGAAAAGTTCCAATATTTGTCTTTGCAGTTTCTGCCATGTTCTCTGAAAAGTCGGAGAATACGATCTCAGAGCATTTTTCTATTTCGTCCTTGTGGCTTGTCCACATCGCACCGGTGCCACAGCCAAGCTCTAACACCTTCATCCCGTTTTCAATGTTATATAAAGTAAAAAACCAGTTTCCCAGTCCCATTTTGTTAGTTGAATATTTTTCGTGAATGGAAAGTCTTGTGTTAAGGCCATTTGCCTTTGAATACTGTGTCTTTACCTTAGCTGTTTCATTTATGAAAAGTTTCATCCCTTTTCTCCTCCTTTGAGCATAACTATGTAAGTATTTTTATTGTTTTCTGTCGATAATATAAATTTACAGGGTGCCCTAAGGGAAGAGTCAAGAGATGACTTTAAATTTTTTTGAAATGGGTGGGTGAAGAGTGGAAAAATGGAATGACAGAAGTGTCGTAAATGAGGAATGCCAGTTGTATTGGGGATTTTTGATTAATTTCGCTACATATTAGTGTAGAAATCTTAATTCTGTAATGTAAATTGAAACGGAGCAGACCTCCAGGTGAATCCGGGTCGTTTTTCGTGTTATATTATATGAATGAGCAAAAATAACAAATACCATAACTAAACGGTGAAGAAGAGATGCAGACCATTAACCTTGCAGATTATCCCATCACATACGGGATTATAGCGATAAACATAGTGATATTTATTTTGATCAATATAAAGAAGCTGAATATATCCTGGCTGGGCTCATCATATATAAAGAGTATTCAGGAAAAGCAGTATTACAGGATAGTGACGGCGGCATTTACCCAGAAGGAGTTTCTGCACCTCGCCTGCAATATGTACTCTCTATACAATATCGGAAGAGTACTGGAGCATATGCTGGGAGCCTGGCGCTATGCCTTGTGCTACGCAGTAATAATGCTATTTGGCGGCTTTTTATCTGCAAGAATCCATAAAAAGGCGGCGCCATTTACGTTGTGCATAGGTGCATCAGGCGTAATATGCGGACTTCTCGGGATTTATATGGTCATAGCATTCTCTGTCAGAGGGTTTGCGGGCCTGAAGTCCATGATACCTACAATTGTCTTGCTGGCACTCATGACAACTTCTAAGAAGATAGATTCTATTGGCCATTTTACAGGCTTGATTATCGGAATAATATGTGGAATTGTTCTTATGATATAGAAATTTCTCCGAAATTCCTATATCATAAAAAGCGCTCCGCTATGGATGCGCACTCGCGCGATAGGAATATGTTGCCTTCAGCAACCGCGCTC
>NZ_AUJH01000028.1:0-32752 GCF_000424125.1 Butyrivibrio sp. FC2001
ACAACAAAGAACAGTCAGCGGGAAATCTTATTAAAGAGTTAAATGTTAAGCTTGTTGGTTACTATCAATACTATGGTGTTACCTTTAACAGCTATAAGCTTAGTGCGTTCCTGCATCGGGTTCAGCAGTTCCTGCATAAGGTCTTAAACCGCAGAGGATGTGACCGTACCTATGCATGGAATGGATTTGCAGATATGTTAAAGGTATATCCTCTTGCGAAACCTAAGATTTACTATGCGCTTTACTGATATATGTGAATGTTATTGTGGGGAGCCGTGTGCGGGAAAGCCGCACGCACGGATCTGAGAGGGGCTAGGGGTGCGAGTCCCTAGTCTACTTACCTAACATAGCAACGGAGATATTTTTGTGAAAACAATAATACTTACAGAGCCGAATTTATCATAATAAAGGGAAAAATAGCATGTTAAAAAAAGCGACTAAAGTCATTGGTAAAATACTTCGAGGTATACTGATTGCTCTTGTGACAATAATTTTTATATTGTTTGTAGTAAGGCTTATCGGCAGAGCGGTAAACGGCAGAACGCCTGACGGCGGTATCAACGAATCTATGCTTGTGGATATCAACGGAACGAAGCAGTGGATAAACATCTACGGACATGACAAGGACAACCCCGTTCTATTGTATCTGCACGGCGGACCGGGTTCCGCAACAAGTCATCTTGACTATGCGTTCACAAGAAAGTGGAGCGATGTTTATACGGTCGTCACATGGGATCAGCGTAACTGCGGAAAAAGCTATGACACTTCAAAGACGGATACCATAACCGCAGATATCATGATGCAGGACGGCAAGGAAATGACTGAATATCTGCTTGACTATATGAATAAGGATAAGATAACTCTTATGGGACATTCGTGGGGGTCACTGTTCGGCGCAAACTTAGCTCTTGAATATCCCGAATACTATGACGTATTTATCGGCACGGGACAGTTCATCGACTATACTGAGAATGAACAAAGACTGTATGAAGCTGCACAGAATTGGAGTGAGGGTGATGAAGAGGGAAAGGAACTGCTTGCAAAATGGTCTCCTAATGGTGCAGACACAGTAGATGCTCTTATGGCAAGAAACGAGATTATGGACAGGTACGGCTACGGCATGATGAAAGACGGCACAGATTATAACATCTACACTACGATACTTTTCAACCCGAACTATACGATTAAGGATTTTATCGGATATGTAAAAAACGGTGAAAAGTCATTCGAGCCGTATATGGTGTTTTTTACAGGTGATATGTCAAAGCTGTCGCTGCTTGGCAGATACGATTATCAAGTACCCTTCTACAATATAAACGGCGATATGGATTATCAGACAAACTATTGGCTTGCCTGCGAATATTTTGAGCAGGTGAGCGCTCCCCGAAAAGAAATGTTCGTGATGGAAGAAGCGACACACGGTCTGCTTGAATCACGTTCGGAAGAATTTTCTGAGATACTCCATAAAATTGCAGAAATCCAGAAGAATAGTTAAATCGGAAGATAGTATTGACGCCCCAGAGCAATTATCGTATCATCAATTCAATCAAATATAACAGACGCCCATTGCTACCGAGTAGTGGGATTTACGTCATTCCTTTACCGTTAGGTCTTAGCAGGTAAGGGAATGGCGTTTTTTAGTTTTGGAGGAGGATTTATATGAGATGGATTTATTTGTTGATTGCAGGTGCGCTTGAGATTACATGGGCAGTAGCAATGAAAATGTCGAATGGGTTTTCAGTGCTGATGCCTTCGATTATTGCAGGAGTAGGCTATATTGCCAGCGCAGTTTTTCTGGCTATTGCATTGAAACAGCTTCCGCTGGGAACTGCATATGCTATGTGGACCGGCATGGGAATTGTGGGAACGACCTTACTTGGAGTATTTCTTTTCCATGAGAAATTGTCTGTTCCGCAGGTTATCTGTGTTATCCTGATTGTAGTTGGAATAGCGGGACTTAAGATTTTGGCGAAAGATTGAGGTGTTTACAATGTTTAGAAAAATGAGAAGATTTAAGCAGCAGATCTCTGAGGCTGAATGCATAGAGATATTAAAGAGTACTAAGAGAGGGGTTCTTTCTCTGATAGGAGATGATGGATATCCATATGGAATCCCGATTGATCATTGGTATTGCGAAGAGGATGGAAAAATCTATTTCCACGGAGCAAAGGAAGGGCATAAGATAGATGCAATCAAGGCCTGCGATAAGGCAAGCTACTGTGTTTATAATGAAGGCTACCGCAAGGAAGGCGATTGGGCTCTGAACATTACAAGCGTGATCACATTTGGAAGAATTCATTTGGTAGAAGATGAGGAGGTCGCTCTTCGGATCTGCTCTGAACTTACCAGGAAGTTTACCGATGATCAGGCTTATCTGGAGCAGGAGATAAAGAATTCTTTCCGTAATGTTCAGTGTTTGGAGTTAATTCCTGAGCATATGACGGGTAAGCTGGTTAATGAATCATAGGAAGGAATATCGAAATATAAAAGTAGCAAATGATGAAAAAATCGGCAGGAAAACCCTGCCGATTTTTAAACGTTGAAATGGTTGATAAGTATGGCTATGATATGTGTAATATATGTATGGAAACAATACGATTTGAGTGGGATGAAAACAAAAACATAATTAATCAGGATTATATCTTCACGTAAGGCTACACCAAACGAGAAGAAAGGCTATGAAAGGAGCAGAAGATCATGAAAAGACTTAACGATGATGAATTTTTGGAACAGGAATTTGACTTCAGTAAAGCTGTTAAGAAGTAAGAAAAGAGCAGAGAGATGCAGCAGTTCATAAGATCTATGCACAGTTTGTAGAGAGACTTTCATGCATAACAATGTGCAACAGAAAAGCCATCATGGCATTTGGAGCTACCTTCACAATTTGATAAAATATCTTCAGTAGGAGCTGGGGGCCGTTATCGCACGTACTATGAAGGGGTATCACGACCAGTACAAGGAGTATTCGCCAAAGATTCTCCAGTGCATGGACTATATTGAAAACCATTTGCATGACAGGATAACTGTACAGATGCTTGCTGATGAGCATGAGATGAATGCTTCCTGGTTGTCAACGGTTTTTGCAAAAGAGGTCGGGATGTCAGTATCGGATTATATCAGGCATAAGAAGCTTACAGCAGCAAAATATCTTCTTTCCTACAACGAGTACAGCTGCACAGATATAGCTGAATATCTGGGATTCGCCGGGGAGAGTCATTTTTCTACACTTTTTAAAAAATATGAAGGCGTTACGCTTAAGGATTACAGAAGGAAAACCTATAACAAATCATTTACCAGCATTGGAAAACAGATTAATTAGAAAGCAGGTGGATAAGAATGGCAGAGAAAATAGTACAGACAGCAGGCAGAGATGTACTTGGAGATTTTGCACCGATACGGGGAGGATTAAAATGATAACTGTAAATCTCTATTATACAGGCGTAAATAGCAATGCCAGGAAGTTTGCAGAGGAAATGGAAAGCAGTGGAACTGCCGATAAGATCAGAGCAGAAAAAGGAAATGTTCGATATGAATATTTCTTTCCAATGAAAGATCCTGAAACTGTGCTTTTGATTGATGCATGGGAGAATCAGGAAGCAATTGATGCTCACCATGCTTCACCCATGATGCAGACTATAGCACAGCTGCGAGAGAAATATGATCTTCATATGAATGCAGAAAGATTTGTAAGTGCTGATACTCCAGAATCTGAGAACAAGTTTATAAGAAAGTAAACAGATTTTCCGGGGAAACATACAGCAAGGAGTTTGTTCCTGGAATTACTGAAGAAGAACAGTGGACAGATGAGGATTTCAATGTGAAAGACTATATTGCTTAACTGAAAAGAGATGTATAACGCAGAACGGGGAAGCCTTCTGCACAAATTAAGTAACCTTTGCAACATTTTCTCCTCTTTGACTGTATAAATAATAGATTGAGGATAAGCGCAGTCTACTATTTATACAGTTGGAGGAGAATTTTTTATGAGTAGTGAAATCTATGATCTTTTTTGGAAAACTGCATTAACGGTTTTTATAGTCAGGTATGTGTGGCGTCTGTTAAAAGAGTTTATCGGAATGATCAATTATTTTCGTGCAGACAAATATGCGGGATGCGTAGTTAAAAATCTGGGAACCGTAGAGCAGACAGCCCTTATCTCAGGACATTCTACAAATTATCACACATTTGAAAGCTACCTGGTTGAGTATAATTACAATGGGAAGAAGCTACGGGATAACATCATTTCAGCTAAGAAAGGTCTTAAATGCGGCGATTATCTTGCGGTACATGTGCTTGATAAAAATGGCGTCCCTGAAATACAGACCGACACCTGTGGCGCCAAGATCAGGTTTTTAATATTGATTCTTCTGTTCAGTGTGGCTGCGACCATTGCGCTTGTTGCATTTGTTACATTGAGATATTCATAATTAGTAAGCTTATAAAAACTTTCCATTATGGAAAGTTTTTTATTGCCCAATTGTACAAACGGTATGTTACAATAAAACAGATGCAGTCGTACAATTTAGTCATCAACAAACATAATAAATGAATGCGAGGAACGGATAATGCCTGAGAAAATGACTAAAAGAAATAACTATAAGGAGCTGTTAAAGGAAAAGGAATACAGCAAGCTCCTGGTTGCAAACCTTGTGAACAGATTTGGAGACTCACTTGATGCAATCACATTTACATGGCTGATCTACCATATCACCCAGAGCGCATCACTAGCAGTTCTGATCTACGGACTTAATGTTCTTCCTAACATTATCGTGCAGCCTTTTGTAGGACCGATAGTTGAGAAGATGAATAAAAAGAAGATCATCGTAGCTACACATCTTTTAAGAGGAATTATCATTTCCGCATTTGTGCTTATTTATATGTTCGGTAAGGTTAATCCCTTCATCATGGCTGGATTTACTTTAATCATAACAACTATTGAATCATTCAACCTTCCTGCATCCGGAGCATTCGTTCCGATGGTTGTGAAAAAAGAAAAACTTTCACATGCAATAAGCCTTAATGAGAGCTTATCAAGCGCTGTTTCTCTTATTGGAACAGGGGCAGCAGGCATCATAATTGCAAGGTTCGGTGTTCAGTTCACAATGATGATCGATGCAGCAACATTCTTCATTGCAATGTTTTTCATCCTTTTAATTAAGAACTATGAAGATAACCAGCCCGTTGTTAATAACGAGGCAAAAAGTGCTAAGAAAGCAAAGAACAATTTTTCATACCGTGCAATGCTTAAGGACGGATTTAAGTATGTCCTTGGAAATAAGATCCTTGTAAATTACGCTATCATGGCAGTTATGATGAATTTCCTTCTGGTTCCGCTTAACGCACTTGAGGCTCCCATTGCGGAGAACGTATTTGGACTTGGAAGTACACTTTTAAGCGTTATGGGAATGGCTTCTTCCCTTGGAGTTATTGTAGGTTCTGCGATCACTCCTGCTATAATCGATAAATTCAAAACAAAGAATACTCTTTTCGTTTGCGGAGTTTTACTGGGAAGCTTTATGACATGCATCGCCCTTGGAAGATTTGTATCCGGAATCGCTTTTGCAGGCTACCTTCTTGGAGGAATTTGCTACTTCATGATGTCCGGAGCAACCGCAGTCCTCTGCGGAGTTGTTAAAATCCAGTTCTTCAGTGTATGTGACAGAGCATATCTTGCAAGAGCAGGCGCGGTTATGGGAGCATCATCTGCAGCAGCTATGCCCCTTGCATCAATCCTTGTAAGCTGCGTACTTGTAAAGATCAGTTCTCTTCATCTTATTTTAGGATGCGGAGTAACAACCGTAGTACTTATGATAATTGTAATGTTTAGCTCAATGGAATTTGATTTAAAGGAAACTGAGGTGTCAAATGCAGCTTAAACTGGCTGAGCAGATCAAGAATTACAGAAAAGAAATGGGGCTGACCCAGGAGGGACTGGCAGACGCGATCGGAGTGACTGTCGGTGCGGTTTCTAAGTGGGAAAATGGCAACAATGTACCTGACATATTGACGCTAATGCAGCTGGCAAATTTTTATAATATATCAATGGACGAGCTGGTGGGACTTGAGCTTACTTCAAAAAATCTTGAGGATATGTGTGACAAGGTTGAAGAGCTTGCGAGAAAGCACGAGTTTGAAGAGGCTGTCATAGAAGCCAATAATGCGCTTACGAGATTTCCGAACAATTTTAAGGTTATATATACATGTGGAAATTTGTACTATTACAAGTACATGGCACGCATGGATAAAAAGGACTCGGAGAAGGCCATATCCTATTATGAAATGGCGCTTGAGAGGATTAAGCAAAACACGGATGAGGAAATATCCGAGTATTCAATAAAGGGTAAGATCGCCTTTTTATATAAAGATACTGCCCCCGAAAAGGCAATCGAGCAGCTGAAGCAGATAAATTATGATGGCAGTAACAATGTTCCGATTGCCATAATTCTTATGAACCAGGGGAAGGTGGAAGAGGCGCTGGATTACTTTTCACACACGCTCATCAATTGTTTTTCAAATCAATTAAATACCATATTCAGTATTGGAAACGCGTTTTCAATAATGGGGAAAAAAGCGGATGTGCTAAAAGCCATCGATATGGTTGATGTTGAAATGCAGTTTATTGATGGCAGCGCAATAGAGGGAAAGGTCAATTTTTGTTATAAGCCCAAGTCATTTCTTTATATTGAAAAGGCCTGCCTTTATTCAAGGCTTGGGGAAACGCAGGAGATGAAGGAATGCGTAAAAAAGGCATATGAGCTGGCGAGTGTATATGACACCTCCTGCGAAGTGGATGACATAAATTCCAGCATCAAATTCCTGTTTCTGAAGGATAAGGTCATAACCCACGGAACGAGCGGAAAAGGTGCTATTGATAGCATCGATAATATTCTTCAATACAGGCTTAAAGATAGGGACGGTAAAATTCCGAAGCAGATAAACGCTGTAATAAAGGCATGGAACGAGCAGAAGAAATTCATAATCGAGGAATAATAATTCTCGCCGGGAATTGAATGCATATAAACATTTTGATGCGATTGACCGATATATAAAGATAAGGGTAATTACGGGACTACCGAATCTGCATTGAATATGTGATTGGAGCCATTTATGATGCATTCAATAATCGAAGTATTAACGGCTATATTACCTGTAATCGGGATGATAGCGGTTGGAGTATTCCTGAAAAAGACCCAGTGGATCTCGCGTAAAGGAATTGATGACATTAAGTTCCTTGTTTCCAGGATCATGCTGACGGTTGCCGTTTTTCATGCACTGGCCACGGCGGAGTACAACAGTAAAATAGCTGTGCTTGTGTTCGTTCTTTTGATTGTGGAGCTGCTAACCTTTGGTTGCGGATTCCTGATAAGACCACTATTCCCTGAGGATCGTGCAAAATATGTACCCTTTCTCATGAGTCTCTATGAGGGAGGCATGGTAGCATATCCGCTCTTTTCAAATCTCTGCGGAGCTGATGCGCTCTCTAAAATAGCTCTATTGGATATATCCGGATTGCTTTTCGGTTTTTCCATCTGGATGGGTATGCTACAACAGCAGGAAAAGGGCGAAAGAATGTCACCCAAGGCATTGGTCCTTTCTGCGCTGCACACACCGACCTTCATTGGTGCGGTGCTAGGTGTTACCTTCGGTGTAAGCGGCATTATGAAATGGTTTCTTGCTCAGCCGGTGAGCTCCATTTATCTTGGATGTGAGCATCTGGTTGTTGCACCATTGAACGCAATGATTTTGCTGGCTGTTGGCTATGATATCGATCTGCATTTCGACAGGATCAGAGAGGTATTAAAACCGGTTATCTGCAGGCTCTTGATTCAGAGCTGTGCGATTGCTGTGTGTGTCTTTGTGATTTCCAGACTCTATAAAGGTGATCTCGAATTTATAATGGCTGAAGTCATTTACATGAGCGTACCGACAACCTTTTCCATGCAGACGTATATCAAGAATCCGGAGGGGTGTTCGTATGTGTCGACTACGAATTCGGTGTATATGATAATCACGATAATCGTTTATGCGATTTGTGCGTTTTTTTATAAGAATGGGTTATAAGTTTATAAGAACAATTGTTGTAACGTATCGTTGGAACTTGGGGTATATCAGAGCAGGATGGACAACCGGCGCTAACAAACGAGTAGATAAAAGATGACAAAAGATATTATTCTAAACAAAACCAAAGCACTTATGTGTTTTTACCAGGAAGGCTGCTCAATGTGTCTGGAAGTGGAACCGCTGACTGGTATTCTGGAGAAAAAGAATATTGAGATTATCAGATTTTCCTGCGATGAGTCCCACGATCTTCTTTATGAATTTGGCGGTGATGGAACTCCATACTGGGTCCTTATTCTTAATGGGGAGATTGCTAAGGGAATTTGTCCGACAGAAAACAGAGATGATTTGTTTTCTTTTCTCACAGATGATTGCGGAATCTGTCTCTCCGGCGATGAATTTAATAATGCGATGCTTGAGGGCAAGGAAAAAAGAGAGTATCAGGAGATGGTAGTAGCAGAAATCCTGTTTCGCTCAAAGGAATCTGATGAAGATAGTCTGACATATGCCGCCAAGCTTAAGATAGTCCGCCCCTGTATTGTGTCGGAGACTGATGAGGAGCTTAAAAAGTGCATCAGTGATAACACAGAGCATTTTACCAAAAGACTTAAGGCATCAATGGAAAAAGAGGGTGGAGACACTGAGGCCAGAAGGAGAATGCTTGAGAAACTTCCCGGAATGGAAAAAGAAATCTTCAACGAGATTAAAGAGATAAAGGAAATACCTTCTCATTGAAGATTTCTTAATGCATCAACGTATTCTTTTAACTTCTGAATGAAAATATCTATTTCTTCTTTTGTATTTTCATAGCTTAGTGTAACACGGATAGAAGAGCGGGCATCGGCTGCAGACATACCGATGGCCGTGAGAACATGACTTGGCCGTGAGTTGGATGAGGAGCAGGCTGAACCGGTGGAAATAAATATTTCATTACCGGATAATAGTTCCATGATTTCTGCGCCATTTACCTCCGGGATTGAAAAATGAGCATTGCCAGGGAGCCTGTTCACGATGCTTCCGTTCAATTTTGCTCCGGAAATCTCGGAAAGAACTCTTGATATCAGATAGTCTCTTAAATCCGTTTCTTTTCTAAATCTCTCTGACATGTGAATCCTGCTAAGCCTTGCCGCTTCACCAAGACCAATAATCGAAGGAACATTTAGCGTACCGGATCTTAGCCCCTGTTCCTGTCCGCCTCCATAAAGGAAAGGCGATATACGAACGCCTTTCCGTACATAGAGGAGACCAACGCCTTTAGGGGCTCCAAGCTTGTGACCGCTGGCTGATAAAAGATCGATATTCATGTCATTTACATCTATAGGGATATGCCCAAAAGCCTGCACTGCATCAGTGTGAAAAAGAATTTTCCCGGACCTGCACAGCGAGCCAATGGCTTTAATGTCAGTTATGGTTCCTATCTCGTTATTTGCAGTCATGACAGAAACCAGAGCCGTTTCCTCTTCCAGAGCGCTTTCAATGGAAGAAGCAGATACATCGCCATTTTCACTGGGCGAAAGAAAAGTGACACGGCGTCCAAGTTCTTCTATTTTTTTACATGGATTTAAAACAGCATGATGCTCTGTCAAAGAAGTAATGATGTGCCGATTCTCAGGCACTGAAAAAATAGCGGTGTTGTCACTTTCTGTACCGCCGGATGTAAAAACTATCTCGGAAGGATCTGCTCCAATTAATTCAGCACAAAACTCCCTGGCTTTTTCAACAGCTTTTTTTGCCTCAAGACCGAAATGGTGTGCGGCAGATGGATTAGCAAACTGCTGACTAAAATAGGGAAGCATAGCCTCCAGAACTTCCGGATTAACTTTTGTTGTTGCTGCATTATCAAGATATATCATATGTCAAAGTTTATAAAAATATAATAAAGGTTTAATGGTTCCTTTTATCCTAATATTATACAATTAATATATTATATTTCTAAGCAACACTCAATGATTTATATGGAAAGGACAATTGTTACTTAAGTAAGGCTGAGATAAGGCTGTAGTAACAAGGGTAACTGATATGGCTGATAATAGAGAGAAAGATATAAATGAAGTTGTAAAAAAGGTTGAAAATCTGACAGATCAACAGTTGGATAAAGTTGCCGGGGGTAGAAAAAATTGTCCACCAGGTCAAGTATTGGTAGGAGAAAGATGCCAAAAAATATCTAAAAATCGATAACGGATAATGTATCAATGAGAAACCCCTTTCGTTGCAGATTCGGTGGGAGTTCCTTCCAAAAAAATCACTATATATAGAGCAGTGAGGTATTTTCAAAATATCACACTGCTCTTTTTCTGATATTTTTTCTAGGTCTGCTTTGCCTTATTTGCAAAGTCAACTATACTAAAATTGCAAAGTTAACTTAGCAATATCAAAGCACAAAAATAGCTATGGGGCAGATTGCCGTAATACATAGTAGAAATTGATAAACATATTAAAGGATGGTGCAAATGCAAGGAAAATACCCGGTTATTACATTATGTGGAAGCACACGTTTTAAAGAACAGTTCATGGAAATGCAGAAAAAGCTGACATTAGAGGGGAATATAGTTATCAGCGTTGGCTTGTTTGGGCATTCAGGTGATTCCGAAGTCTGGGAAAACATGGATGAAGGGACACTGACTAAAACAAAAGAAATGCTTGATGATATGCATAAGCGTAAGATCGACATGGCTGATGAGATTTTCGTAATTAACGTTGGTGGTTATATCGGAGATAGTACGAGGTCTGAGATAGATTATGCTATGTCACATGGAAAGAAAGTAAGGTATCTCGAGGAACCATAATACGGATGCGCTGAAAAGAGCAATTCATGGAAATGATGCCTGAAACAGATTTGGAGCTCCCGGCTCCAAAAAAGAAATAGTGTGATGGAGCTTTATTTTACCACATATGAAGAATATGGTTATCGATATTGCAATCATGAATGTGTATTACGACATTAAAATGTCATATACTAAAACCATCACAGAAACAAAGAAATTTATTACATAAGGATTTATCAGGAAGCGTGGTATTGAAATAGCACAAAATAGTGCGAACAGTAAGATTGGAGGAAAACAAAATGTTTGGAATTATTGGTGGACTTATACTTGGAGCAATTGCAGGCTTTTTCGGAAGCAAAATCATGAGTGAGAAATCCGGAACACTTAAAAACATTATACTTGGTGTTCTCGGAGGAGTTGTTGGTGGTTTTGTATTTAAGCTCATCGGATTTACCGCAACAGGACTTATCGGAAGCCTGATAGTATCAACTGTAGGTGCTTGTATCTGCATCTGGCTTGGAAGAAAGCTGTTTTAAGGAGGTGGCGAGTATGATGATGGTTACTACAGAAACAATTTCCGGAAAGAATCTGGAAATGATCGGACTTGTAAAGGGAAGCACAATTCAGACAGTCAACGCTTTTAAGGATATAGGCTCCGGACTCAAAACTCTGGTGGGTGGCGAGCTTGGAAGCTATACCGAGATGATGACCAAGGCAAGAGAACTTGCTACAGACAGGATGATCAAGGAAGCGGAAGCCCTTGGCGCTGATGCAATAGTCGGTGTAAGATATTCATCTTCTTCAGTAATGCAGAGCGCAGCTGAAATAATGGCTTATGGCACAGCAGTGAAGTTTGCCTGAGGAGCTATTTTGATAGATGATGAATCATTTGGGGATTGGCCCTCTGCTTCATGAAAATTGGAGTGGAGGGCTTTTTTATATAAAAAGAAGATCCCTCTCGGAATCTTCTGGTAGTGCCTGCTGATTATATTATGATTACCAAACGAAGGTAACTGCGTTAGCAATATCTTCGGAGATAGTATTATCTTTAACGAGTTTTCTGAGCCATTTTTCGAGATCGCCCACCTTGTGGTTTGTCTGGATAAAGTGAATGCTCTTGCCTTCTACGTCACTTGAAAGAAACAATTCGTACATATACATAAGAGAAACCTCCATTTAATCATCTTATTTTTGTTTCATTCATTTTGGCCATTTGAATGTTCTTTTTCGCTTACAGAAAATATATCGATGGGTGGTTTGGATTTCTTTAGGGCATTTTCAAATGTTTATTAATATCTTTTTTCAGGGGATATTATGAAAATTTGATACATTTTTAGAGGTTTAGGAAATCGGTTATTATACTATGAATATAATGACAACTATAAATGTTGGTGTTATTATTCGATATATAAAAGAGATAAGCGGAGCGGAAAAAGAGCTCCCGGAAAGGAAAAGACATGACAACAATGAATCGCAATTATTGCCTCTATAGCGAAAGTTATGAATCATCACTCCAGTATAAATCAGAGTGGATGTTTAGTTTCATGCGCCCATTTAAGGATAGGCAAATGCGAGAAAAGGTTGTTTTAGCAAAGGTTCGGATGGAGTAAACCGGATCAGGAGCTTATAGATAAACATGTTTGCGTACCGCTTACCTTAGATGACAAGGCAAGCGGTTTTATTTTGCTTGAAAATAGAAAGCAAGAAAGGAGTCAAAATTGACACAGAATATTCCAGCGATCGATATGGTCGCTACGGGACAGAGAATTACAGATTTAAGAGTGGCAGCCGGTATGTCTGTTAGGGATTTACAGGATGTGTTTGGATTTGCTACTCCGCAGGCGATTTACAAGTGGCAGCGCGGAACAGCGATGCCAACATTGGATAACTTAGTTGTATTAGCATCTGTTTTAGGAGTTGCTATGGACGACATTATTGTGATTGAAGGGGAATGCCTTTATAAACTAAGCGCATAAATTGAATATAGGGAGTGAAAGCTCCCACACGGTCTCCTGGTCTAAAGGTTAGGACACAGCCCTTTCAAGGCTGAAGTACTCGGTTCAAGTCCGGTGGGGATCACTATGGGTAGGTAGCCTAGCGGCGAAGGCAGGGGTCTGTAAAACCCTGACAACTGAAACAGCGTGAGTTCGAGTCTCACCCTGCCCACTAAGTTTGCGTGTTAAGTGGATTTTTTAATGCAAAAAAGGAGATAACGAAAATGGATTATCCGGTAATAGATATTGAAGGAACAGGAATAAGAATTAGAGAACTGATAAGAGAAAGCGGTCATACAGTCCCAGAGGTTTCAGAATACCTCGGAGCAAGTACATCGCTTGTGTATAGATTCTTAAGGGGAGTAGTATTCCCAAGCATAGACAGGATCATGCCCCATTCCTGGAATTAACTTTTTACATATAAAGTGATTATGAACTACAAATCACCTTAAATTAGCCATTTGACAGAAAAATTACTGTTAAATGGCTATTTTTCTGATATATTAGAACTATGTTTTTGTTGGTGGAGCGAAAATATGAACCTAAGACAATACATCCCTTCTAAAGATTTTGATGAGATAAAAAACTGGATAGATGACGAAAGAACGCACGCTATGTGGTGTGCAGGCCGATTTGAGTATCCTCTTGAGCAGGAGAATTTTGAAGCTGTTCTTAAATTTATAGCATCGCAGTGGGGAGATACTCCGTTTGTGGTAAGCCAGGATGATGGAAGCACTGCGGGGTTCTTTTGCTATTCATTAAATGAAGAGACAAAAGAAGGCATGTTGAAGTTCATCATAGTCAATCCAGAGCTTCGCGGAAAAGGAGTAGCTAGGGAAATGCTGGAACTGGCATCAAACTATGCCTTTGAGAAAACCGGAGCCGAAGCGGTTCATCTGAACGTTTTTACCACAAACATAAGAGCTAAGAAGTGCTATCAGAAAGCAGGCTTTACAGAACGGAACGTTACAGAAAATGCATTTTCATATAAAGATGAATCTTGGGGAAGATGCAACATGATAAAGCACAGAGAAGATAAAGGAGGAGCGGTATGATCACAAGAGATGAGGCTTTTGAACTTTTGAAGAAGTATAATAAGGACCCTTTTCACATCCAGCATGCACTGACAGTTGAGGCTGTCATGAAGTGGTACGCAAATGAGCTTGGGTATGCCGAGGATGCTGAGTACTGGGGAATTGTAGGCCTTTTGCATGATATAGACTTTGAGCTGTATCCGGAAGAACACTGTCTTAAAGCTCCTGAACTTTTAAAAGAAGCTGGAGTTAGTGATGACGTCATCCACTCTGTGTGCTCGCATGGCTATGGAATCACCGTTGGCTGTGGAACAACGATAGATGTGGAGCCGGTTCACGAGATGGAAAAAGTGCTTTTTGCTGCAGACGAGTTAACAGGTCTGATCTGGGCAGCAGCTCTCATGAGACCATCCAAGAGCACGAAGGATATGGAGCTTAAGTCTCTTAAGAAAAAGTATAAGAGCAAGGGCTTTGCTGCAGGCTGCTCAAGAGAAGTGATTGAGCGAGGAGCAAAGCAGCTTGGATGGGACCTTGATAAGCTTCTCACCATGACCCTTCAGGCGATGGCGGAAAAAGAAGACCTGATTCAAAAGGAGATTGCTTAACATGAAAGTACTTTTTATGACTTGTCCCTGAGACTAATGTTGAAGTAAATCTCGGTAAAAGTATAAAAAGTACCTGGAATTACCTGAAAAAGTAATAGTAAAATGTAGTATATTTAAGTAAAAATAGGTACAAAACTAAGGAAAGGAACCCAATGGTAAAAAAGATAGTCAGAGACCAGTTCTTTTTACAACAAAAGTCAGAGCCGGCAACCCCAGCTGACAAGCAGGTTGTAGAGGACCTTCTGGATACATTAAGAGCAAATCAGGACAGGTGTGTGGGAATGGCTGCGAATATGATTGGCGTTAAGAAGCAGATCATCGTGGTGGCAGCAGGACCCTTTATTTTCCCTATGATAAATCCGGTTATAACCAGGAAAACCGGCGAGTATCAGACGGAGGAAAGCTGTCTTTCGCTGGATGGTGTAAGGCCATGCACGAGATATAAAGAGATTGAGGTTGATTATCTAGATCAGGACTTTAAGCCCAAGCATGGAAAATATACCGATTTTACAGCGCAGATAATACAGCATGAAATCGACCATTTTTCCGGTATTTTAATATGATTTGAATGGAAAAATAGAGAGAATTTTTTTGCAGAGATAGATATATATTCAAATGCGGGTTCATATTAAGATTATTTCATCAACAAATTATCTAAGTCACAGGGGACAGGAGGAGAATCTATATGACACCCAGCATTTTACTTCTTTTAACAACAATTACAAATGGTAGTTTTTTACTCTTTTTATATCTCAAAAAGAAGGAAGAGAAGAAGAAAAAAGAGACATCTGAAAACTGATTCCTACTTATACAATAGTTGTAAAGAGTTTATAATAGAAAACAGTTGTATTGAAAAAAAGATTTTGAAAAGGGAACAGGAAATCATGGTATGAGTGGAGCAATGATGGGATTTATCATCTGGGCGGCAGTTGGAGCCATTATAATTTTGATGGGAATCAAAGATATATTTTCGAAAAAGGCCGCAGGCTTTTGGGCTAATGTCGAACAGTTTCCGGTAAATGACATAAAGGGGTATAACAGAGCGACAGGGATTTTGTTCATACTCTACGGCATTATTTTTATTGTGTTAGGACTTCCCATATTATCTGGACAAAACTCACCGGTTATCCTACTCTCAGTATTGGGAGTGATGCTGGAAACTATAGTACTTATGGCAATATACATAATAGTGATTACTAAGAAATATAGAGGTTAAATGCCTCTATATTTTTGATGAGGAAAAAAGATGAATATACAGATTTTTGGCACTAAGAAGTGCAACGATACCAAAAAAGCAGAGCGTTTTTTCAAGGAGAGAGGCATAAAGTTTCAGTTCGTTGATCTGAAGGAAAAGAGCATGAGCAAGGGAGAGCTCACTTCTGTTGCAAGTGCTAACGGTGGAATCATGAACATGATAAATCCTGATGCGAAGGATAAAGATGCTATTGCGCTTATCCAGTACATTGCGGATGATGATAAGCTTGAAAAGCTACTGGAAAATCAGCAGATACTTAAGACTCCGGTAGTGAGAAACGGTAAACAATCCACGCTGGGATATCAGCCAGATGTGTGGAAAAAGTGGGAATAAAAATATTGGCAAGAAGATAATGTGGGAGGCTTTTATGACAAAGGTTGGGGATTCGATAACGATAAATAGAACTGTGATAAGAAACAGGCTTACCATGGCACCGACAGTTAAATTTGATTATGCAGGTGCTGATGGAAAGGCTACTGAAAAACACATAGAGCATTACAAAAAGCGCGCGGAGCATGGCTGCGGCCTGATATGCGTTGAGGCAACAGCTGTTACACCAGGAGGAAGATTCGGGAAAATCCACATGGGTTTGTGGGATGATGACCAGATCGACGGACACAGACAGATTGCAGAGGTTTGTCATAACGCCGGGGCAGCAGTCATCATACAGCTCAACCATGCAGGACTTAATGCCAATCCTGAGCTTGGAGAAGTGATCGCTCCCTCAGCGGTGCCTACCCGCGATGAGAATGTTCTTGCTAAGGAGATGACTGTAGAAGAGATCCATAAAATGCAGGAAAGCTTTGCAAGTGCTGCAGTTCGTGCGAAGAAGGCCGGTTATGATGGCGTGCAGCTGCACGGATGTCATGGCTATCTGATCAATCAGTTCATGTCAAAGAAGACCAATCTCAGAACAGATGAATACGGCGGAAGTGACGAGAACAGAGCTAGGTTTGGCGTCGAGATAATCCGCATGATCAGGGAGAGATGCGGCGATGACTTCCTTATATCGGTGAGAACTGCCGGAATTGAGCCGGACATAGCAACAGCAATAAAAATCGCAGAAGAGTATGTTAAGGCAGGCTGCCACTATCTTCAGGTTTCTACTGGAATCGAATGGGATGATCCGACTCTTAAGGACGAGGGAAAACCGTACAATCAGATATGTGAGCTTGGCGTGAGGTTCCATGACCATTTCAAGGGCCGTGTTCCTGTTTCATGCGTAAACGGTATATATGAACCTGAGCTTGCAAAATATCTTATAGAAAATGATCTTGTGGACACCGTTGACCTTGGAAAAGCAGTCCTTGCAGATCCGGCTTTTTGCGAGGCGGTATTAAACGGAACACCTTTCGTAAAGTGTTTTTGCTGCCCGAATTGTCAGTATGGTCCCGGAATGCCGCATAAATGCCCGGCCAAAAGAAAGGTAAGTTAAATGTTTTTTATAATGGGAATTTCAAATGGCAGGAAGGATTTTGATTTCAATCAGCTGATCACCTGCGCCATTTGTGGAAAATATGGACGTTTTAACGTGTTCATGACATATACTGTGCTGTCGCTGTTTTTCATACCGACCTTAAAGTGGAACAGACATTACTACGTGCAGACCAGCTGCTGCGGAACAGTTTACGAGCTTGATCCTGAGATAGGAAAAATGATAGCCAGAGGGGAAAACGTGGAGATTCTGCCTGGTCATCTCACTCAGGTGAGTAGCGGAAGAGGCTTCACAACTGGATATAAGCAGTGTAGACAGTGCGGCTACGAGACAACAGAGGATTTCGATTTTTGCCCGAAGTGTGGGACGAGGTTTTGAGAGGCATCGCCAGGTTTGCAACAATTTCCTCCGCCCAACTGTATTATAAGTAGATTGGGGATAAGAGGAGGATTGTTTCTTATGAAAAAAACAATTTTTGCAGCAATTTTAGTGATGGCTTTTGCCTGTTTGTGTGGATGCGCATTGTTTAAGGGGCCTATGCCTGAGCTTTCAAGCGAATACTATGTTGGAACCTATTATGGGGGCTGTGGATATGGCTCCTACTATGACTGTTTTTCAGGAAAAGTGATTGTCTGCACAAACAAGGATCTGCTTGTATATATGCCCGATGACTTTTCCAGAGAATACGAGCTTGTGAAAACACTCAAGCTTACAGATGATCAATATGATAGAATTGTGAGCTCAGTCAATCGGAAGAAGCTATATTACCTCAATCCCAGGGAGCGGAATGATATCTGCGATGGCGACTCGACGTATATAATGCTCTATGATGAAAATAACGAGCTCTTAAAGAATTGTGGCGGATATATGCCGGCCAACCAGTCTTTCCTTTCAATGTATAAGAATCTGTTGAACTATCTTCCCATGGATGAGCTTTACCAGATTCGCTCCGACTGGGCTGAGCAGATGATGGCGGAAGATGGAATGACCAATGAGGAAGCAGAGCTTACTGATGGAGATAAAGCTTACAATGAAGAGCTTGCAACTGCAGCCCTTGGTGATAAGGCAGACACCTTCAATATGGACACTTTTCATGAGATTTGCGAAGCATTAAAAACCGGCCAGCTCCAGTCTGTTGAAGCGGGCGAGGATGGTCCTGACCATTATCTTGATATCGTAGCTGGTGATGGCACAAACTATCGCTATTTTCATGATGGTTCCGGCGCACTAATGGGCGTAGAGAACATGGATACGGGGGAATGGCCATATTATTCGTGTGAGTGACTACTTATGAAAAAACGTGCGAAAACACTATATTTATAGGAAAAATATTCGTGTTACTATTCACAGTCAATGTCATTAAGTTAAGATGTTTTGAGTTAGATTCTTTATAGGGTCTAACTCTTTTTTTATAAAGAATAGTTGACAAAGCTACTCAAAAGTGCGGCCGCTCTCACTACTGATTGCATTAATAAGAAGTAGTGAGAGCGGCCCTTGAAATTAACAAGACGTAAACGTTGATTTCAAGGAGGTCGCTATGAACTATTCTGTTACTGTAAAAAACTATTTGATGTCTGATATCGATGCTATGGCATCAACACCAGAAGCCTATGCGTTGAATCCTGGAAAGGACTTTACCCGGCATAGAAAGATATCGTTTAAAGATCTTATCTTACTACCTATTACCATGGAAGCTGGAACCATGAGGCATGAGCTGTATAAATACTTTAATTACCAGAAAGATACACTGTCCAACTCTGCATACTGTCAACAACGCAACAAGCTAGCCCCAGAAACATTCAAAACACTTCTACAACGCTTCAATTCCCATTTTTCTCCCGCTCCGTATAAAGACAAGTATCAGTTAATGGCTGCTGATGGTTGTACTTTTACCTTTACACGAAATCCAGAAGATACCATATCATTCTATGGGCCAGATGGTAAATCAACTAAAGGCTTTAACCAAATCCATACAGTTGCTTTGTATGACTTAATCAGCAGATATTATGTTAACGCTAAAATTCAGCCAATCAAAAAGAAAAATGAATTTAAAGCATTGGCAGAACTAATAGATGAATACGAACATCACGACCTCATGCCTATATTTATAGCAGACAGAGGGTTCTTTGCGTATAACGTTTTTGCGCATGCAATAGAAAATAAATCTTTTTTTCTTATTCGTGCGAAGGACAAAAACATGATGCGTTTAACCGGTTCTTCCATCAATGAACTTCCAGATGATCTTGATATAAGTGTAACTCGAATTCTTACTCGCTCCGCTTCGAAGAAAAACAGAAAGCAACCAGATAAACCTTATGCGTACAGGTATATATGCAAAGCTGTTAGGTTTGACTATCTTCCTGAAGGATCAAAAGATGAATACGAAATAACCCTTCGTGTTCTACGCTTCAAGATAACTGATTCTTCCTACGAAAACATAGTGACTAATCTTCCTGTCGAAGAATTCTCCGCAGATGATATAAAAGATCTCTATAACTTACGCTGGGGAATTATGCTGATATCGGCATAATTCCCCATATGCCGATATTTTAGAAATGCCGATTTTCTGGCATCCTAAAGTATCATAAATCCATGATTTCCAAAAACTATCGGCATTTCTTACTATAAAGATGTAACCGCATCTCTATAGAAAGGAGGCCGCCATGACAGATGCACATCCGCTACTAAAGGATTTAACCGAGCAACTATTAAAGGAGGTGATGCAACACGTTCTGGAAGTATCGGTAGAACAGTATCAGAGTGTTTGCAATAGCATCTTAAAGTACGCCGGATCTTCAAACACAAATACATATTCATCAGAACTCATTGATGCCTATAAGAACTATCTTAAAAACAGGGTATCTAATGGTGAGGTCTGCAAAGAGTATCGACGCTTTCAGTTCAGAGTTTTGCATATGCTATCCTCACTGGCTGAGACAGGTACAGTGGACTTTTCTAGAATAGTTTATCGCGTTAAGAAGTATCCAGTTTCCACTGAGATTACTGATCTTGTTGAAAAGATACTGGGAAGTTATCCCATTAGCGACGCTACAAAAAGCGATCTGCGTGCTCCAACAAGACATTTTTTGTGGTATGCGTCAGAACAGGGAAAGGATCCGGAACACATCGACGATGTGACTGTGATGAAGTTTCTTATCGAGGAAATCCCTGTTTCTAATAGCGGAAGTACCGGACGTACTCTCAGATGCATAAAGTATTCAACCGAATACCTGAAATCCCATGGGAATCAGTGTCTTCATAGGGACTATAGATTACTAAAACTCAAGAATGATCACAGACGCATGATCCCGGCATATACAGAAGATGAAATCTTTGACATTGCTGACGCCGCTAATAATGATGACATGCTTAGCAAGCGGGATCTTGCAATAATACTGCTGGCTTATTGTACAGGTTTACGTGGTTGCGACATAGTAAGGATTAGGCTTACGGATATAGACTGGCAGAATCATAAACTAGCTCTTGTTCAATCAAAGAATCACCAGCCTTTGTCTGTGGAGCTTAACGGATCTACGATGAATGCATTGGCGGATTATATACTTGATTGGCGACCGGAATGCAATGATCTTGAAGTGTTTATAACAGTAAAAGCCCCTTATAAAAAGCTTTCAAAAGGCTTTGGAAGCATGATTGACAAGTACTGTGGAAAAGCTGGAGTCGAAAAGATTTCGTTTAGAGGTTTTCACAGCATACGCAGAGCTTTTGAAACTATCATGGTCTCAAGAGGTGTTCCAATCGAGATAGCATCTCAGATGATGGGACATAAATCAATAGTGGAAGACAAACCATATATAACTCATAATAAAAGTCAGATAGCTTTTGTTGCATTTGATTTCACGGATGTTCCTATAACGACCGGATTCTACGCCAAACATAAAGACAGTGCTTCCTGCAATACCAAAGGAGGTACTTGATTATGACGCTTGAAAAAAGGTTGAATAATGCATTTGAGGAAATGATGTCATATAGGGCATCTGTTGGGTATGCTACTGCAACTTATCGTTCTTCCGTTCCGCCATTCATAAGATTCTGTGTTGAAAAATTCCCTGACTCGGAGTTAGTAACGCCGGAAATGATTGATGAATGGTTAGCATTTTATCCTTACACTAACAATAGCAAAGCGGCATTTATCGCTTTGCTCAGGGAATACACCAGATATCTGAACTTCCTGGGGTATGAGGACTATATCCCTGATAGTGATTACACTGTGAGAAGAACCGCCTATAATCCATATCTTTTTACTGATGCGGAACTTTCAGGTCTGTTTAATGCAATAGACTCGGTTCAAGGAGCAACGTGCGGTAAAAGATTTCTTCCTGAGATAGTACTTCCTGTATATTCCCGTTTGATTTACTGCTGTGGATTACGTCCACAGGAACCACCTGCAATACGCACGGAAGATATAGACCTTAATACAGGTGATTTATATATTCGCCAATCAAAACGTCATAAAGATCGTCACATAATCATGTCTGACGATATGTTAAAACTCTGCAAAAGGTATGATGCATTAGCAGGCAAACGGGAATGGTTCTTTCAAAAGTGGGATGGGACTCAGTATGAAACATCCTGGTACAACAATGTTTGGCGAAGGATAATTAAAACATGTGGTATACAGTGGAAAGGTAATCCCCGCCCATATGATCTTAGGCATGCTTTTGTGTCAAGGAATATCATCAAGTGGATCAATAGTGGGAAAGATGTTATGGAACTTCTTACATATCTTTCAGCTTATATGGGGCATTCTGAGCTTACCTCTACACTATACTATGTTCATCTGCTTCCCGAGAATCTTCGGAAAGCAAAGGGCATCGATTGGGATATGCTCTCCAGGATATACGGAGAGGAGGTGTCCTGTGATGAGGATTAGTGCCAAGGATCCACGACTGGTGTCTCTTATTGGTGAGTTTATAAAAGTTTACCTTCCACGTGTAAGAAACCGTGATGAAGACACTATAGCATCATACAGGTATAGCATAAATCTGTTCATTGATTATCTTGGAACCAAAAAGGGTGTGTCGTTGCTTACATTACAGGCATCTGATTTTAATCAGGCTAACGTCATTGATTTTATGTCATGGTTGAATACTGAACGGAAAAACGTGGCAACTACTGTAAATCACAGACTATCTGATGTACGCGGCTTTTGCCATTATCTGCTAAAGAAAAAAGCTTTAACCTCTGATGAATTTGAAGAAATCCGTGAAATAAACGATTATGACGATGACCGGATTATAGAATTCACATGGCTAACAACAGATGAAGTGGCGAGCATCTTGAATTGTGTTGATACCAATCGTGATGCAACAAGGGATCACTTCCTTATTTCGTTACTTTACGAAAGCGGCGCTAGAATCAATGAAGTATTGTCACTTAAACCACATGATATAAAGCCTACATCAAATGGAGAGGCTGATGTTCATTTCTATGGCAAAGGTAATAAACATAGGATAACTCCATTATCAAAGGAAATCTGGAGACAATACTGCAGCTATTGTGAGCGGTATCATCCAGAGAAAAATGAACAGGATTACCTGTTCTATTCTTTCCGAAATGGACGAAGAAACAAGATGTCAAGTGACAATGTAAGCAGAATACTGTCAGAATGTGAAAATGAACTTCGTAAAAAGAAACCAGATCTTATTCATCTCCATTCACATCTCTTCAGAAGAACAAGAGCCATGCATCTGTATCAGGCAAAAGTACCACTTCCAACTATTTCAGAATGGCTTGGGCATTCAAATGTAGAAACAACGCGCTTTTATGCCAAGGTTACAGAAGAAATGAAACGAGAGGCGCTCCACAAGCTCAGTGACAGTGATAAATCTGTATTCAAAGATGACGCGGTGTTTAAATATGCCGATGATGAAGACGTATTAAAACGGCTGTGCGGCTTAAAATAAATGCCGATATTCTATTTCCATGCCTGACAACAGGCTCAGGCATGGGATTTCAAAGTTTTTATTATCGGCATTTCTAAAATATCGGCATATGGGGAATTGAAACATCTTTCAGGGAGCTCAAACACATCCTTGGAACTGGTAACTTTCGATCCAAAAAGAGAGAGTATATAGAGCATGAAATTTGGGCCAAACTAATTCTTTACAATTTCTGCTCAATAATCACTCAACATGTAGTTCTCAAAAGGGCAAAGCGAAAGTATGAATATCAAGTCAATTTCACAGTGGCATTCAATGCATGTCATTACTTTATCCGCATAAAAAATGGAGAGTCCCCACCAAATATAGAAGGCCTGATTAGGCAGAATATACTACCCATCAGGCCTGGTAGGAATTATGCCCGCCAGCATAGATTCCAAATACCTGTCAGCTTTGCTTACAGGTTCTAAAAGATCATAAGTAGTATACATCTTTATGAGACAGATGAAAATCTGTCTATTTTGCGTGCTCTTTTTTACTCAATTATTATGCTTCATCCAAATTTTAATGATGAAACTCTAAGAAACAACTTAATTATTTTTCAACAACACACTTACTTTCCCCTTAACTAAATGACATTGATTCACAGTTAAATAGATTTAGAAATGAAGCTCACTTTGTGGGCTTTTATTTTTGTATTAGGTATAATTAGAATGTCAAACAAAATCGGCAGTTTACGATCGGCGGTTTGCCAGGGAGTAATATAAGAGAAGAATCCTGTTGTATTTCCAATTATGGAATAAATCAACAGGCAAAAATTGGTCTTGGAGACTGTTGGAATTACGAAAAATGGGATAACAACAGGTTAAAATCGGTCTTGGAGACTGTTGGTATTACGAAAAATGGGATAACAACAGGTTAAAATAGGCCTTGGAGACTGTTGGAATTACGGAAAATGGAATTTCAACAGGTTAAAATAGGCCTTGGAGACTGTTGGAATAATGAAAAATGGAATTTCAACATGCTAAATTTGGCTTTTGGGCCTGTTGATATCGAGAAATATTGAAAAAACAACAGGTATTTGAAATAAATGCATTGCAAATAGGTCGACAAATTCTAATAATATTCGTGTGTGCAGGTGTGATTATTGGACACCAAAAGGAGTAAAGTGTAATCATAGAAAACAAATTAAATACGAGTTGGAGACATGAAAAAAGAATTGTTGGGGATGTAATTATCGTTTTCATTGAAAGGTAGGTAGTAATGATGATGAAAAAGACTATGATTACATTTTCAACTTTTTTAATGGTTGGAATTATTGTTGGAACAATTGGCACAACGGCTCATGCAGAAACATGGCGTCAAAAGGTGGATCGTATGAATGAAGAATATAACCAGAAGCTTCTGGATGAGCTGGAGGCAGCAGGTAACCTGACGCAGGATGCGATCGATGCATTGGATGGACCAAATAGCACCAGGAAACCCAATCACAAATCCAGTAGCAGCGAGAGCAATACACAGAGTGGCGGATCAGTGACAACACAAGGAAAAGGATGGGTATACTCATCAGATGAACTTCATGTAATCGGTCTTCCGGAAGGATCGAACGGATATACTAAGCCGGGCTATTATGGTGATGTCGATGAATCATATTCCTCAGGATACTCGGGAGAAGGTAAAGGCTGGGTATACGATGCGGATGAACTTCATGTAATAGGGCTTCCTGAAGGTGAGGATGGCTATACAATGCCCGGATATTACGGAGATATCGACTGACAAGTCCAAAATGAAAGGTGTGATGTTATGGAAAGTATTTTGATTTTTTTCATCACAATTATCGTATTGGCCTATAGGTATCTAAAAAAGAATAAAGGGACAGTTCTCAAAAAATCAAAGAAGCTGGGAATAAGGATAATCAGTATTATACTAATAGCAATACTTATTTGTGCAGTGCTGATAGAAGAGATAACTCAAAAGCTCCTTGATGAGCTTGGCAAACAGAATTTACACGCTTGATTTCCGGTTAGGGTTGATGTAACAAAAGGAGGTCTACTATGGGATTATTTGGATTATTTTCTGATGATGATGAACATGATGTAAGATTAACTGATAGAGAGATAGAGAAGCTGACTAAGAATATGTCCTGGTCAGAGAAAAGGGAATTCTATCGCAGACAGGAAGAGCTGGAACGAGATCGTGCTGATAAAGAGGCATGGCTCTGGGCCATGGGTGCTGACGATGATGAGGATGACTTCTGATTGGAGTTTAAAAGGGTAGGAGCCGGTTATGAGAAAGGCAAATAAGTACAATTTCATATGGTTATTTATACTTGTAGCTGTCATCGTTGGAGCATGTATCACAAGTGGCAGAGCCTACGCCAATAGGAAAACTGCGGGCGGAGAGATACCTGCATATAGCGGTAGGCCTTCGGTCACGATAAATGATAATAAGCCTGAGTTTACAAAAAGTGAGATAACAAAGGTATCGTATGAAAGTTATGGTGAGCTGGATGAGCTTGGGAGATGCACTCCTGCCATGGCGTGTATTGGTAAGGATCTCATGCCAACCAAGGACCGTGAGTCAATAAGCATGGTGAAGCCCACAGGCTGGGAGCAGGAGAAATATCCGGGACTGGTTGATTCTGATCCTCCGTTTCTCTATAACAGATGCCATATGATCGGATTCCAGCTGACAGGAGAGAATGCTAATGAGCAGAATCTCATAACCGGTACCAGGTACATGAATGTGGAAGGAATGCTGCCTTATGAGAACGAGGTTGCGGAATATATCAGAAGCACAAGTAATCATGTAATGTACAGAGTTACACCTGTGTTTGATGGCAATAATCTCTTATGTGATGGCGTGAAGATCGAGGCATTGTCTGTTGAGGATAATGGTAAAGGTGTTAGCTTCAATGTCTTTTGTTACAACGTGCAGCCTGGTGTGATCATTGATTATACCGATGGCTCCAATAAGCCAGATAGGAATTACAACGCGGATTCTAGCAGCAGTCAAAATGGTCTAACCACCTATTCTATGGATGAGTTTGTGGGGAACGGAACCGAAACGAATACAGAAAAGAATGCCAAAAAGAATACAGAAAACATCTCCAGATCATCTTCTGAAAAAACTTATTCCTATATCGGCAACAGAAACTCCCATGTATTCCATAACCCCGACTGCGATAGCGTCTCAGATATGAAGGAGAAAAATAAAGTCTATTTTGAGGATGCAACCAGAGACGAGGTGATAGGGCAGGGATTTAAGCCCTGCGGAAGGTGCAAACCATGAAAAATAAGCGTCAAAATCTTTGAAGATTTTGGCGCTTTTCTTTCGTTATATCTAATGGATGACAGGCAGTGATAAAACTGTGATAGAAGGATTGATATGATTACTTCATCACAAAGATAACAACGAAACAAAAACATAGATTTGAGAGAGGTGTGGAAAATGGCAAAGGGGATCATGATTGTAAAGAGAATAGCAATGGTAATTGCAGCAGTTGCAATTGTAGCAGGTGCCGGTGTAAACGGACATATGACAGCGGAAGCAGCAAAGACACAGATGATGGAAATCAACTGCCCTCACTGCCATGAATACACAACAGTGGATGTGATGCAGGATGATGTTGAGTGCACACATTGCTTTGAGAATATTCATATTGATGGTTGATATCCGGACAAAAGGACGGGTAAGCCAAATACAATAAATGACAATAATTAAGCCGCAGTAGTTGGTCTTTTGAAGGCAATTAGACCAATGCTGCGGCATTATTTTTGGAGTTGCCCGGAACTGGGGTAAGCCCCGGGCGTATAGTAAATGAAGAAAAGTGTGTTGCTTTCGATTTCCAGAAGGTTTTCACCTCCCGATGGACTTATAATAGCAGGTGAACCTAAAACGAACTTAAAACAATTATTTTTCTCAATTTAGATTATAATATGCTGGAGCGCAACAAAGAATTGCTGGAAAGACTAGGGGGTAGGGATGAGAAAAGACGTTGAGAAGTACATTCAAAAGAAATATGGTTCGAATCCGGAACAATTGTGGAGAAGTTATCCTAATTACTCCGTTTTCAGACATTCCGATAACCGGAAGTGGTTTGCAATTGTGATGGATGTGGACTCCGATAAGATCGGGAGACCCGGTACTGAGCGCGTGGATATTATTGATGTGAAAATTGATGACCTGATGCTTCGTGATATTTTGTTGCAGCAGGAACGTTTTTATCCGGGATATCATATGAATAAGCGCAACTGGATCACGATCGTGCTGGACGGAACAGTTTCGTTTGAGGAAATATGCAGGCAGATTGATGCCAGTTTTGAAATGACCGCGTCAGCAGGGCAAAAGAAGAAATTCAGGCAACCCAAAGAATGGATAATCCCTGCAAATCCCAAGTACTATGATATAGTGCATGCTTTTGATACTGAAAAGATCATCGACTGGAAGCAGGGAGCCGGCATAATCAAAGGAGATACGGTTTTCATGTATGTGGGAGCTCCGGTGTCAGCAGTTATGTACAAGTGTAAGGTTATCGAGACGGATATTCCCTATGATTATTCGGATAAGAATCTTACGATCAAGGCGCTGATGAAAATCCAGCTGCAAAAGAGATATAAACCGGATAAGTTTACGTTTGAAGTTCTTAAGAATGAGTATGGAATTACTGCGATTAGAGGACCAAGAGGAATAACAAACAGCCTTAGCTTGGCGCTAAAATAACGAAACAGCATTTCAAGAATAAAAAGAGATATTGAAAAAATAAAAACCATATTTCAAAAATAAAAAGTAGGGAGAGCTGCAATGAGAATAATCCTTTCACCTGCAAAGAAAATGAATGTTGATACTGACAAGCTTGAATATAAAGGGCTGCCGGTTTTCCTGGAGCAGACAGAGAAGATACTGGACTGGCTTAGAAAGCAGTCGCACGTCGATCTGCAGAAGCTCTGGTACTGCAATGATAAGATTGCGGAGCAGAACTATGAGCGTATAGCCAAGATGGATCTTCGTAAAAGGCTGACACCTGCGATACTTTCATACGAGGGCATTGCGTTTCAGTATATGGCTCCCGCGGTATTTGAGGATAGCAGCTTCGATTATGTTCAGGAGCACCTTAGAATATTGTCAGGTTTTTATGGAGTGCTAAAGCCAATGGACGGAGTTACGCCTTACAGGCTTGAGATGCAGGCCAAGGCTCGCATAGATGGAAGCAAGGACTTATACGATCTGTGGGGAGCGAGGCTTTACGACGAAGTAAGCGATGGGAGCGGCGTAATAATAAATCTTGCATCCAAGGAGTACTCCAAATGTATAGAGAAATATCTGAAGGAAGACGATCGCTACATCACCGTTAACTTCTGTGAGATGTCCGGTGACAAGCTGGTAACAAAGGGAACCTATGCGAAAATGGCCAGAGGAGAAATGGTTCGCTTCATGGCTGAGAACCAGATCGAGGATCCGGGAGATATCAGGAAGTTCGACAGACTTGGTTATGTTTATAGGGACGACCTTTCCGATTACACAGAGATCGTGTTTGTGAAAAATAAATGAGATAGAAGTCATGAGCATTGTAGTGTTTGTTGCACACGATTAGTAGTATAATGTTTTTATCGAAATTACATACATCGTTGGAGGAGGTGCAAAATGACAGACATAGCAGGAATTCTCAAACAGATTAGTGGTAACAAAGAGTTAATGGCGCAGATAGCCAAGGCGGATCCGACTCAGGCCAAGGAGCTTTTAAAGAAAGCAAACATCGATGTGGACGAGTCAGATATTAAGAAGGTGCAGGCTGCTGTAGCAGATGGAAAGCTTGATCTTAATGATATCAAGGATCTCGCGGGCGGATTATTTAAGAAATAAGAATCATCGGAGCGGTACGAAAAGGTACCGCTCTTATAATGTAAAGAGATTTAGAATAGGAATGTTTGGTAAAATTACGGAGGAAAAATGGCACGAATTAAGGTATGCCTTGGGCACATTTCAGAGGTGTTCCTGTATGAATACTACTGCCTTGGCGATAACGAATATGAGATTACAGATGAGGACACGCTGACCCCCCATAAGACAAAGGCGAGGGAGCTGACTGCTGCGGAAGATTACGCGAAGGCGCAGCAGGAATGGATCAGTGCCCATCTCGAGAATCCTGTGGATATGGAAGCGGTCCTTGGGATAATCCTGTGCTGTAAGCAGCTTGGAGATATTGAAGGCGAGTACTCCTACACGACGGAGTCCTATAATTACTGCTGCACCAGAGCGGAGCTTGCTGCCTACTACAGGAACCTTGGCTGGTATTATCTGGAAAAATATAAGCCGGAGGTCGCATCAGCATGCTATCTGTACAGTAAATATTTTGGAGAGTCACAGCAGGCCGACGCTGAGCTTCAGTTTTTGGAAAAAGCCACCGGAAAAAAGGTTTCAAATAAAGACCTTGGTGAAATACAAAAGCTTTTAAAGGAAAACGACATCCCGACAGAGGCTAACCCGGTCACACTGGCGCTTTTATATAGGGCTGCCCAGGAGGCTGATGAAGCCGGGGACAGGCAGCAGGCGCTCGACTGCTACCGCATGGTATACGACCTGACCGCTGATGAGGAGATCGGGAGAATCCTTAGTAAGACGGAATAACAAGGAAAATAAGAGTACTTATGGAAATAAATGAAGCCTACCGCATCCTTGGTGCATCAAGGAGCGACGATGAAAACACAATAAAGAAAAAGTATAAAAGACTTCTTTTCCTACACCACCCGGACGCTAAGAAGCACAGGGGAGAAACCTCGGATGACGGGATGATAACCAAGGTCATCGAGGCCTACAAGACGGTCAGGGAGAATCTGGAACCCAGCGCAGAAGAGATAGATACCTGGGATTGGGAAGCTGCGGTTAATGAAGGCGCATTCAGTGACAGGTCGGTGTACGTGCAGTACAGGATTTATGATGATGAAGAGCTCCCGCTGTCAAAAGTGGCTGAGGGTAAATATATCTGGGATCCCGATCTTGAGGATTTTCCGTTTTTCACAAAAAGCGTTCTTGAAGCTGCAAAGGATGTCGTATCAGGAGCGGGAGAGACACCTTCTAAAGAGAGCCTCATGAGAGTCTTCCATCTTATGATGCAGGAGTATATATTCCCGGCGGATGCAGCAAGAAAACTGGGTGAACCTGTCGGTGCTACAGAGGATACGGAGGAGTACCAGTTTTCAGGATATATCAAGGAAAATCCAAGGAGCAGTGTAGAAGTGTTCCACGAAGGCGAACCGGTTGATATTTTCCTATCCGATAACAGGGCAGTGGCGCAGAATCCGGTGACAGGCACTTTTCTTGGAGATATATCATTTGACGATGATGCGCTTTATTACGTGCTGCTACCGCTCCTGGAGGAGCCCGAGGTGAAGGTGACAGCCCAGATGATGAGACTCATTAAGACGGGAAGAAAAAGGAACAGCATCATGATAAGAATCGCGCTAAGGATTCCAAAGAATCTTAAGGACATTCCGGTATCCTATAAGGAGCAGATACTCGAAGCGTTAAGGAGGAAGAGGGAATGAGATACATAGACTCCTTTCGGTTTCCGGGAGTGGAGATTGAGGAGCAGTTCGTTAACTATATACGAAGAACATGCTATGCCTCTTTTTATCCATTTGGAGTGTTCTCAGAGAATCTGCTTCGGGAATTGACCTTTTCGGAAATAACAATTTTATATGGAAATAATGGCTCGGGAAAAAGCACAGCCCTGAATCTCATGGCAGAGAAACTTAAGGCTGGGAGAGATACACTGTTTAACAAAAGCTCCTTCTTTGGCGATTACATTGGAATGTGCGAGTATGAGATGACCTATGAAGGGGAGCCTGAGGAGATCAGGATGATCACCAGCGATGACGTGTTTGATTTCATGCTGAATCTGAGGGCACTAAATGATGGCGTTGACAGGAAGAGGGAGCAGGTCTTTGATGAGTGGATCGAGAACAGGCATTCCAAATTCCAGATGAAGTCGCTGGATGATTATGAGCAGCTGAAAAAAGTTGTGGCCGCTCGTTCCAAGACACAGTCAAGGTACGTCAGGGAGTCTATTGGGAATAATATCGTGGAGCACAGCAACGGAGAAAGTGCACTGCAGTATTTTACGGAGAAAATAAAGGACAATGGTCTGTATCTCTTAGACGAGCCTGAAAACTCGCTTTCCCCGCAAAGACAGCTTGAACTCCTTGAATTTCTCCAGAATTCAGCCAGATTCTTTGGCTGTCAGTTTATAATTGCGACCCACTCGCCGTTTTTGTTATCGCTAAAGGGAGCGCTCATATATGACCTGGATGAGAGCCCGGTTGATATCAAGAAATGGACAGAGCTGGAGGGCGTCAGGACCTACTTCGAGTTCTTTGAAAAGCATAGGGGAGATTTTTAAGATTTTATTAAATTGTATGTTTTTTTCAGACAGTTCACAAAATGGACTTATTCTCATGTTATCATGGCGACTTGTATTTTAAAATTTTTACAGAATATGGAGGGCATGATATGAAGAGGAAAATTGTGGCATTATTAGTTATGGCTATGATTTGCGTTGGAGGAACAGCTTGTGGAGGCGCAGCAGATACCACTGCTGACACAACATCTGAAGCAACAGTAGTTGACGAGGATATAGTTGCTCCTGAGGCTACAGAGGAGACAACAACTGAAGCTGACGCAGCTACAGAGGAAGATGCAGCAGCTACTGAGACTACAACAACTACAGAGGATGGGGTGGCTATAGAGGCAACAGACGCTACTGAGGATACAACAGCTGACAGTACTGATGCTACTGCAACAGAGGGCGATGATGATGAAGCTAAGTATGTCGTATTCACAGATGCCAGCAACGAGGAAGTAGAGAGCTTTGCTCAGAAGGTAGTTGATGCCGTACTTGCCAAGGATTGGGAAACAGTCGGAGACATGATCGAGTATCCGATCGGCACAGAGGAAGACAAAAACCTCTGCAACAATAAGGAAGAGTTTGTTGCATACGCTAACAGCACAGGCTTTAGCGAGGAAGGCATGACTTCTCTTGCTGCATGGGACAACGCTGATCTGTGGGCTAACTGGCAGGGAGCATGTATCGATAACGGAAACATCTGGTTCAGAGATATTGATCCTGAGAAGAAGGATCTGAAAATTGTTTCACTGTTCGATTTACGTGAAGCAGGTGGAGAGATAACAGAATAATAGTGATTTAAAATAGACAAAAGCTTCTATATACCGGAACATCGGTTATATAGAAGTTTTTTTAATATCATAGGAAATTGCTTTCCTATGATATTAAAACGCTCCGCGTGGATGCGCACTCGCGCGAATGGAATATGTTGCATTCTGCAACCGCGCTCGGCGCGAGAATTTCGCAAGCGAAATTCTTTCTTGGTTTGCGCGCCATGGGCGCGCTCTAACGGGTGCAAGTCCCGAACACGCCCAGATAGTGGGAAGTGTATAGCCGAACAGCAAGGGTGTCCATCGTGAGGTGGAATCTGAAGGAAGCTGTAAGCAAATCTCTGGTCCGACGGACAGAAATCACATATAAGGCTAGGCTACGAGAGATAAGTTGGCCAAGAGCAACGAAGTCTAATAACTATCACTTTTGTAGTAGCAGAGTAAATGTGGCGGATATATGGAGAGAAAGAGCGTGCACCTTAAGCGTGGAGGTCTCACAGAGGTTGCATTAGCCTAGTAACAACGAACTGTGAGA
>NZ_AUJH01000029.1:0-31118 GCF_000424125.1 Butyrivibrio sp. FC2001
ATATGAACGGAGATGGAGTTTTTGATGATGACGGATGGCCTTTGGACTATATCAGTACATTTAGATCATGGCAAGCCATGATGGAAGAAGGTCCCTGTATCGATCCTGACTGCACAGACATGCAATCTGAGGATAATTCTTGGGGGTTTCTTGATAGCGATACACCGTTTTAAGATTTTTGTATACCCACGGAGTACTCCGTGGGTAATAATAAAAAAGTGGCGGTTCTTAACTGCCAAAATCTGCTGGTTGTTAACTGCCAAAAAGTGATGGAAATAAACTGCCAAAATTTGCTGGTTTCTACTTGCCGTTTACAATATGTTACTAAGACCACAAGTAGCTCCACTGGGTAAGTGGCCTTCTAGGTTTATGCCAGCAATGATGCAGGAGGTAGCGATAAATGCAGCGCTGAATGGTGTAGGTGATGTAACTGATGGTAATGGTAATATTTTTTCTGTTAATGGACCTCCAGGAACAGGAAAGACAACTCTTTTAAAAGAAGTTATAGTAGGAAATATAGTAAACAGAGCGATACTGCTATCGAAGTATGATAATCCGGATGATGCATTTGATGAGCATAGATTTCAATATGGTGACAAGCAAAATAACGCATATTCAAAGTTTGTTCAAAAATGGTATTCACTGAAAAATGACTTCATAAATGATTACAGTATGCTTGTAACTTCATGCAATAATGCTGCAGTTGAGAATATTTCAAAAGAATTGCCAAAGAGCATGCTTTCTGATCTTAAACCTTTAGCCAATGATTCTGGTGAATTAAAGAAAAGGCTGCGGGAAGTGGAAGATCTATTTGATCCGGATAAATCAGAAGATATAGAAACGACTAAATCGGGTGATGAATATCGAGATGTTTATTTCACAAAATACGCCCGAGAGCTCTTGGATGATGCTAGTGCATGGGGATTGATAGCAGCTCCTCTTGGAAAAAGATCTAATCTTTCTCGCTTTTATGGGAATGCTTTGATGAAAATTGATATGGATTTCTACGTCAATAAGGAAGCCGCCGGTAAGAGACGAGAAAAATATATTAAGGCTAGAGATGCTTTTAACGAGCAGCTTGCTATAGTACGAAAACATCAAAAAGACTTGGATAACCTTCAATTAGCTATGATGAAATGTACGACAAGCAGGAAGCGTCTTGAAGAAACAAGAAATGATAGCAAGAATAAAATTAACGAGATATCAGAGCAAATTAATATTGTGCAGACAGAACTGGCTGATATAGAGGAAAAAAGAGAAACGCTTTTGATAGAGCGTGATAAGAGGTCTGAACTTTTAAGTGAGCTTGCGTATAGGAATCAGAATTTAGGACAGGAAAAAGAAAAACTTTATAAGCAGATTAAAGAAAATAATGAACTCTCGTTCAATACTAGAAGTAGTGTATCGTTTATTACAAAACTTCTAAATAAGAAAAAATATGATTCGGCAAACCGTCTGGCAGACAATTATGAATCGGAGGTTGAAAGGAAGCAGGAAGAATTAAATGTAATTGAAAAATCAATTGCGGAAGTACAAAAATCAGCTGCAGAAATGCAGAGACAGTATTCAGAATATACGTATAAACTCGATGGAGTCGATGACAACTTAAAAGATAAACAGGCTAAGATTGATAAGCTAAAATCTGATGTTGAATCTGAGAAAATGAGAACCATAGCAGATGAGAATGCATATAATGAGGCGGTTTCAGTATATGAGAGAATGTTGAAAGCTTATGATCAGAATGACTGCATGAGAAAGCTTACAATAGCTGATGCCGTGTTTATCGAAAAGCTTCTTTCAGCTTCTGAAGAAGCAACCGAAGCACAGGTAGAAAATCCATGGCTTACTGAGCAGTATAACAGGGAGCGAGAAAAGTTATTCGCTTTTGCTATGAAGCTCAATAAAGAATTTGTGTTATCCTCCAATTGTTGCCGTGATAACTTTAAGACATTGGGGCATTATTGGGGTGTGCGCATGGGGGATGACGGAAAAAAGATTAATTTTGCACAGAAAGATAAGGATAACTTTGTGCCTGCAGTTTTACAGACATTATTTTTGTTTGTGCCGGTAGTATCAACAACTTTTGCTTCAGTGGGAAATTTTTTGAGAGATGTTAAGAGACCTTCTGTGATAGGTACTCTTGTGGTGGATGAAGCAGGACAAGCTCAGCCACAGATGGCGGTTGGAGCATTGTATAGAAGTAGAAAGGCGATTATCGTAGGAGATCCAAGGCAGGTAGAGCCTGTAGTTACAGATGATCTAGCCCTTTTAAAAATGGCTTTTAGCGATGTTGACCTTGACTTTTATAAAAATAAAACTTTATCCGTGCAGAGCTTTGCAGATACCCTTAATTGCTTAGGGACCAATTTGGATAATAATGAAGGCGGAGAAGAATGGGTTGGATCACCTTTAGTGGTTCATAGAAGGTGCATTTCTCCTATGTATGATATTTCCAATGCGATTTCCTACAATGGCATCATGAAAAAGAAAACTGCAGAGCCCAAAGCTGAGCTACAAAAACAATTTATTAAAGATAGATCTGAGTGGATTGATGTAGTAGGAAAAGAAAGAGGTAATGGGGATCATTTTGTAGAAGCACAGGGAGAAAAGGTCTGCGAGTTACTGGAAATAGCTTTTAGTAAGAATCCTGAGCCTAGCTTATATATTATTAGTCCTTTTACAACTGTTGTTGCAGGAATCAAAGAATATATAAAGCGATATTGTAAAAATCATCCTGATACTAAAATAGACAAAGACTATATGCTTGACTATGAGTATAAGAAAATCGGTACTGTACACACTTTCCAAGGTAAGGAGGCTAATGAAGTTATATTCCTTCTGGGATGTGATGATAGCGATAAAAATACAGGTATAGGCTTTGTTAACAAAAATATAGTCAATGTTGCGGTCACCAGAGCTAAGTATAGATTGTACATTGTGGGCGATGCAAAGGCATGGAAAAAATCAAGTTGTGTAGATATGGCAAGAGAGTTGATGGAGAAATATAGATAACTACATGGTTCAACTTGGTAATAAAAAGAATAAAAGGACGGTTAATGTCGGAAATTTAGTAGAACATTGACTTTAAAAAGCAAAGAGCGGTGAGCAGCAGGGCCGAAAAGTCTCTGCTGGTTTTATATTTCACAGATTGTGAAGACGTTTCACGGATAGCGGTATCAGGGTGCAGACTTCAAACATAAGCGACATCACAGCGCAGACTGCAGTTGGGAATTTACAGCCATAGATATCAGGAAATCATTATCTTTCTCGTTGTAGGAATTATAATGATGGCAGGTATGTTTGCAGTAACTGTTGTTGAGGGGATTTGCGATACGCTTACTGAAAAGATAAGCGACTTATGAGAACAAGTTCAATATGTCAGAAAAATTGCCGTTTGACAGTATAATTTACTGTTAAATGGCTTTTTTTCTGTTATAGTAAAAATATGTTTTTTATCGGAGGGTGTAGGTGAAGGTTGTTCTTATTAGGCATGATGCGTGTAAAAGCCAATTTTGCAGAAGTGATTAAGAAAGATAATCAAGGTGTTGAGTAGCTTAGATTGGAGGCGGTATGGGATTGCTCTTTCATCGCAACAGCAGGTAATCCTACAAAGAGCTGCTTTAATTCCATTGTAGATGTTACCAAGGCTAAGCATTATAACGGGCTTGGACGTTATATTTCAAGAGGATATGACACCTATGGCCTATTTAAGTTGGTGGGAGGTTTGCAGAAGGGGAATCCGACAGAGGAAGAGATAAAGAGGGCTGTGGATTTTTATAAGAATCTTTTATAAAGATAAAAAGAGGGTTTTCGTATGAAAAAGAATGTTCAGATAAGAAATAGTACTGTTGATTTTTTGATTTTTACCAAAGATTCTAAAAGTGATGGAATAGAAGTTAGAGTGCAAGATGGAGATGTCTGGTTAACTCAAAATGCGATAGCACAGCTTTTTGATATTGATAGGTCAGTTGTCTCGAAGCATCTCAAAAAAATTTTTTCGTCGGGGGAATTGGATGAAAATTCAGTTTGTGCAAAATATGCACAAACTGCTGATGATGGAAAAAACTACAATTATAAGTTTTATTCTTTGGCAGCGATTATTGCTGTAGGATATAGGACAAATTCTGATAAGGCAACACAATTTAGACAATGGGCAACGAAGGTATTAGATGCATTTACTAAACAGGGTTATGTTCTTGATAAAAGCAGACTAGTGAATGGAAAAATATTTGATGAAGATTATTTTGATCAGTTAGTAGCTGAAATTCAGGAAATACGAGCCAGTGAAAGAAGATTCTACCAGAAAATAACAGATATATATGCAACTGCTGCAGATTATGATAAAGATGCTCCTGTGACAAGAGAATTCTATGCAACGGTGCAGAATAAAATCACTTGTAAGATGCGAGGTTATCTCTGTGGATGATCTGGAGGAATTCAGTGATGAGACCAGGGAAACTATTGAGAGAATGGTTAGTTGGAAATGGAAAGGAAACTGTTGAATAAAAGAGGAAATCTGTATGGACCAGATAATGTTAGGACAGGGTTTATTGATTATATGCTGTGTGTTTTATCTGATATGGTGGGGCGTAGCATTCCATCCTAATCATGGCTATAGTCACACGTCAGGGATTGATGGGATTCTGCTGCTTATCACTGCAGCCTTTGGACTGACAGGCCTGGTTCTCAACATGCTTGGAATTATCAAAACACCACCTGAAAGAGGACTGGTATCAGGCCTTGTGATAATAGTTGCCGGAATTGTTACATATATAGTGCTTCTTTACGGTTCAAGGATCATTTTACACAGGCAGGTAACGTCGGAGCTCTTTTTGATAATAGGCTGGTCAATGCTTGAAGTGGCCTCGATTAACAGAGCGATTGCGTGGGAAAGGGTGTCTATAGATAGAGGCATTGTGTTCCTGATAATCGTAGCAGTGGCTGCAGTTTTGAGCTTGTATTTTTATCTGCAGTATTACGAGGTTAAGCCCATGACGGGATATTTCTTTGGCATGGTTCCGCTTATCACAGAGGCGATAAGCATGGGCGTGTTTGAATTTTTGACAAGGTAGGGGTAGTCGAAAGGATATAGCGTGAACAGGATAAAAAAAGAAGATAGAGCCGTTTTTTATGTAAATCTGATACTGGTGATACTTGAAACGGTAGCATTTGCCCACGATATCTATGCGTTTCGGTTTGGACTTTTTGAGTGGTACACAGTGGACAGCAATGTGTTACAGCTTGTTGTATCGGTATGGGTGATTTGCTGCGTTTTGAGAAATAAACAATTTCCGAAGATCCTCACTGTTGCGCATTTTATTAGTGCAGTTGGCCTGACGGTCACATTTCTAATAGCTGCATTTGTTCTTGCTCCGGAAGGCGGGATTGCATATTACTTTCTTAACGATGTTGCGCCCATAAACCATTTTATTGGGCCGTTATTATCAGTGATCTCACTTCTCTTTTTAGAAAAGACTGAGAGGCTTTCGCTGAGTACAATCATATGGCCGGCGGTAGCAAGTCTTACATATGGTGCGATAGCACTGGTACTGAATGCTGTAAGAATAATGGACGGACCTTATTTCTTTCTAAAGGTATATGAGCAGTCTGCTGGTGTGATAATCCTGTGGTTTGCGATAATCGCTGTATTGTGTCTTGGACTGGCATTGTTGTATTACAAGATCAAATGGAGAAAGAGAGAAGTTAATCAGTAAAAATACTAAAAGAGATACTATCGGGATATCAGTAGAGAATGTGAATGAAGATGTAAGGAGCAGAACACGATGGCTCAGAGGACTGAGGCAATATATCAGGGTAGAACCATAGGAATTGAATCTATATATACAGTCATTGACGGCAAGCAGATCAATATACCTGAGAAGTTGAACTGGGTGCGAGAAAAGAGCAGAAACGGAGAATTGTTCTGCCCGTGTGGTTGCGGTGCTAATCTTATTCTTGTGGCTGGGGATAGAAATCTTAGGGAACAACATTTCAGGATAAAGGATTCTGATACAAAGCTTGAGTGCACAGCAGTAACTGAAGGAAGGTCTTCGATAGAATCAAAAATAGTATTGAAATGTTGGCTTGATGATAAGCTTAGAACTGGGGATGTAGACACCAGAGTGCCTATAAATGCAGTTGATGACAGCACTGACAGGAAGTATGAGTTTTCTTTTGTATCAAAGCTCCATAAGCTTGCAATCAGCTACTTCCATGACAGGGCAAACATCACAGATGAAAAGCTTGATATTCTTGATATGAATACACAGGATATCAAGATTTATTATATTGCTGATATCATGAATTGTGGCTCCGAAGGTCAGTTTCCGGAATGGATGATGAAAATTGAAAGCAGACAGGGTTATTGTCTGTTTTTGTCGATAGATGGGGAGGTAGAGCACCCGCTTCATATGCGGAAGGTTATGGGATCCCTCGCAGAGCTCGGAGTCGCAAGCTTGGCATCCCCCGGATGCCTGCGACCCCATTCCTGGGACTAATGTTTTTTAATTGGTGATTTTATCAACCACGCGTTTAATGACAGGTCACAATTTTACGATTAGAATATAAGGAGGACCGAAAACAAAATAAGAATAGATGGAGATATGAGATGCCGAACAATAGCCTCAGGAGAATATTGGAAATGATAGAATCGCGCATGCTTTGGGAAAAATACAGGTGCTCAGACTATACAGTGAGTTGTAAGTGGCCAGACAGAGCTTCGGGTATGGACATGGAGGCTACGAAGAAAAACATATGTGAAATGATAAAGGCCAAGGGTCTAAAAGACAGAGCTATTGCAGAGAAGATGGGTGTTACGCCTCAAGCTGTGAATAAGTGGAGACATAAAGGAACATTTCTTGTTATAGATAATCTTTATATTTTAAGTGGCATGTTGGGGGTAAGCATTGATGAGCTGATTGTTCCCAAGGCATGGAAGGAACAGACTTTTTTAGTTGAAGTACGCTAAGAGATTTGATTCTTGAATTATAGATAACGGGGCATGTTTTATTACACATGCTCCTATTTTTGATTTAGGAGAAATCAGAGATATGAGGGATATAAATAGAATACGACCATTTTTGGATAAAGTTGCCGAGGTATGGGAAAGATATCCTGATCTTCGCTTTGGTCAGTTTGTTATCGATGTGGTTCCAGATAGTGACAGATTATGGAATTGTGAAGAAGATGGATTTCTTGAATATTTAGAGGCTTTTGATTCAGGAATAAGAGAAAATAGGAACTCAGACAAGGCAAAGGAAAAGACTGTTGTGCTGACAACGGATATGAATACCTTTGATAACACACCAAGAAAGATTAGATGTAAAGAGAACAGGCATGACTTCATTGGGGATGGAAACTACATTACTGAGGAAGAACTTGAAATTGGCAAGGAGTACACATTAGTTCCTCACGGTGGCAGACATGATGGTATGTTCGTACACATTAAAGAACACCCATGCCGTTCAGGGTATCCATATTACCTTTTTGAAGAGCTAACCCCTTATGACGAAGAAATAGGCAAAAAAGCTGCTTTGGACGAGTTGATGAGATCGTTAGAAGAAGCAGAGAAGTCCATAAGAGAGGGGCGAACTTATTCAGCGGAAGAAGTATTTCAGGAGATGAAAAAAGTAATTCATGGAAAAGACAAAAGTCTGGATCCGGAAAGGATAGATGGATTTGCTGAAGTTTTATCGACGACATGGAAAAGACATCCACATATGAGACTGGGGCAGATCATACAGTATGCCCTTGGAGAAACAGATTTGTGGGATGTTAAAGACAGTGAGATTATTGAGGCGTTGAGCCGTTTAGATTGATCGAGGTTTGTACATGAGCAGAGTTTTGGTAATTCCAGATGTGCATTTAAAACCCTGTATATTTGATGAGGCAGATAAAGTAGATAAGAGTAGTTACGAAGATATTGTCGTTCTTGGAGATCTGGTAGATGACTGGGGGAAGGGCAATGATCTTGGTGCTTATGAAGAAACTCTGAATAGAGCTGCAGAGTTTGGAAAAGAGCATGGTGAGTCTCTTTGGTGTTATGGCAATCATGATGTTTCTTATCTATGGGATACCATGGAATCAGGTTATTCAGTACAGGCCAGGCTAACAGCCATTGAAGGGATAACTAAGCTTGAGCGGATCCTTGAGGACAGATATAAGTTTGTTCATAGAATTGATAATGTACTGTTCAGTCATGCCGGAGTTACTGAGACTTTCGTGCTTCATTCCTGTGGATATCATGTGAAAGAAATTGATGATATCCTTGCAAAGATCAATCGAATGGGAAAACAGGAACTATGGAGAGATAGTTCGCCTATATGGGCAAGACCTCAGGCGGACTTTTACAGGATGTTCAGGGATGATCTCTTTTATCAGGTAGTGGGCCATACACCTGTAGAGGAACCACTTGATGCTTGTGGAGTGCTGACATTAGACCTTTTCTCGACTTATTCAAATGGTAATCCATATGGAAACCAGAAACTATACATTGTAGATACTATGACGAGGAAATTCGAAGAGGCAAAGTAGGGGCTGATACGATGATATATTTTACTGCAGATATGCAGTAACCATGATAAGAATTATGATCCACGACTCTTTGAAGATATACAGGATTTTATGAAAATTTCTGTATATGGGAATTCTTTTTCTTTAATGCACTATCCGATGCTATCATGGCCTAAAAAAGGTAGCGGTAGTTATCATCTCCATGGCCATATCCATGCGCGTATGGAATACAACGAGTCTAATAGGTCTGATGGACAGAGAAGATATGATGTTGGTGTAGATGCCAATAACTTTTTCCCGGTATCAGCTAAGCAGATTGTGAGTTTTTTTGAAGAACATAGTACTGACGAATTTTCTATATCTAGTAACACGTTAAATGTGATGGATGCTGCAATTTCTAATCTAAATGAAGGCAAAGTTTCAGAACGGATAGAAATTTGATGTTTCGTGATTTTGTAAAAAAGAGCTTTACATTTCATATTACAGGTGCTAATGTAGGTACATAGGAAGTGCCTGTCCTATTTATTTTGATGCAAACATCAATGTAAATATGCGGTCGCTTCCTTTTTTGTTAAACAGATTTAGTGATGAGATAGAAAGGCAAGGTATAAAGCTTTCAATGAAACAGATGATGATTTCTAATTTGACATGCATAACCGCGACAAAGGCGTATGGCTTTACAGCTGATACGTTTGTTATTGGTGCGCTCATTTCAGGAACATCAGGACGTACAGAGGGAATAGAAAAATATATCAGGACAGGTGGCAAAGTCCGATGTTAGCTTGCAACGGTAGCATTGGAATAAGCTGTAGGATTTTGGGATCTGTCCGTGTTGGATGGATCCTTTTTTAATACAAAAATACGTGGATGTGGTGTAATTGGCAGCATATCGGTCTTCCAAATCGAAGGTGCCGGATCATAACCGGTTATCCACTCTCAGAAGGAGAAAGCAGGCACTTCCTTACTTCTGGATAAACAATTAAATATAGCAGAAGGCCACAGGCACGGTCTTCTGCGCCATGGGCCGGAAGTCGCAATGGGGTGACGCTGGTTTTGCATACCAGAGATGGCGGGTTCGATTCCCGTGCGGTCCACTTAAACTTCACGCCGGATAAGCATAGATAGCGATGCAGGTGACCTGTAATCATCAGAGGAGGGCGCACATCCTTCATCCGGCCTTTGCGGGGGAGTGGAACGGAATGACCATACAGGGCTCATATCCCAAGTGATAGCAGGTTCGACTCCTGCCCCCGCGACTACCACATTTTATCAACCACGAGTCGACTGACAATCAGCGTTCAGGGGAATATCATTTATTCATGTGGATTGTGCGCCGTCACATTAATCCGGAGGTGGTGTGAAAACCAGATGGGGTCCACCTATCGGGCCTCGCCGTAACAGTCGGATCTACAGATCTTTATAGTTTCGCATATGAACTGGAGGAGAAAGCGATGCGTTTTGACGAGATGGATGCGAAGATGCGAGTTTATGAGCAATCTCTTGATCAGGTATTACTTCCTGACATTTATATGGTTGCAAGGCTTGATGGCCGAGGCTTTACAAAGCTTACAAAAGAAGTTTGCAACTTTGAAGCACCCTTTGATGAAAAGTTTAGAGACATGATGGTGAAAACTACAAAGGCGCTCATGGATTGTGGATTCAGAGTTGTGTATGCATACACAGAAAGCGATGAGATATCGTTACTGTTTGCTGCTGACGAGGATACATTTGGAAGGAAAGTGCGTAAATATAATTCGACTTTGGCAGCCGAAGCCAGTGCAGTATTTTCACTGGAACTTGGAATGGCAGCAACTTTTGATTGCAGAATGGTGCCTCTCCCAAATGTAGAAAGAGTTGAAGATTACTTCCGATGGAGACAGGAGGATGCTAACAGAAATGCTCTTAATTCGCACTGTTACTGGATGCTTAGAAAAGAAGGGGTGTCAGTTCACAAGGCGACATCAGAGCTGAATGGCAAAGGTGTGAGTTACAAAAATGAACTCCTTTTCAGCAGAGGAATTAATTACGATAAGCTGCCTTCATGGCAGAAACGCGGAGTCGGTATGTGGATGGAAGAGTATGAGAAAGAGGGCACTAATCCCTTGTCAGGCGAGACTAAAATGACAACGCGCAAAAGGATACATGTAGATTACGAGCTTCCGATAGGAGATGAATATGGGGAGCTTATTCGAAGTATTATTGAGAAGGAAGGAAAGAAAAGATGAGAAAACTAGCATCAATACAGAAAATCAAGGCAGTCATGCCTATACCGGATGCGGATAGACTGGAACTTGTCCAGGTACTTGGATGGAAGTGCGTCGGTGGAAAAGATGAATTTCATGTAGGAGATATGGTGGTCTATTTCGAGATAGACTCTTTTCTGCCTGTATGTGATGAGTTCGAGTTTTTAAGAAAAAATTCTTACAGAAGCAATGAGTTCATGGGAGAAGGATTCAGGCTTAAGACCATGAAGTTTAGAGGAGAGATATCCCAGGGTTTATGTCTGGGGATAGATAAGCTGCCAAAGCTTCAGGGCATGACACTGGAGGAAGGAATGGACGTCACGGAAATCCTTGGTGTGCGTGAATGGGAAATGCCTGAGCGTGCAGGATCCGGAGGAACTATGATTGGAGATCGTCCGGGATATATCCCTAAGACTGATGAGACCAGAATACAGTCTGCACCTGAACTGCTAAACGAGTTCAAGGGGCTTCCATATTACATAACTACAAAGATGGATGGATCAAGCCATTCAATAGGTGTAAGGGATGGGGAAATATCTTTTACCGGACATAACTTCACTTATAAGGATGATGGAAAGTCTGCATTTGTTGAGCATGTAAAGACCGCAGGAATACCTGAGAAGATGAAAGAGTATGCAGATGAGCATGGGCTTAGCACGTTGGTTCTTCAGGGAGAATGGTGCGGTGAAGGAATTCAGAAGAACAGGCTTAAGCTAAAGAGGCCGGAGTGGTTTGTATTTACAGCTAAAACGGATGATAAGAGAACGGATCTTACAACGCTAAGGGAAATCTGTGAATACGTTCACTGCCAGATGGTCCCGGTGGAAGAGGAAGGTGATGACCTTCTTGCAAAGTATCCAGATGAAGCAGCTCTTTTAGCCAGGGCTGAAGGAATCGGATACAACGGCACGACCAGAGAAGGAATTGTGATCCGTCCCATAGAGCCGGTTCATTCGTATACATTGAGTGGACCGTTATCGATGAAGGTAATAAACAACAAATATCTAATGAAGAATGATGAGTAATCATAGATGGAGTGAACATGATATCTACATTGTATGAACCATTCAGGCACTGGTCAGGAAAAGGATCGGTATATATCCTGTCTGATACTCACTTTGATGATGATGACTGTAAAATAATGGATCCCAATTGGATAGATCCTAATGAACAGGTCAGAATATTAAATTCTGTGATCATGAAAAATGATACATTTGTATGCCTTGGAGATGTTGGAAAGCCTGAGTATGTAAAACAGCTCAGGGTCAGAAAAAAGATCCTGCTTCTTGGCAATCATGACAGAAGAGGTGAGTATACAGGGCTGTTTGACGAGATATATGCCGGACCTCTTTTTATAGCTGATAAGATTCTTTTGTCGCATGAACCGGTATATGGTCTGCCGTGGTGTCTTAACATTCATGGCCACGATCATAGCAATATGGAAATGTATAAAGAAGGGTGTAAGCATCTGAATCTTGCAGCTAATGTATGCGGATATGCACCGGTTAATCTGGGAAAACTGATAAAGGATGGGATTTTGTCGGATATAGACAGCATTCACAGGATTACAATTGACCACGCCGTAGAGAAGAAGGAAAAGAAGTGGATTAGCAAAGAGATACAGACATGAAGGCAAGAATATTAGAATTCATAAAGAATAACCCGGATACCTGGGAAGAGAAGCTGAATGAAAAATTTATACGCACAAACCATAACGGAGATCTGGTGTGCTTCAAATATGCAACTGAAGCCGATTTCTCAGATCCGCTGGTATGCGAAGCAAGAGGAATTATAATTGACGAGGTTCAGCGCGTAGTGGTCTGCTGGCCGTTTGATAAGTTTTTTAATGTACAGGAACAGTACGCGGCAGATATTGACTGGAAAAGCGCAAGGGTGCTGGAAAAGATAGATGGCTCTATGATTAAGCTTTTCTGGTACAAAGACGCATGGAGATTTGCGACAAGTTCTACCTGTGATGCTAAGGATGCAGCTATTCCAGGGTATAACGAACTGACTTATGCGGACATAATTGCCCGTGCTGAAAACGTAAATGAGATTCCTTTTGAGGAACTGAATAAAGACTATACCTACATTTTTGAGCTTGTTTCTCCGCTTACTCAGATTGTTGTCAGATATGAAGAGACTTCCTTGTTCTTCTTGACCGCAAGAAATAATCTTACAGGAGAAGAGTTGGATACAGAGCTTCTGCAATTTAGGAGACCCAGGAGCTTTGCACTAAAATCTATGAATGAGTGTCTTGATGCTGCTCTTGCGCTAAATAAGGGCGACGAGATAGAGGATGAGGGCTTTGTTGTGGTTGATGGGAAGCATAACAGGGTCAAGATAAAATCCCCGTCATACGTCGCTATGCATAGAATATCCACGAACAAAGTGTTCACAGCAAAGAGAATGTCAGAGCTTTTCTGCAATGGAGAGGATCTTTCAAAATTGGCAAAAGACTTCCCGGCTAATGCGCATATCATAAAGTATTATGACTGGCAGTTTGCTGAGATGAAGCATAAAACAGAAGACATGATGCTCTATTCCAGGCGCCTTTATGAAGAATACGACCACGACAGGAAAGCAGTAGCCATGACCATAAAGGATTCACCATATGCCTGGGCTGGGTTCAGGGCAATCGGTAACGATAAGGATATTACTGATATCATGGCAGTGCTTGCACCGGCAAATGTTGAAAAACTGATTGTGGAGTATCCTGAGATAAGTAAATAAGAAGATGAGAGGAAGGTTTAAATGGGACGAAATGAAAATGTAGCAATATTCCAGGATACGGAAAAGATGTGCAGAGAAAACGATAGACTCAGAGAATCTAATGCTGATGAAGTAGTTATATTGGGGGCATTTGGATGTGGAGCATTTCAGAATAAACCGGAGATTGTTGCCAGAGCTGCAGCAAATGTGATTAATGACTATCTGTATATGTTCAAAAATATAGAATTTGCTGTTTATTGCAGTCCTAAGGACAGTCGGAATTACGATGCATTTAAGCGAGAACTGGCTAGAATTGCGAATCAGAGATAAGAGGAACAAATAATGCATTCTACAATTTTTGTTTTGAATGATAATCCGATTTCGGAAAACAATGTCATTGACGATGACTATTTTTCAGTGAGTCAGATAGAGCGCCGGGGATATGATTATTGTGGTGTAACGAATCTTGAGTATGAAGCAAGGGACTATTTTTCTGGATATTACTCCGATTTTTTTCAGACAGAGATCATGAAAACGGAGTATGAGGATTATCCTGAAGACAACTTTGTGCAGTACAAGATGACCATTAAAAATCGTGAAAAATTCATGAAAGGCGTTTATAAAAGATATCGCAAGGCTTTAAAAGAACTCAGCAATGCTCTTACATTGGAAAAACTTTTGGATAGTGAAGACAGAGATATCCATTATTTGCTATATAAGCTGCAGTGTGTAATGGATGATACATGTGCTTTGCAATTCTACATTAAAAGAATATAGAGGATGGCGGGGATAATGGGGCACGATTCTTACATGGTGAACGCAGCGGAAAATTAGTTATTTTGTGGCTTTGCGGTTCCACATGTACTATGCTAACGTTCTTGACGAAAAGAATAAAATATGTTATATATAGCATAAAGAGAGGGAGGCAATGTGTCAAATTTTCAGGTGAATTTTTATAGAGACATAGGCGGCAGTAAGCCTGTTGGATTATTTATTAGAATGTTGGATGTAAAGATGAAGGCTAAGGTTGTGGCTAATCTTCACTTGCTTGAGGAGTATGGCAATCTTGCTAGGGAACCTCTTTCTAAAGAGCTAGAGGATGGAATATTTGAATTACGAAGTGGAGAAGGTAATAACATAGTCAGGATATTGTATTTCTTTGATGAGGGACAAATCATAATTGCCACTAATGGTTTTGTTAAAAACAACTGAAGACGCCTAGAGGTGAAATAGATTTAGCTAAGCAGAGAAGAACCGACTACCATAGTAGGAAGGAGGCAGGAACATATGAGTGATCTTCAGGAATTAACAAATGAACTTATGCAGGATCCTGAGTTTAAAAAAGAATATGAGGCACTTCAGCCAGAAATGGATATTACAAGAGCGATACTTGATGCAAGAATCCATGCGGGAATGACTCAGCTGGAGCTGTCAGAGAAGAGCGGCATAAGTCAGGCGGATATAAGCAGACTGGAGAAAGGTACAAGAAATCCTAGCATAGCACTCCTTAAACGTCTTGCTGAAGCTATGGATAGCACTCTAAAGATAGAGTTTGTTCCTAAGAAAATGGTAAGATAATAACTTATTTGGCTTCATGCAAGATAGAGGTCATAAAAGGAATTAGAGTTATTTCTTCTTACGATTAGATAAGAGTAGCCCTGCAAGCAATGTAACTGGTACAGCAAGTACTGATATCAGTGCAGTTGCTCCTGCAGAAATGCTACTCTTATTATTTTTGTTGTTTTCTGTATTGTTTTCGCTCATGATTGTAGTCCTTTCGTTGCTTGGCATACATGAAGGTCATGGAACACAAGAAGATTCCTGAGAGTGCAATGAGAAATCTTCCTCAGCCGATGGCTCTTATCAAAGTAATGCCGAAGGTCTTTGATTATCTGGACTCAGATTTGAAGAAACAAAAACTAGTTAGACTGATGGCACTTACAGTTGCAGCTACTTCGATGTCTCATATAGCGTCGAAGTACTTTTTTGCATATAATTAGGGGAGTTGAAAGTATATGAAGAAAGTATTGATTTTATTGGGGTATATTTACAATGACATATTGGAGGGAGAACAATGATCAAAATTTACGGAATGCCTACATGTCCCTATTGCGATTACATTCATGAGCAGATAAGAGGGCATGAGAATGAATTTGAGTATATCAACATTGGTGAGAATATCAGAAACATGGGAGCTTTTACTAGACTTCGTGATACCAATCCGGCATTCGATCATTCCAAGGAAATAGGCGATGTTGGCATACCGGCTTTTGTTCTTGAAGACGGAAGCATAACTCTTGATCCAGCGGTTGTGGGCCTTATTGAATATGGAACACCTGATGCCTGCTCAATAGAAGATCATAAAAGCGGAAGGAAAGGGTGTTAAGGGATACATGAGAATAGATAAAAGAGTAATGACTGAGGAGACCATTAAGTGAAAAGAAGATATTTAGCCCTGGGGATGCTTACGCTAGCTATGGTATTGACGTATTATGTTCTTCATAGTAGATAAGCTGAGAGGAACATTGATCAGCAGGTATTTACTGATCATAATTGTGGTACTTGGAGTTATAAATATGCTTATTGCAAAAGGAATGAAAGAGTAAGGGAGTCTTTGTGCAGATGGTTAGTGAAACTTCAATAAAGATGATTGACGTGGAGGACTTGGACTGAGGCTTATGTGGAAGATAAAGCAGATATTTGATGGAGATTATGGCTGCGAGGAATTACAGCCAGGACAGAAACCTAAGGTATCGGTAACGCTTGTTGATGATGCAGGGAATGAGAAACTTGTGTCAGTGGAAGATGATTGGCTTACAGAGAATGGACTGGATGTTGGCTCTGAGTGGCCGGCAGGAGTATGAGAAAGGTTGGCAAAAGATGGAAGCGATAGAAGCTATTTTAACAAGAAGAAGTACTAGAAGATATTCCGGAGAAATGCCGGAAAGAGCGCTTGTAGAAAAAGTGATTGAGGCAGGCAGATATGCGCCTAGCGGTGGAAATAATCAGACTACCCATTTCATTGTTTTTTCAGATGCCGAAATCCTTTCTGACATGGCGGGATTAGTCTGCAAAGAGTTCGCAGAAATGGAAATCACTGAGGGTATGTATTCTTCTTTGAAGAATTCGATAAATGCGGCAAAGAAAGGTGGATATATATTTCACTACGGAGCACCTGTTTTCATAGTTACAGCCAATAAAAAAGGCTATGGCAACGCTATAGCAGACAGCGCCTGTGCACTGGAAAACATGATGATAGCTGCCAATGCTCTTGACATGGGCTCATGTTGGATCAATCAGCTTCACTGGCTCGATGAAAATGAGGCTGTGCGCAACTTCATGTATAAGTATGGTCTTAGGGAAGATGAAACGATAACCGGAGGCCTGATATTGGGATATTCTGAGGCAGGAAAGCCAATTAGGGAACCGCTTGAGAGAAAAGGTAATCCGGTAACCTGGGTAGAAAAGTAAGGGGATAAAGCTCATTGAAGGGGCACTGCAGGTTGAAAGAGGAGAGATCGTTCCTACTGAAGTGGATAGGTTCGGGAAGACTGTCCATGTGTATGATATAGGGGTGGCATCATTTCTGTGTGATTGATAGATGAAAAGCAGATTTTTTTATGAGGATTATGCTATGGGCTTTTGCGGATGGGCGGACGTTAATGAAAGAAACAAGATTTATCATGATAATGAGTGGGGCGTTCCTGTTCATGATGATAAAAAGATGTTTGAGCACCTGATGCTGGAATGTATGCAGTGTGGTTTATCCTGGGATCTTATGCTGAAAAAACGAGAGGTGTTCAGATCCTGCTTTGATGGCTTCGACTATGACAAGATTGCTGAGTATACTGATGCAGACATAGAGCGGATACTGAATACAGAGGATATGATAAAGTCACCCCGGAAGATCGCTGCTGTCATAAATAATGCCAGGTGTTTTCAGAAAGTCAGAGAAGAGTTTGGAAGCTTCTGCGATTATATCTGGGCATACTCAGGAAATAAGACAATTCTCTACAGTGGTCACAGTAAGCTTGGTGGGAAGATTCCCGTAAGTAACGGTCTTTCCAAGACGATAAGTAAGGATCTGAAAAAGAGGGGCTTTAAGTACGTCGGCGAAGTGACAATCTATTCTCACCTACAGGCATGCGGAATAATCAATGATCACGACGAGACCTGCCCATGCTATAAAAGGATAAATGCCGCAAACCAAACTGTGAATAAACGCAAGGTTATGGAAGTGTATTAGGTGATAATTCTGATATAACCCCAGGCTATCATCAGCCATAGGTAAATATATACGCAGAGTAAGCGCTACTAACTATATAATGGTAACAGAGACCGATACATCTTGTGAGGAGGACGAATATGAAGCGTGATACAGTAGTTACTAAACTTAGAAAGCTGGCAGAAAATGCCGATGTTTCAAATGTGGATTTTCTTGCCGTTCAGGTGAATCTGACAGATCAGGATCCCGGAGTGTTCTACGTTGAAGTTAAGGACCACAAGATCAATATAGAGCCTTACGATTACCATGACAGGAACTGCGCTATATCAATCAAGTCCGATGATTTTAATAAGCTAATCAGTGGAAAGTTAGATCCTGTAGCAGCTTTTACTATCGGCAAACTTAAGGTTGACGGTGATGTAGGGAAGGCTTTGGAATTTTCCAAGCTTCTTAAATGATCGGGGAGGAAGCAGACATGATTAATGAAAGGGTAAAAGAGTTTCTTGTCTCCAATAATCTTGGTGATAGGCTTACTGAGCATGCAGAGACGATTGATACAGTTGAACATGCTGCACAGCAGATAGGTTGCACCGAACCGGAGATTGCAAAGACATTGTCTTTTGTGGTAGATGAAAAGCCTGTAATTGTGGTAATGGCAGGCGATGGTAAGGTTAACAGTTCTAAGTTCAAATCACTATTTCACACTAAGCCACACATGATTCCCAGAGATCAGGTAGAGAGTATCACGGGATTCCAGCCAGGTGGAGTATGTCCTTTTGCTGTGGCTGATGACATCCCTATCTGGCTGGATGTATCCATGAAGAGATTTGAATATGTCCATCCTGCAGGAGGTAATGAGTTTACTTCTGTTAAAGTTACACCTTCAGAGCTTGAAGCTGTTACCGGAGCCGAGGGCTGGTGCGATGTGTGCAAGGGATGGGAAGAAGACGAGTAACAGTGTTTGTGCTAAAGGAGGAAACAGATGAGCAGAGTTAATTTTGGAGCAAAACCACTAATGTATCCGCAGCCGGTTCTTATCATTGCAACATATGATGAGAATGGAGTGCCAAATGCTATGAACGCAGCCTGGGGTATAACCACTGACTTTAAAGAGATTTCAATCAGCCTGTCTGAACACAAGACTACTGACAATCTCGCAAAGAGAGGTGCTTTCACAGTAAGTCTTGCTACTGAAGACCAGGTGATTCCCTGCGACTATGTTGGGATAGAATCAGGAAGAAAAGTACCTGATAAATTTGAAAAGGCTGGATTTCACGCAACAAAGAGTGAGTTTGTTGATGCACCTTTGATTGATGAACTTCCTGTTGCTCTTGAGTGTAAGGTAAAGAGCTTTGAGGAGGGCATTCTGATTGGAGAAATCGTAAATGTCTCTGCAGATGAAAGCGTAGTGACAGATGGAGCGGTTGATATCACCAAACTTAAGCCTATAAGCTTTGATCCATTTGGTAATGGATATTACGGAGTTGGAGAAAAGGTGGGCAATGCTTTTAAGGATGGCGCAAAGCTGAAGTGATAAAGAGATTTAAAGAGGGGCAAAAAGTTATTGACAGCTAACAGGGCTATCTGTAAACTTTTGATTCATTAAACAAGTGTATTAAGACCTTATCAAGCTAAAATAGTTTTGATAAGGTCTATTTTTTTACATTCAGGAGGAGAACACTATGAAAATTGCAGAAGAAATGTTAACGCTTAATGATGGAAGAACACTTGTCCTAAGATCTGCAGAGGAAAAAGATGCTGTTACCATGCTGGACTACATAAAGCAGACAGCAGAAGAAACGCATTATCTTGTAAGATATCCTGAAGAAATAAATATTGAACTCGAAAGAGAAAAAGAGATAATCAGGAATAATCTGGAGGCTGAGGATTCTGCCTGGTTTACCGTATTTGATGGGGAAAGAGCTGTAGGTAACTGTTCTATAAGCCGTCACAGAAATCATCTCAAGCTCAGGCACAGGTGTGATTTTGCAATTGCCCTTGAACAGGCATATTGTAACGGTGGGCTTGGAACAATACTCATGCAGAAGGCTATAGACAAAGCTAGGGAAATTGGGTTTGAACAGATGGAACTTGGAGCCTATGCGGACAATGATAGAGCGATTGCTTTATATAAAAAGATGGGATTTCAAGAATGCGGAAGAACTCCAAAGGCATTCAAACTGAAGGACGGAACATACATTGATGAAGTTAATATGATTTTGTTTCTGTGATTTAAACACGAAGATCGGAGGTTTCTGTGGGATATTTATAGGAAATAATGTATAATCACAGTAATGAAACCGATGTCTAGTGTTACCATAGGAGAGATTGGTTATGTGTAAAGTTGTTGATGTAACGATTAGGAACCGGAATGTAAGAGTCGCAGATATTAAAAGAAAGTATCTGGATAATATCGTTGCTTCCGCGGAAGAATGTAAATACATAGATAAAGTTGTTCTGTTTGGATCCAGTATAGAAGACAGATGTACAGAAGAATCTGATATTGATATAGCGGTATTTGGAAATCAGTCAAAAGGTAAGGTATTAACTTCAAAGCAGTTTATGAAGTTTGCAGATGAACTTGCTGAGTTTGATGATTTTCTTCAGAGTTATGACATTTTGTATTTTAAGACTGGAAAAGAAGATAATTCGGCAATAATGGCTGAGATCAATAAGGGAGAAGTGCTGTATGTCAGGGAGTAATTATCCATTAAAAATTGCTCAGATAAAAGCTGATTTGTTCGTTGCGAAGGCAACTATAGAGGAAGCAAGGAAGAGAACCCCAAGTGCAGGAAAGTATCTAAAGGGACAGGCTGGATACCATTTACAGCAGGCAGCTGAAAAACTGATTAAATACAGATTTACTATTCTGTTCCGCAGCCTGACTTAAGGAAAATGTATAAGCATTCGCTAAATGAACTGATTAAGTACGCACAGTCTCTTGGAGTGAACGTCATTATTCCGAAATACATATTAGACAAGAGGCTGCTCATTACTTCCTGGGAAGCTGATGGTAGATATGATGTACATATGACTGTAAAAATCACACAGTTAGAAAAGGCATTTTTGGAAATAGAAGCTTGGTGCGATGATCTTTCCAAGAACGGATACAAGTAAAAATAGAATACAATGATTGTCAAAAGCTCGCATTCATACAGGGATGGCGGGCTTTTTCTTCGGAATTTTATAGGCTAAAATGGCACAGTCAAGCAAGGAAAACAACAGGGTACCTCAAGCTTTAATATGCTATTTTCCATGGGTGTGCATGTTCCAGGGAGGCTGGGATATGCATGCCTTAAATAGGTAAAAGTAAGTTTTTGTAATGATAGCAATGGTGTAAAATGGTAGAGATATATTTTGTTAAAGAATAATTGTTGGCGGAGGAAAAAAGTGAAGTTCTTGAAGTGGTTAAATCTAATTCCCCTTGTAATGTTTGTGATTAGGGATATGCTCGGAATAGCTGATATTAATCCTATATGGATGATAGTTATTGCGGCATTTGTCATAATGAATGTTTTTATGGCTAAAAGCATGAAGGAGTATCTCCTGTCTTCGTTATTATTGCTGATATCATGCGTTGCCGGAATGATATTAAGTACATATTATTACTACTATTTTATTAGTTCTGATTTTGAGACACCTATAGTCGGTGCTTTCATAGCGATGGTCTATGGAATATTTGTGCTTGTGCTGGCGGTAGTTGGTACAGCTGTTTTTGCCATCAGGAACAGAAAAGAGGCAGTGAAAAATGGAGATATTTGATATAACTGACGATAACGGCTTTCCGACCGGGGAGACTGTAAGCAGAAGTGATGCACATGACAATGGGATTCCTCACAGGACAGCGCATATTTGGATTGTGAGAAAGGAAGTGGATAAATATCAGGTTCTTCTTCAGAAGAGAAGCGCCGAAAAGGAATCTTTTCCTGGGATGTATGATACTTCATCGGCAGGACATATCCAGGCTGGTGATGAGCCACTTGAGTCTGCACAGAGAGAACTGTTTGAGGAGCTTGGAATAAAAACTCTGGCCGGAGATCTTACTTTTGCCGGGAAGTTTCATATTAAGTATGAGATGGAATTCCATGGAAAAATGTTTAAGGACAATGAAGTTGCTTTTGTTTACGTGTATGAAAAGCCTGTGGATATATCCAAGCTGAAGCTTCAGACAGAGGAAGTGGAAGAAGTCAGGTGGTTTGATATCGATAAAGTCCATGAGGGATGCATACACAGGGATGGCACGTTTTGTGTTCCGATGGAAGGGCTTGAGATAGTAATGAAGTATCTTAAGGAAAAAGAAGAGAGACTAAGATGAAGAAAATAGTAGTGACAGCGCTTGTGCTGATAATGGTAATAGGAACAGTAGGATGTGGTGCGAAAAAAGAAGATGCAGCGATAATCGGTGGAGCTGACGGTCCAACATCTATTTTTCTGGCATCAAAAGTGAGTGATCCTGTGGTATCAGGAACCTGGCAGACAGCATCCATAGGCTATGAGACTGATGGGGATATGCAGCCTGAATACTATGTACAGTTTGGTGATGCAGAGATAATTTATGGTCATATGGAAAATAATGATTTTGTTCCGGATCATTTTGATAGTATTTCGCTATTCGAGGAACTGGAGACTGGAGGATACAAGATTAAGGCAGAGTCTGATAACGGAGTTCAGTACACGTATCAGTCTTCTGAAGAAAATGCGGATATCCTGGAATATTATGAGACATGGAACGAGGATGAGTTTTCAGAGAAGTACAGTGGCGGCGCTTCTCTTAGCAGATGTGATTAAACTTTAGTCTATATAAAAGGGAGGATTGATTGAAATGATAAAAGAACATATATCAAAAATCCAGCGCGGTGATTGCAGCAAAACAGAAGTGACACTTACGGGGGTATGTCTGGTCCTTGCAGGAATTGTTTTGGGCATGAAACTTGCACCATTCAGAGTTTCTATTTTTGGAAGCTTTAATGGTAACACCGGCAGCATTGATAAGCCTGAATAATATTTCAGGATAATCCAAAAAACTACAAATCGGTTTTTCTGGTTAAAAAAGGAGGCGCCTCATGAAATTAAATCGCATTCATCATATTGCGGTGATTTGTTCCGACAAAGACACTGCTCTGAACTTTTACCATAATAAGCTTGGCTTTCGAATTCTGCGAGAGAACTATAGACCGGAACGGGATGATTGGAAGATTGACCTTAAGCTCGATGACAGCGAAATTGAACTTTTTATTATGAAGGATCATCCACTCCGTCCTTCTCCCGAAGCTTACGGATTGCGTCATCTTGCTTTCCGTGTAGATAGTGTAGATGAGACCGTCGCAGAATTGGAGTCTATGGGTATCCCTTGTGAGCCGATACGACGGGATGCTTTCACGGGTGAAAAAATGACGTTTTTCCGTGACCCGGACGGGCTTCCTTTGGAAATACATGAGTAAACTACTTGTGACAAATGAGATTGGTCTGGCTGAAGTGTTAGCAAGTTCTATCCGAAGATAATGCCGTATAGACTTTTTTAGATGCTTGCATAAAATCATGAATAATTATAAACCCGCAATGAAACAAGATGTAGTGGTACTGCGCTTCGTAGGATATATCAAAGGTGATGATTTATCTTGCGATAAAACTGTATGAGAAAGGCAATAAAAATGAAGCAAATAGTTTTTTACTGTTCCGGAAGAAATGAGCTGCCACCGCCGAGAATCGATGGAATACAGTTCTTTCCTGAAAGAGCATCCATGTGGGATGAACTGTCGAAACGCTTGCCAGACGTAAGCATTTCTGTTTGGTTTACACCGCCGGGAGAGTTTGCTGTTGATATGGGGAACATCCAAACGAACGAAACCGTATCTGCGTACAAGCCGGTCAGAAGCCCGGAACGTGTCGCATACAGGTTTCTGGACGGAACGGAGTCAGTAGAAGAGATTGCCGGGAAAATCGCGGAGACGCATCCTGATGTGGCCGTTGCTTTTTCGATTCCTATTATGCCGTATGACTGGTCGGCGCTGAGAGATGCGATGGTCGGCGAAGAGCTCCGCAGGAGGGGGATTAAGACTATCTCGCACAGCACCAGATTTGCTCTTGAATCTTTTCAAAAGGAAAAATGTACAGATTTTCTTCGCAGAAATGGTTTTAATGTTGCCGGAAGCATTATGGTTCAAAACAGCCTTTTTCATGTGCATGTTACTGACCCGTCTATTCCGCAGAATGCGTATCGGGAGTTTATTTTCCGTGAGATAAGGAAACTCCGTTTTCCGGTCGTTATCAAGCCGACAGTATTCTCGGGGGCGGTTGGATTCACTGTCTCACATAATTTTGATGATGCCGTAAAGGTGCTTGATGAATGGAAACTTGACTCGGACATACTTGTCGAAGAACAGATTGATGGGGAGATTTTCGGGATTGAGATATACGGAGCAGAGGGGCATTATCATGTTACGGAGCCGGTGATTTTTTCCGTGGATGGAGATGCGACCGCAGAAGGTCTTGACATTGTTAAGGAAGGACCTGTGACAGATGAGAAGTACCACATCCCGCATTTAAAAGCAGAAATGATTAGGATGTCAGATCTATACGGACTGAATGGTTTTGCACAGGCAGACCTGATCTTTTCTCAGGGAAAATGGTACATCATTGAGATCAATCCACGCTATACATTGATGTCAGATATTTCTGCCGCCATCGAGGGAAAAGATATAATCAGTCTTTACGGCGAACTTGCGACAGGACAGATTGGCGACGCTAAGGACAATCAGCGCAGTTTTGCTATTGATTTCAAGACAAGGCTCCTGGATAGAGAAGAAATCTGCAGACTGTGCGAAAAGTATAGCTGTATTGTCTCGGTCATGAGGGTGCAGACTGCCGTATCTTCTGTCGGATCTGCGGAATACTGCGAATTTGTCATGGCAGGTGAAGAACAGAAGAAGCTTAGGAGCGATATGCGCGCAATCAAAGGAGAAATCCGGGAGGAATAAATGGCTTCAGAGCTGAATGGCAATCATGTATTATCGAAAATGTTCCACCGCAGCGTGCGATACAGTTTCTTTGGATTTTTCACGGTCATGCTGAACACCGCTGTGGATGGGGTGATTATCGGACACTTCCTGGGGGCTGCGGCCATGTCGGCGTTTGGGCTAATCGTACCTCTGTATTCCTTTATCAACATTGTCGTGGTACTCCTGCGAACTGTTCCACAACTGAACATAGGAGAAGATTTGGGACACGGAAAATTGGAGACTGCACGGCGCCGTGTTTTTCAGCTGTTATTCACAGGGCTTGCAACCGCTCTTGTATTTATACTGCTATTTACTGTGTTTCGGAGTTTTTCTGTCGCGTTGCTGTGTTCTTTCAGCGCACATTCAGAGAATACGATAAAAATGGCGGAAGACTATCTGTTTTGGATGGCTCCGTCGATGATTCCTGTTATGATGACACCGGTGCTTCATCCGGTCATGCAGCTTGACGGCGATGCCAGGCGTTCTCCTCTTGCTATTTATATCGCAACCACTGTGAACATTCTCGGCGACATCCTAAATGTTATGCTATTCCATGGCGGTATGGCCGGAATAGCAGCAGCGACCACAATCAGCTGTTACGTTGAACTTCTGGTATTGCTTCTCCACTATGCGAGAAAAACCTCGCAGCTTAAACCTTCTCCATGTCTGAGGCTTCGGATGGAATGGCTCAAGGCGTTGTCAAAGGGGATTCCTGTCATGCTTCATGAGATGACTGTTTTTCTCATCGGCATCGCCATCAATCACCTGGCTTTCATGCTTGCAGGAGAGGATCTGGTGGCGGCGGTTGCCGCCGGTAATTCAGTCTTTGCACTTCTTCTTCCCGGTTCGCTTGCCGTAAGCGGTGCTGTAATGACGCTTGGGAGTGTCGCAAGAGGTGAGGCAGACCATAAAGGTGTTAGGAGCATGCTCAGAATGGGATTATGGTATGCATTGTTGCCATGTTCAATCTATGCGATTGTTTTTATGATATCGGCCGTTCCTCTCGCACGATTTTTCCATGGAGGAAACGAGCGCCTGATGAATATGACCGCTGCTATAATCCGGGGGTATGCGTTTTCATTTCCGCTTGTCGCCATATGTCAGATTATAGAAAGCTATCTTAATGTGATTGGGAAGCGGTGGCTTTCCGCTATTGTCAGTATGCTGGAGGGGGGAATCGCGTGGATAGTTTTTTCATGGCTGCTCAGACAGGCAGAACCGGCAGGCAGGATATGGCTGGGACATCTCATAGGTGAGTTTTCTCTTGTTTTTGCTATAGCAGTAGTCATTTTATTTTGCCGGAATTTGAATCGACAAAAGGAATTGCTCACGGATAGGGAAAATGATACTGTGGAATTGGAAACTACGGTTTATACTTTTGGAGAAGCGTCAGTATTTTCTGAATCTGTAAGAAAATCCTGTCTGAATCATGGTATCAGTTCACGTATCAGTATGCTGTCTGCCCTCTGTGTGGAAGAAGCAGCATGTAATACGCTGCGCTGGGGATTTTCCGAAGAGACTGACTGCGCTGTTGATATACGTGCAGTATGCAGGAACGGGGAAATCATAATCCGTTTTCGTGATTCCGGCAGGCGCTTTAATCCGAAGAGCTACATATCGCAGGTTCTCGTTTATGATAAGAATCCGGCCAGAAATATCGGACTTAGGACTATATCGAACATCATGTCAGAGATGCAGTATATGTGTATTATGGATTGTAATATACTTCTTATCCATATCAGATAAAGATGCAGGGAATCATTTTGAAATAACAGCGCCTGCGTATAAAATGGATTAAAGTTTCGGTTAAGTAATTTAAGATGGGTTTAGCCGATTAAATCCGAATAAAATCTTGCAGTTACTTCGTGAGGAAAAAGATATAAAGCTTCCTGGAGGGCTCTATCATGAGCTACAGGTAAGAATGACATATAATTCCAATCATATCGAAGGAAGTAAGCTTTCAGAAGATCAGACAAGGCATATCTTCGAAACTGATACAGTTGATATCGGCGATGGCGTTCCTGTTGATGATATTCTTGAAACAGTGCATCACTTCCGCGCAATTGATTATGTAATAGATATAGCAGAGGAAGAGCTTTCAGAGGATATAATCAAAAGACTTCACTACATAATAAAGCATGATACAAAGGATTCAACTTTGTCATGGTTTGCGGTTGGAGATTATAAAAAACGTGCAAATGTCGTAGGGGGCAGAGAGACTTCGAAACCATCTGAAGTGCATAAGCATATGGAGGCACTTCTTAAAGAGTATAATTTAAAAAAGATTGTAACAGTAGAAGATATAATAGCACTTCATGCTGAGTTTGAATATATTCATCCATTCCAGGACGGAAACGGAAGGGTAGGAAGGCTTGTAGCATTAAAGGAATGCCTCAGACACAATATTGTGCCATTCATCATTGAGGATTCCAAGAAGAATTATTACTACAGAGGTCTCAAGGAATGGAGAAATGAAAAAGGATGGCTCATAGATACTTGTCTTGATGGACAGGATACATTTGTAAAGCTTCTTGATTTACTAGAAATTGAGCATGATTGAGATAGTATATGGAACGGAAAATTTGAAGATAATAATGACAATAATGATTAGGCCTGTATCAATGATATGGGCCTTCAATTATGAATATGGTTAGCAGAAACTAACAACGGGTGGTATCATGTAATTGAATCAAGTTACCGTTTGTGGGCTTGAAGCAGCAAAGAAGCTTAGGCTTGCGACAGCTTCTTTAAAGTCTCTACGGAACTCAGTTAGGGTATTCTTGTTTATTTCCATTGTTATCTCCAATTAAAGATCAAAATAGTCTCTGATAGCAAAGCCAACACCGTTATGGTCGCTGTCTTTTGTAATATAGTTTGCAAGCTTCTTTATATCACTTCGTGCATTCATCATGACGACAGAAATTCCTGCGGTGCTTAACATATCGCGGTCATTGTCGGCATCTCCGATAGCCATTGTTTCTTCTATGGAGATATCCAGGAGAGAAGACAGAGTCTTTAGGGCGGTACCTTTTGATACTCCCTCAGCATTCATTTCAAGGCTTGTTTCTTCTGCAAGTGCAAATGTAAGGGGGAGGTTTATTAATTCCTCATAACCGCGGTGACGGTCTTCCTGATTTCTGAAGTATATGTTTATCTTGGTGATGGAATCGTGCTTTCGACTTTCAGCAGCCATGTCATCAACCTGCCTGGTTACTTTAAGGTACATTGGCTGGTAAACTCCCATATGGAAATCGTCCATGTGGTTGATATCAGCTGAAGATACAATGGATTCATTTTCTGTGAGGAAAGTGAGCATTCCGTCGTATTTATCTGCGACTTCAATTATTCTTTCAAAGCAGGAAGAAGGTACTTCTTTTCTGTAAATGACCTTCTTGTCCATGCAATCATAGATTATTGCTCCACTGTAGCAGATGGCATAGCGGATCATGGGAGTGATCTCAAAGTACTCCTTCATTTCAACAAGCGCTCTGCCGGTTGCGTAGGAGAGATGTACTCCTTTATCAGCTACCAATGAAAGATCATCAAGCGTCTCAGGGAGAATCTTTTTATCCGATGTAAGAAGGGTGCCATCCATATCCATTGCGATCAGGCTATAGGGTAAGAAGCCTTCTTTGTTGTTAGCTTTATTTGAAATAGGCATAATTACGTCCTTTTGCAATCTTTTGTTCATCCTTGCAAATTATACATGATTTTGAGGAATTGCCAAGGTGCGGTATTTAATTTCAGACTGACTACTTTAATTCCATAACTGTCTTATGAAAGTCCATTTCTGTCATAATTGGTACATCAACTGTCTATTTAGATTCCATTAAATCCTGAAATCTTGGTAAATACTCCCTTATTCTTTTTTAGTCATCCTTAGTAACAATGAGCCAATCAAAAAATACATGATAATAATTATAAAAATCCAATGAAATTGATATGGGGATATTGCTGGGTGATGTATAACATAATTACAGAGAGGGCACACAATGAATAGATAGAAAAAACGATGAATATTGTGTTTTAAAAACACGGGAAGTAATATCATAAGCTCAGAAAGAGAAAACGGGTAGCCAAACGGCTAACATATACCACACAACCAAGAAAGGGGTAAATACTATGAGATTTAACGATGTTCAGGATACAAGAAAAGCAGAAGTTAAGAGAGAGCAGAGAAACGAAGCATTCCATAAAATGTATGATAATTGCCTTGAGAAGCTTTCAGCATTCTACAATAAAGAGAAGATGACAGTAGCATTCGGAGCTACATTCACACTTTGATTTCCATAAACAATTTAAGATTATTTATCCGCCCGGAGCAGTGATTGCTCCGGGTTTTTTATGGTATCATCAATACTATGAAAAAGGAGCTGAAGATATATGATGTTTCCATTTGATGATCCGTTTGATGCGGATATTTTTAATGATGATTATAACGATGATGGAGGGAGTGTTTGGATATGAGTATTGACATGACAGTGCCATGTGACAATGGACTTATAAACATCAGAGTAGGAGCAATCATTCTTAAGGATGGAAAATTCCTAATGGTCGGGAATAATATCAGACCGGAGTATTTGTATTCTGTAGGCGGCAGAATTAAGTTCGGAGAAACTGCTGAGGAAGCGGTAATCCGAGAAGTATATGAAGAGACCGGTGTACGCATGGAAGTGGACAGGCTTGGATTCATAAATGAAAACTATTTTTATGGGGACGCAGAGTCTAATCTCGGGAAGCTGATATATGAGATATCTTTCTTCTTTTACATGAAAGTACCTGAGGACTTTGAGCCGGAGTGTAACAGTTTTACCGAGGATGATCATGAAGAGTTTCTTAAGTGGATTGCACCTGATGATCAGGTTAAGTTTTATCCGGAGTTTTTCAGAACAGAATTGCTGCATCCTGTAAATGTGGTTAAGCATTTTTTGACGGATGAGCGTTGAAATCAGAGAAAAATTGTATTGACATTAATTTGTCAGTCAATTATACATACAACTGATATTTTTCAGAAAGAGAGACGTTATGGAAAGACTTATGCTCGTCACAATGTATAAGGTCATTACAACATCCGTGGATATGATTCAGGGGTCTGTTTTTGATATGCATGATGAGGACAACTCATTGAAGGAAAAGGAGTTTTTGCGGAACTACTGTCTGAGAATGGGATTAAGACTATGGATTTAAGTGACCTTTTGGAGGGATGATCTATATTAATAGGAGATTTTCACATGATCATTACATATAATGGTGAAAAATTAAGATATGTTGAAGATTATTATGGAGAGCCGGTACTCTGGATTACCAAACCTTCTCAAATTTCCATGGAACACATGAAATTTGTCGGTGGATATCCTGATGAATACTGCATTTATTTAAAAGATCTTTCTGAGACTGATGTTATAAAAATCAGAGAACAAGTAGTGAATGGAGCAGAATGAGCAAAAAGAAAACACCACCAAAAATGAAACACTTCGAAGATCTGAAGAAGAACTCCAAAGCAAGATGCACCAATCTGATGTATGTAATCTACAAGGAGCAGATGAAAGAAGGCTATTCTGATGAAGAGGCTCATGCACGAGTTTTTGAACTTTTAAAGAGCAGAGGAATTCTTCTTTTTCCGGAGAATGCTGCGCAGAGATATGATCACAAGAAAAATCATTTCTTAAAACGGCTTAAGAGAGATAACGTTCCTCCAACTCTGTATAAGATGGAAGATATCTTGCAGAAGGCCAATCATACTTTGAATACCCTTGAGGCCAGTATCTTTGATCTGCAGCATATGCAGGATGACATCCAAAAGCTATCGGACTACTATGGCAGCAAGCAGTGGAGAAAAGATCTTGAGTCTGATGAGCAGGGACTGTTCCCTGATGATCTTAAAAGAGGAGTGCTGTCAGAGGATGGCATTTACAACATGCTTGAACGGAACAAGGAAGTCATGGAAATGCTGAAACCGTTTTTTGAAGATTAGCCGTAAATGTCTGAAAGAATGAATATGAAAGAGTGTTGACAATGACCATAGAAAAATATAATGAAATTCCTGAAGGAGCAATGTTTAGATTTGAAAAGAAGATGAAGTAGTTTTATCTTTCAGCAGTGCGCCCAGCTAAGGGGGTTTAATCAAGCAGGTGGGAATCCTGCTTTGCAAAGGTCTAACCAATCAGCAAATAGCGAGTCTTGCGTAGCAGTCGGTAACGGCTGGTGCGAAGCGTAGACAGCGAGTTAGCAGGGATGAAATGCTATTGAGCCTCGAAAAGATAAAGTATCCGTTCGGTCGACGGTTTTGCTGACCCGGAAGACAACATCGTAGATCACGTTATTGGTGAGCGATATACGACACGGCGGGGTCATAGGGCCATTCATGTTAAACATTATGATTAAACGTCAACTGGGGAGAGCCTGCAGTTTCTCGTATAAGAGTATGAT
>NZ_AUJH01000030.1:0-22843 GCF_000424125.1 Butyrivibrio sp. FC2001
CGTATTGGAGAAGGTGTCTTGGAATGGATACAAGTTTCATCCGATTATCGAAAACTGGGATTAGGTAAATACATAGTATGCGAATTGCTGATAAGACTGGAAAATAAGGCGGATTTTGTCACTGTGTCAGGACGTGTGGCTAATAAAAGTAATCCTTATGCATTATACAAATCCTGCGGATTTGTTAATCCGGTTATTTGGCATGTAGTAACAACATAAAAAGGGGATTAACCACCATTGGCTATTTTGAATCGATGATTATTGGTCAAAATAGTCCGATGCTGAATGGTCAAAGTCCCCCGACGCTAACAATGTTTTTTTCATATACTTTTATCCCTGCCTTATATGTATTGTTATCTTTATTGTTATTATAATATTATTTTCCTTATTTCATGAACATTGGATAATACCCTTTATACTCCTTCATGGATCTCCTAGCCTTCTCCTTCATCTCGTTCTCAAAGTTTTCCCTAAAAGGCTCAAACGAATCTGTGATTTCTTCTTCTACAAAATCTGTAACCGCCTTTGATATTTTAGCTAAAATTCCATAAAAAGCAGCTTCACTATAATCTTTTCTACTTTCAGCACCTTCATAGTCTAGGTTTAGTTCCATTAAATCTCTTCCACCCATGTATTGTCTTAAATAATCTAGATATGCAATTTCTCCCTCTTCCCTGCTGCCGATGCACCCATAAAAAAGTTATAGGCTGATCCAGCAGTCCTGTTAGTCGGAGCTCTTGATTTAAAGATCATTGATATCAAATTCAATACATTACCTCCATCTGATTAAGTGCTTCCTTTATGATTAGGAAGCCTATTATTGAAAGAATGACCATAAAGCCTCCTTCAGGGCATGAAAAAAGCACCGCCCAAAGCGATGCTCTCTCCATTACAGTTCAATTCCTAACAATCTCTTTGCCCTCTCCTCGGGCTCAAATCTGTCATCATCAAGTATCTTGTAAATTTTCTCATGGTCTGGATCATTTACCTTATCATAATGGACAGCGTACTTGATGATTACTTCCACAAGATTTGAGATTTTATCCAGAGCTCCATCTCCACACCTTTCTCCGCTTATCATTTCCACTCCGTCGATAATCTCATTCATACCGTCATAAGCAGTGATGAAATCTGTCATGTCCTGCAAATCCATTGTTTTCTCCTTTCGAATCTGATTGACCGTTACCCCAATATTCTAAAAGGAAAATTTGATTGCAGCTCATCATCCTATCAACAGTTTTAATCAAAAAATATGCATACTATCGATAGTAACATAAAAGCACCGCCGTGGCGATGCTTTGTGTCTTACCTTAGTTCTCTTTCAACTTCTTTATATAGTTTCAGTTCCACAACATCTTTCATTTTACGATAGTCTATATCAAACAATTTGAGATTCAGGATTTCTCTTACAAGAAAAGTCACATACTCATTTAGCAATATCAAAAAAATTATATACATGATATTCCAAACAAAATCACCTTCTCTCAGTTTTGCTATTAACATAATTGTGTTTGGACTTAAACAGGCCATTATGATAACAGCTAGTTTACTGATAAGCCATGCATACCATTTATATCTTGGAAGATCAGAGTAGTGCTCAAGCAGTTCTATATAAAATGTGAATATCCTGCTATATGGAACAATTTTCCTTTTCTCATTTTCGCCATCAAGTTTATTTATATATTCAGAAAAAGTCCTGATCCAACACTCATATCTTTTCTTGTTAAATAGCCTGTCAGACATCCACAGCAGGATTGCTGAAATAAATCCTATGAGAAATGTTGCTAACATCGATTTTAATAGAATCGAATCCATATCCTGGATATTGAATATCATATCTATTATTTCCAAAACAGCAGTTATAACTAAGCTTATTATTGCAATCCAGAAAAAAATCCTATCTAAATAATAGTTTAATTTATAATCCCTTTTTCTAATTGCCTTAAACTCTATGCAAGTTTCTTTCCATATCCTTTTTGCTTTTAATCTGCTTGTTATATGTTCCACTTTTCTCATTCTCCCAACATTTTTATGTTGCTATTATAAAAGCTATAAGAAAGTGAATCAATGAAACATGTTCAAAATACCAAAAGTCCCCTACTGTCATATACGCTCTCCCCGGAATCAAGTCCACACCTTATAGCACGGTCAAGAGCCATGATGGTTGCTACCGCTCCATCGATACGTTCTGTGGACTTTTCCTTGTCAGGCTTTATATTCCCCGCGGAATCCGTCCGTATGAAGATATTATCGAAGTTCCACCTTAGTACAGGATGTCCGCCATGGGCTACCCTTTCCTCAAGCACAAGCTTGAAGATTTCCTTTGAAGGCGGGCTCATATCCTTAAAGCCCTGCCCAAATGCAGCAACCGTGAATCCCATGGTTTCTGAACCATTCAATGATAAGCTCTTTTACAGCATCAATAGCTGCAATGATGACATCTCGCTTTCCATTGCTATCCATAGGATTACCTCCTTTACGAAAAAACAAAATTAGCGGTTACATAATGTCATCAAACTCCTACGGTTATCCAAATTATAACACGTCAGAATGCCAATGTATCTTATATTAGTATAAATTCTGATTGCTTTTAATTTCCTATCATAGTCTTATATTCCTATTCATATATGATTATCCTTCCTGTACCCTAATCCTCATTCCACTCTTCATCTCAAATGTGACACCTCCATCAGTTCCCACTGTCATGCTCTCCACCATGCTGCCCCAGAGCCACATATCGAATTCTTCATTAGGAGTCTTCATTGTCTTTAGTTTCCGGATAAACTCATCGATTGCATCTGCCTTCTCCTTAGATATTTCTAGTTTATTTATCAGTTCTTCATACTCAGTCTGTCGAAGTTTTGTCAAATTTTTCGATATATATACCATTACTATCATATACAACAAGACTTACAAACACATATTTACATATGTTTATTTATATGGCTTAAGAAAAACTTAAGTTGTCATCTAACTTTTATCATGTTATCATAACTCTCGCATGATAAATGCATCTTGTTTATCTTTCGCAGATACTTCTTCTGCAGGATTTCAAAGCAAAAATTTTATTAAATAAAGTCGAAATCCGTGGTTTTATGCACTCTTTTCGGCTACAATGAAAGGAGAAAAACTTATTGAACAATGAACAACAAAATTATGAGGAGCTGACTATTACCAATAACTTTATTTTTTGTAAAGTTATGCAAAGTAATCCAAATCTATGCAAGCAGCTCGTAGAGCTTATCATCAATAGAAAAATAAGCCATATGGTGGGGCTAAATAGTGAACAGACTATAGAAATCACACCCGATGGTAAAGGCATCCGTCTAGATGTATATTTTGAAGATGACGGCTCTACAATGTATGATATTGAAATGCAGGTAGAATCTAATAAGAATCTTGCACGTAGATCTCGCTTCTATCAAAATATTATGGATTCTCAGGCACTTGGAAAGAACTCTGATTACATCGAGCTTATGGATAGTTATGTAATTTTCATATGCCCATTCAACATTCTGCCAGAATATGGATACCATCTGTATCACTTCAGACCAAGGGCTGACGAAGACTCTTCCATCATCCTGGATGATGGCACTTCAAGGATATTTGTCTGTGCTAAAGGAAATAGAGATGATGTTTCTGTTGAAATGAAGGATTTTTTAGATTACCTTAGTGGTAAGCTTGCAGGCAGTCAGTTAACAAGCCAGCTTGACGATGCAGTCAAACTCGCTCGTCTCAATCAGAAATGGAGGACTGAATATATGTTATCCAAAATTGATATTGATGTTATGAAAGGTGAATATGAGCGCGAGCTTGCAAAGAAAGATGCTGCTTTGGCTGAAAAAGATAATGCTTTGGCTGAAAAGGATAATGCTTTGGCTGAAAAGGATAGTGTCCTTGCTGAAAAAGATAATTCTTTGATTGAAAAAGATGCCAGAATAGCAGAACTCGAAGCACTATTGGCTAATCTGACTAATAAAGATAGTTAAAAATGAATTAAGTAACTTTAAAGGAGCTGTGCCTGATCAATGCACAGCTCCTAATAAATTAGTTACCACATTCAACACTTATCTCGTTAAACAGATGCATTATCTGTTCCGGATTCATGTTCTTCTTCTCTTCTCCTGCCTTATCAAGGATCACTGAACCCTCATGCATCATGAGAAGTCTGTCACCATATTCCGTAGCGTAGCGGAGGTTATGGGTAACCATGATGGTTGTCACCTCTTTCTCTCTTACTATTTTCTCGGTAAGCTCCATTATGATGTCAGCAGTCTTGGGATCAAGAGCCGCTGTGTGCTCATCAAGAATCAGAAATTCAAGGGGTGTCATGGTACTCATGAGAAGTGCAACCGCCTGACGCTGACCACCTGAGAGTGAGCCTACCTTGGTATATAGCTTATCCTCAAGGCCAAGTCCGAGACCTTTTAACAGCTCTCTGTAATAATCCTTCCTCTTGTGATTAACGCCTGACTGAAGACCATATCTCTTACCCTTGTTGTCAGCGATTGACATGTTCTCAAGGATATTCATTGAAGGGCAGGTTCCCTTTGAAGGATCCTGATAAACTCTTCCTATGGTTCTGTGTCTCTGGTAGTCACGCTGATTGGCAATATTAACACCGTTTACAAGAACCTCTCCTCTGTCGGCCTGTATTGAGCCGCAGATAATGTTCAGCATTGAGGTCTTGCCGGATCCGTTACTTCCTACGACAGCCACAAACTGTCCGTCCGGAACAGTTAAGTTAAAATCGTCGAACAGGCACATCTCATTAACGCTGCCTGCATTATAGTTTTTATAAATTGATTTCAGTTCCAGCATATCAGGCCTCCACTTTCCGCTTTCTGTCTCTTGTGATTATGAGAATCACCAGGAACAGTACAGCTGTGATGAGCTTAAGGTCTGTTGACTGAAGACCGCACTTGATTGCAATGGCAACGCAGGCCTTGTAGACAATAGCACCTATAATAACGCTTGTAGTCACCTTGAAAAATGAAAGCTTTTTAAGAAGCGCAGTTCCTATAATAACGCTGGCTAGACCGATAACAGCGGTTCCTGTACCCATGGATACGTCAAAATATCTCTGCTGCTGAGCGTATATGGAGCCTGAAAGTGCAACCATACCGTTTGCGATTGCAAGGCCTATGATGCGCACCTTACCTCTGTCCACGCCCATTGAAGTTACAAGAACATCGTTATCTCCTACTGCCTGAAGCATAAGTCCTGATCTGGTCTTAAGATACCAGTCAAGGATCAGCTTAACTACGGCAACAATCACAACAAGAATAATTACGGACTGGAATTTTGCAAGTCCGGGAACGGCACCAAAGATACCGTTCATAAGTCTGTTGTCAAAAATCGTGTAGTAATCGTACATGGGAAGGTTGGCTCTTCCTGCAATACGAAGGTTTATGGAATATAAACCGGTCATCATGATGATTCCGGCAAGAAGGTCTCTTACCTTGAACACCACGTGAATAATACCTGTACATACTCCAATAAGACAACCTGCCGCAAAGCAGATAGGTAAAGTAAGTATAGGCTGAACTCCGGCTCTTATCATTACAACCGCAAGACAGATTCCGAAAGGAAAGCCGCCGTCCACAGTCATGTCCGGAAAATCCAGAATTTTATATGTTATATACATTCCAAGAGCCATGATTGCGTAGCACAATCCCTGCTCGAGGACACTTACCAATAAAGCCATGTTACCCTCATCCGCCCTTTCGGGCACCTTCCCCTAAAGGGGGAAGGCATATTTTTATTTCACACTTCCTACATTGGAAGCTTTATATTTTTTTATTAATTTGCAGCGATGCTGTCAAATACCTCAGCTGCTGTAGATACGAACTCCTCGTCAAGCTGCATCTCGATACCTTCAGCTGCAGCTGTGTTTACGTAAAGGCTGGGCTCGTTGATTACCTCGAAAGGCATCTCTGAAGCCTGCTTCTCACCCTTAAGGACCTTAGCTGCCATCTCACCTGTCTGAACACCGAGCTTTACATAATCAAGGCCCATAGCTGCCACGCAGCCAACCTTAACCTGCTCAACCTCAGATCCGAATACAGGGATCTTCTGCTCGTTAGCATAGCTAAGAACTGTCTGAAGTCCTGAAACTACTGTGTTATCTGTAAGATTGTTGATGCAGTCAACCTTTGTTACAAGGTCTGCTGCAGCCATATCAAGATCAGCAAGTGTGTTGATACCGCTGTCTACGATCTCAAAGCCATAATCTGCTGCGTGCTCTTTGTACTGAGCGATTGTACTCTCTGAGTTTGTCTCAGATGTTGTATAAAGGATACCGATCTTCTTTGCATCGGGAAGCATCTTTCTGATCATCTCAAGCTGCTCTGTTACAGCAAGTGCGTCAGATGTTCCTGTGATGTTACCAACAGGTGTGCCGTCCTCGTTTGCAAGCTCTGCAGCAACGGGATCTGAAACTGCTGAATATATAACGGGTACTGTTGTACCAAGTGCTGAATTGTAAGCACTCATTGCGCTGGGTGTTGCAATACCACAGATAAGGTCTACGCCATCAGCTACAAAAGCATCTGAAATCTGGCTTGCAGTACCTGTATCAGCCTGAGCGTTCTGGAAGTGAACTGTGAGGTTCTCTCCCTCTACGATACCCTCGTTTGCAAGTCCCTGAAGGAATCCCTCACGGCAGTTATCAAGTGAGCCGTGCTCTGCAAACTGTGAAATACCGATAATGTACTCTTTTCCCTCTGTATCAACGTCTGTGGCCTCTTCTGTAGCTTCCTCGGAAGCATCTGCTGATGCATCCTCTGTCTCAGCCTCAGAAGCGTCCTCTGTAGCGTCCTCTGTAGCCTCTTCTGTTGCCTCAGTCTCTGCTTCGGAGCTCTCTGTCTCAGCGCTGTCAGCTGTCTCTGTGCTCTCGGCCTGGTTTGCGTCATCTGCTACCTTACGGTTGTCTCCACATCCGGTGACAGTCATCACCATCATGGATGCAGCAAGTATAGCTGCCATCATCTTTCTTTTCATAATAATCCTCCTATTGATGCATCGAAAAGTTGTCAGGGCTCTTCAATGCACTTCACTACTGTAAATTATCACAGCAAGTAACTGTTTAATAATACTACAAAAAGACCCGCGACGCAATGTCGCGGGTCTTAGGAATTACCTTTGGATTAGTATCCGAACTCTTGTGCCCAATACCAGTTGCCATTCTCTGCCTGATATACGGCGATACCAACTGTACTGAAGCCTGCCTCCATGATGTTAGCTGCGTGGGTAGGTGATGCCATCCATGCGTCTACAACGGAGTCTCCTGTGTTATAAAGCTTTGCAAGGTTCTCACCGAACATGATGTTACTGTTTACGGTGTACCATGCAGAACCGTTAGGTCTGTTATGTGAAAATGTACCAACGATCTCCTGAGCTCTTACAAGTGCTGCCTGTGTAAGTGCATCACTCCATCTAAGCTCTGAAAGACCTGCTGCAGCGCGCTTCTGGTTAACGAGCGCGAATGCTGCCTGAGCTGCTGCTAATGCAGCCTGGCTTGATGTAGCCTCTCCGGCAAGAGCTATTGCTTCATCATCAATGTAGATGTTCTCAGTATCTTCATTTATTCCTCTGAGAGCAGCTACGTCGTCAATTTTAGCTACCTTCTCAGCTCCACAAGCCATTACATTAAGGGATATAACGACTGCAACCATAGTAGCTATTACACGTTTAAACTTCTTCATGTGCGTTCCTCCAGTCACAGAAACAAAATCATTTTTAATAAATTACCTACACCAATAATACCATGTTCATCATAAAAGTCAACGAAAATTTCAATTAAAATTACATTTATGATTGCACTTTTTATTATTTTCTTTCAATCACGCTATTAGTGGTAATCCTGAAAAAATTCACAAAAAAAGTTTCCTCTATTTAGTTATAATTTTTCAATTGTACTTTATGCCAAGGGATTTCTTACTCTTAAACTTTGCATTTTTAGCACCGGCCTTTGTTACCTTCGTCACCAGCTTGTTGTAGGTCTTCTTATTCCTGGCATATATTGTTATCTTCACCTCCTTATTTAATTTATTAAAAGCCTTGGAGCCGACTTTCTTTAAATAATCACCGTTAAGTTTTACCTTCTTTAGTTTGCTGCAGCCATTAAAGGCCTTGGCACCGATTGTTTTCACATCTGTCTGTGAAAGATCAACAGTCCTTAGGTTCTTACAATTGCTAAAGGCTGCCTTTCCTATAGAAACTATATTGTGCCCTCCTGTTATCTCACGTATATTTCTGTTTCCCTTAAAGGCCTCTGCCTCGATCTCTGTTACAGGGTACTCTTTTCCATTGATTAAAGCAGTACTTGGAATATCAAGAGTTGAATCGGCAGTGTCTGTCACGCCCCTTATGGTTGCTGTCTGGTCGCTGTTAACCTTGCATACTATCGGAGAAGCCTCCAGAGTAACAGGCTCATTATAGGATGTATCTGTTGTTGTGGTGTTGTTATCTGAACTATTTTCATTTGTGCTGTCAGTGTTTGTAGATGACTCTTCACCGGAGTTATCGTTATACTGAGGCTCCTGACCTGATAAAAGAGCAAGAGTAGCTTCGTATGTATACTTTGTTCCGGTTGCAGTATCTATTAGTCTTCCGCCGTAGGGCGCGCCTCTCTCATGCTTGCTGCCTTCAATACCCACCCTATATTCATAGGTTGTTTTATTGTAATATGCGTGATTTATATAAGCTCCGCTGGAATTTGAAGCATCAGCCCAGGTTGTATCCTCTTCGTACCAGTCTCCGCCTATATTTACCATATTCCAGGCATGTCCGCCGGTGCTGCCTGACGAGGTTTTAGCGTATCCGGTAACAACCTTTGTATTTATTCCGAGCTCTTTAAGAATAAGTGCATAGCCCAGAGAATAGCCGTCACAGACAGCTCTTCCCTTACAGAGTGCGCCGTAAGCAGTGTGTGAAAAATTGAAATATGACTTTCCTGTAGAGCCGATATTTCCATATACAACCTGCTTTGTATACCAGTCATGGACATTTAGAACTGTCACTGCTGTGTTATTGGCATCCACAAGTCCAAGGGCTTTTACCTTATTAGCATATTCCTTTGCCTTTGCAGCTACAGCCTGGTCGATCTTATCATAATCATCAGCTGTATACTCCTGCATGATTATGTAATCCTTGTAGACACCATTTGTTTCAAATTCATATATCTGCCAGTCGCACATGTAATATTCTACATTGGCCATGTGGTCATAGCAGACTGCTTCTATAGCCTCGTTTACAACAGTGGTGCATTCCATGGAATCCGCATTGTAATATCTGTTTCTGCTTTCACTTCCTGAGTAGAAAAGGTATCCACCCTTACTTACAACATCAGCCTCAGAATCACTACTCGGAAGCTTATCGGACTTTTTTAAACGCCTTGAGCTGTCGCAGGCAATATAAAGAGCATCGTAGAAATCTCTCTTTTCATCCATATTCAATTTCTCGTAATAATAGCCATGACTTACTGCATTTGCAGCATTCTTACTATTCCTTGCACGTACGCTTAATGGATTGTAATCAGACGCAACTGTCTTAGAAGCACCTCGCATAGGAAAGCCTTCATGATCTCCAATCGGAAGATCATACCCCGAAGCGCTGACCCTGACAGATGCCACAGGATTAACAAAAGATATAGTTAAACTGACCAATAATGACAATGCAAAGATTGCCATTAAAGGCCTTTTCCCGTTAATGGATATACGTTTGTTCATAGACTCTCCCCCTCATTCAAGTCATGACACAAAACACATATTTTTGAGCCTGTATAAATTTTTATACAAGATATTGTATACCCTGGGCTTTGAATTTTCTATTAGATTTCTATAAATTTTGTATAAAGATAATAATTATTTGATTTATCTGTCGAAGGTTTCGACCTTTGCTGTATGAACCACAAATCGCCTTCCGCTGCCGGCTCTTCCGGAGCAGGTTGAAAGTGTAAGCAGTGACGGGTGCTCATCAAATTTGATGTCTGCTGGTACATCTATAAGAGAATTACTCTTAATATAATTTATGTACTCATCATAAACGTTCTCGTCAGTTACCTCTGTGTAGCTCTCAGATCCGCGTGTGGTGGTGTAATATGCGAAAACCTTGTATTTATAAACCTTATCCTCTGTATAAATGTAGACGTAAGGGCTATTCTTTAAAACATCCTTATTCTCTGATTTATAGAGAGTTTTAAGTGAACCGAACATGGAACCGTTTTTCATATTATGTCCAAATACCATGTCGCTAAGTCCACAGAAATTCTCATCGCTGAGGACATCCATGAAGATACAGCCCGACCTGTTGGAGGTTCCGTCAAAGGTCTTGTAGAGGTACTGGTCAATCTCCTGCTCCTTAACCACGGGATAGCTTATCTTAGAAAGTGCAGGGAAATAAATCCATCCCACAAAATCAGGGTTAACATCCTTAAGTGCCTGGAACTTTATATCGAGCTTGGGATAAGCGTCCTCCCAGAGGCTTGCACCCTTCTGGGAATTATCGTCCTTTATATCCACGTAGGTGTCGCGAATTTCTTCATATTCATTAACCGCAACAGAATACTCTGTTTGGTCGCGGTAGATCATAACCGCCTCATATCCTATTACTCCTACGAGGATGATAATAAGTATTGTTCTTATCACCGCAAAGGGTGTTACCTTACTGTTATTTCTTTTTTCGCTTGAATTTTGCATTCTTTGCGCCTGCCTTCTTTATTTTCTTTACAATCTTCTTGTATTTTGCTTTGTCTGAAGTTCTTATTGTAAATGTAGCCTTCTTTGAAATTCCTGAAAAAGCTCCGCTCTCTATCTTTTCAAGAGTATCACCGTAGATGGTTATCTGTGAGAGCTCCTTACAGCCCTTAAAAGCATTCTTTTTAATAGTAGTAACAGTTTTTGGAACTGTCAATTTCCTCAGCTTTTTCCTGCCCTTGAGAGCACTCTTTCCTATCTCCGTGACAGTGTATTTTGTTCCGTTTGCATCAGATATGACTTCAGGAATATCTACTGTCTTTACCTTTTTATCAGATACCCCCTTAAAGGCTACTGTAAATCCATCATCAAGAACCTCATACTTATAGGTATCCTTTCCGGAGGTCACTGTGATGTCAGCTCCCGATGATAGTGAAACCGTAACTTTGCAGCTTGCCTTTATGGCATTGTTGGCATCTGATACTGCGGTAATAATAGCTGTTCCTGAGCCTGTAGCCGTAACCTTTCCATTGTTGACGGTAGCCACTTCCTTGTTGGAGCTGATCCATAAAACCGACTTATCATCTGCGTTATCCGGAACGGTAGATGCGTTAATACTGAAAATATCACCTATTTTCATAGTGATACTACTTCTATCCAGCTTAATGCCTGTTATTGGAGTCGTTACCGTTACTGCTATCGTTGTAAGTACATCAGGGTTTGATCCGGCGGTGGCAGTTATTATAGCTCTTCCTGATGATTTACCTGTTATAACGCCTCCATCCACATCAGCGACTGAAGGATCAGAGGATGTCCATTTTACGTATTTGTTGGTGACATTTGAAGGTGTAAGGTATGCCTGTGCAGTGACTGTTTCCCCTGTCTTTATATCTGCCGTCCTCATATTTGTAGTTATGCCTGTAGCTACGATGTTGGTAAACAGGTTCGGGTAATGATTTTTCATGTAGCTATAGGTATAGGTCGTTCCCGTAGCTATAGGCGTCTCCATAAGCGAGCCTATATAAGGAGCTGCTCTTAAGTGGCTTGAAGAGCCCAGATTTTCAAGATAAGCAGTCGTCACATTAAAGTATTTATGGCGCGCTGCTTCATTATTATCTCCTGTATCATCCCAGGTGGAATCAACCTCGTACCATTCAGAGCCTATTTTCACCAGATTCCATGCGTGACCGTATCTTGCGGCAATGGCCTCGGTGCTTCCAACTCCGCCTGTAACCACAAGGGAGTCTATACCTTTAGCCTGAAGCAGATATGACATAGCCTGTGAATATCCATCGCATACCGCGCTTCCTTCTACCAGGGCTCCGTATGCTGTAAAACAGGAATGGTAAGCAGGAAGGGATTTATATCCATAATTGTATGTGACGTTATCAATAAGAGCGTCATGAATAATAGCTTCTGTTTCCTGCGGAGTTGCTCCCTTTGGAATACTGCTAAGGAAGCTGCTGCGGGCGCTCTTAAGCTTTTGGTTCATGGCAGCATAATCATAGGGATAGTAAGCAATTGCCGTGGTCTGTGCATAGTATTTGCTTCCTGACTTAAACCACTTGAAACGTGGAAGTCTGCACATAACAAACTGAACCTTATCTATATTGTCATAGATTGTAGCCTCGATCACATGCTGAAACATCGTTTGAAAAGCAGAACCCATCGAATCGAGCTCATTATAAACTGATGCGCTCACTTCCATTGTATATGCATATTTCTGAAAAGCTTCCGATTAACTTGTTCTATAGGGCGCGTAATTAGATACAGCTCCCACAACAAGCTTGTACATAGCCTTCTCTGTAGTTGAAAGAAGATTGGCGTATTGTCCGATCTTATAGGCAGGACTAAGGAGTGCATTTTCGTTAAGCTCTTCGGCAGGCTCACCATCAAGCTCCACAAGCTTATCCATCTGGGGTGCTTCCACAACTCTGTGGTCACCGGCGACATTTCCTGTCATGGCAGCTGCTTTAGCCGTCACTCCCTCAGATGAAAACGATACTCCTGTAGAAAGGAGCGATAGAATTATAAATAAAGAAACTCCTCTCCCCAATTTGTTATTCCAAAAACTTTTTTTCATACTTTAAAACTTCCCCTTAAAACTACAAAAACATCATGAGCCTGTCTCATGGGGCCTACTGATCGTACCCCTTTTTTATTGCATCATCTCCAAAACGGCCCTTTATCAGCTTCTCCATCTCTTCAAGTTTCCCACGCTTTTCCTCCCGAAGCTTCTCCTCCCTGACTTGTGCCTTACCAGTGGCAGCCCAATCAAAGAGGTTACCTTGACGGTACTCGCCGTTATCAAGATTGTCCGCGCCGACTCCCACGAGTCTCACGCCTATGCCGCCTTCAAAAATTCCATCCTCTCCGGTGAGAAGATTCCCAAGTAAAAGCATGGCATTTTCATAAATTACATCTGCATCATTGGTAGATTCAGACAGCTTCATCTGTCTTGAAAACCGCCTGAAATCTCCGGTCTTCACCTGGGCGGTTATTGTTCCTCCATATACGCCGTCCTTCTGCAGTCTCCCAGCCACCTTATCGGCCAGGCGCCTTACCACCGGCGGCATGTCCGTATCGTAGCTATCAGCTGTAATATCGGTAGCAAGAGTAGTCTCATTGGAATAGCTCTTGGCATCCTCGTGCTCTGTGTGCACGGTGTCCGAGCCTATTCCATTGGAGCTTCTGTAAATGTACTCTCCTCCCTTTTCACCCAGCTGAGATTTCAATAGTTCAATATCCATCACTGCAGCATCGCCGATTGTCCTTATTCCAACGCCCCTGAGCTTCTCAGCGCTCTTCTTGCCACAGCCAAAGAGGTCTCCTATATCAAGGGGCCACATTTTTATGCGTACCTCCGCAGGATACAGCGTGTGGGTTCTGTCTGGCTTTGTAAAATCGCTGGCCATCTTTGCAAGGAGCTTGTTGGTTGATACTCCGACATTTACTGTAAAGCCCAGCTTTGTACGGATCTCATATCTTATCGCGGCTGCGAGATTAAGCGGAAATACCTGATCAAATTCAGGGTTATTTATTATTTCCTTAATGATGACGTCCTCTGAAGCCACAGGCCTCTCTATCTCTCCGGCGTCATCCCTCTCTATCAGCCTGAAGAGCCCGGTAAAGCTATCTATCAGGTGGTTTCTTACATCCATTCCTGCAAGCTCTGTCACATCCAGATAGGCCTCATCTATTGATACCTGCTCCAGAATCTCGGAATAGCTTCTTAATATGTCTATAAATGCATGTGAATACTGTCTGTAAATATGGAAATCTGACGAGATCACAATAAGCTTGGGGCACTTTTGCAGAGCGCTGGCTATAGGCTCAGCTGTCTGAATTCCATACTTTTTAGCAGGAATCGACTTTGCAGTAACTATGCCATGTCTTGTTTTTACATCACCGCCAACAACGGAAGGGATTGTTCGTAGATCTACTGAATCAGGATCTTCCTTTAGTCTTTTAACTGCAGACCATGACAGGAAGGCAGAATTAACATCTATATGAAAAATTGTCCTATTCATACATGCCTCCCTTCCACAAAACTTCCAAGCACAGTTTACCAAAAACAAATGTTTGTGTCCATTTATCAAAAAACCGGCAACTCCCTCAAGTGAAGTTGCCGGAAATCCTTATAAATATTATATAATTCCTTTTCTATTCAAAGCTTAATGTGACATCAGTTTTCATCAGTCAAGCTTATACTCAAGCTCCATAGCCTTCTGGTTTCTCTGGATAATGAATCCGATGATACCTGCGAATGCCAGGATTGCGATAAGTCCGGGAACAAAGCCTACGCCAACAGTACCTGTTGTTACAAGTGTACCGATCTGATATACAAGGTAACCAACTGTAAAGCCTGTTGCAAGCTGTAAGCCGATTGCGCCCCAAAGCCACTTAGCTGACTTCATCTCAGAATTCATAGCACCGAGAGCTGCGAAGCACGGAGGTGTGTAGAGGTTGAACATAAGGTATGCAAGAGCTGCTGCCTTGGTGATACCCATAACTGCTGCAACTGCGTTACCTTCACCGATAAGCTCAAGCTCCTCAGTATCGATAAGGTTGGTGATAGCATAAACTGTTGCGATAGTACCCACTACGTTCTCCTTGGCGATAAAGCCTGTGATTGCTGCTGCAGCAAGCTGCCAGCTGGCGATACCAACAACAGGAACAAGAAGAACAGAGAAGGGTCCTGCAATACCAGCGAGGATTGAAGTGTTCTCCATTCCCTCTTCTACAGCCTGGAACTGCCAGTTGAAGCTACTCATGATCTGAACGATTGTGTTACATACAAGGATGATTGTACCTGCCTTGATGATGTAAGCCTTACCTCTCTCGAGCATGGACTTCAATGCAAACATAAGGCTGGGAACCTTGTACTCAGGAAGCTCGATGATGAAAAATGACTTTCTGTACTTCATTCCTGTAACTGCCTTGATAAGAAGTGCGCCAAGAAGGATAAGAAGTATACCACCCATGTAGCAGATGAAGCTCACCCATTTTGACTCAGGGAAAAATGCTCCTGCAAAAAGTGCGATAACAGGAAGCTTAGCTCCGCAGGGCATGAAGGTTGCAAGCATTGCTGTTGAACGTCTTTCTCTCTCGTTTCTGATGGTACGGCATGCCATGATAGCAGGGATACCGCAACCAGTTCCGATAATCATAGGAATAACGGATTTTCCTGAAAGACCTACTCTCTTGAAAATAGGATCAAGAACTACTGTTGCTCTTGACATATATCCGCAGTCCTCAAGAAGTGCGATGAGGAAATACATAACCATAACAAGGGGGAGGAAGCCTACAACGGCACCTACACCACCGATGATACCGTCAACCAATAGCGCATATAAAAGAGGGTTGGCATCTGCCATCTTATCCCCCACAAAGCCCTGGAAACTTTCGATCCAGCCTGCGAGGATATCTGCAAGCCATGTACCTACGGTAGTCTGTGAAATATAGAATACAAGCCACATGATGGCAGCAAAAACTACAAGTCCAACAACAGGATGTGTAACAATGTTATCGATTGTATCTCCGAAGTTCTTATCCTTTGTAAGAACCTTACGATTCTCAACATCCTTAACAATCTTATTTACAAAAGCAAAGCGCTTTCTGTCTGCCTCTTCAACTGCTGCCTTGTCATGAACATCAACGTTACCCTGAACATAGGGCTCCTTCTGTCCTTTTCCTTCAAGCTCAGCTGCTGCCTTAACCACTTCCTTAAGACCTGCCTCTGAAGTAGCAACAGTCTTGATTACAGGACATCCAAGCTTTTCTGAAAGGAGCTTTTCATCTATGCTGTTTCCCTTTTTGTCGTTTGCATCATTTTTATTAAGTGCAACAACTACAGGTACTCCAAGCTCAAGTAGCTGAGTTGTGAAAAACAAACTTCTGCTAAGGTTAGTAGCATCCACGATATTGATGATTGCATCAGGATGCTCGTTCTTAACATATCCGCTTGTAATGCTCTCCTCGGATGTGAAGGGAGACATTGAATATGCTCCGGGAAGATCTACTGCAATAAGTTCCTTTCCACCATCATAAAATGACTTTTTGATGGGACTCTCCTTCTTATCAACAGTAACACCCGCCCAGTTACCAATCTTCTCACTACGTCCGGTCAGGGCATTAAACATTGTTGTTTTTCCGCTATTCGGGTTACCCGCCATTGCGATTCTCATTTTACTTCCTCCTAAAAATAACTTTTTTCAATTATATCTTGATAGCTTCTGCTAACTCAGGATCAATGTTATATCTGGCATCCTTGATTGCGACCACCAGATTGCGCTTTTTATCAACAACAGTAATAGTCTCACCGCTGTAGCATCCAAGTGAAAACAGGAAACTCTTCATGTCTTCATCGCCGTCAGTCTCTATATCTGAAACGATATATTCTTTTCCGATTTCGGCTTCATTTAATGTCATATCCATGTGACTCCTTCTTCCTATGATAGAAATTAAATTTTATGCAATTCGTATAGTTGGCTTGTTTAGGGCATATTCTTGTTACCTCTTGCTAACTATCGCAAAATCATTATGTACTTATTGAGAATGATTGTCAAGTTCATTTCTTATAAAAATTCAAAAATATTTATGTAGAAAAAATAAAGCCTGAATCCGCAGATTCAGGCTTCAATAATTATTTTACTTATCACATATAAAGTTGTAGTAGCTTGCTGAGTTAGCACCTACGATATCGTACAGAGTGTAATCACCCTTGTCATAGCTTACGCCATAGTACATTACCGCATTGGAGCTGTCCATTGTCTCAGTGGAACCGTCAGCATTATGAAGCTCCATGTTGGTAAACGCTATAACAACGTAACCCTCGCAGGAAGGATCCGCTTCCATTCTGGCAGCTGTAACGCTTGCAAGCTCATCATACGTAAGACCAAATTCCTGGAACTTAAACTCTGTGTAAAGCATTCCCAGCTTACCTGTAATGTAGGTGTAATTAGCTTCGTAGTGGCTTCCGTCCGGCATCATAAGCCATGCTGTCTTATTATCGAGGAACTCCCAGTAAGAAGTCTCTTCCTTGGTAACAAGATCATGTGTGGCATACATTGTTTTGCCAGTCATATCCTCTGACTGACTCTCCCAGGAATCAGCCATCATTTCCTCAAATTCATTCACTTTTCCATGATCAAAATTGCCATCCTCATCGAGATACTGATCAACTAAGGCATCCGAAGGATTTTCGGCAATCCCCTTTGCTGTGTTTACTGCTGAGCTAATCTTAATGAAGGCAAAGGTTGCAATGGCTCCAAAAATAATTACCACTGCTGCAACCAGGCCAATAATCAGACCAACATTACCCTTCTTCTTAGGCTGTGTCTGGTAGTAAGGATTCTCCGGCTGACCATAGGTGCCGGTGCCATAGGTAGATTGCTGGCCATATGTAGACTGCTGACCATAAGTAGGCTGCTGACCATAAGTAGGCTGCTGGCCATAGGTTGGTTGCTGAGTAACGTTTTCCCCATACGTACTCTGCTGCGCTGCAGGCTGCTGCGAAGTCTTCCCTGCAGGTTGCTGCGAACTCTGTCCTACCGGCTTACCACAGTAAGGGCAGAACTTAGTTCCGTCTGCTAGTTCTTTACCACAATACTCACAAAACATTTCCTCATTTCTCCCTTTATATTTAATTAATGTAATTATTATATTACAATAGAATAATAAATAAAATTCATTTTTCCTACGAGGAGGGTAAAAGAATGGAAACTATCAAGACTTGATAAGAATGTCTCCGTGGGATTTTCAGTATTAGCCAACATCATCACTATCGTAGGCTCGATCACACTTCTCTCAGCCTGCAAAAACTTTGCTCCCGGTCAGCTTGACTACACAACTGATACAAGACCGCTGCCTTCACAGGATTCTCCGGATAATCCGGTTCCTCCGCAGCAGTAAAGGGTTGCATATTTTTTATACGAACAGTAATAAAACAGGTCACTTCCCGATATGGGTTGTGACCTGCTTTTTGTTTACCACTATTTATTTTTTAAACAATTACCTTATCTCTCATCCTACCGATGGCATCCATAGCCAGCTTACTTCTCTCGCACTCCTCTGCCACCAGGGATATCTGCCAGCAAAGCTCGGAGCCCTTCATGTGCTCTGAAGCGTATGACAGTCCGTTGGTCCTCTCATCAAGGAAGGGTCTGTCGATCTGGTTGGGATCTCCCAAAAGAATGATCTTGGTGTCCTTACCTGCTCTTGTGATGATACCCTTAGCCTGTGCAGGCGTCATATTCTGGGCCTCATCGATTATCAGATATGTCTTTAAAATAGAACGGCCTCTGATAAAGTTAAGGGCTTCTGTCTGAACAATTCCTCTCTCGAAGATCTCATCAGTTTTATCCTGAAGCTCCTTCTCATCAGCATATCTCTCCTCTTCACTTGAGTCGATGAGCTGCTCTAGGTTATCGATGATAGGTCTCATAAGAGGTCCTATCTTATCCTGCTCGTCTCCCGGAAGGAAACCGATGTCATCATCAAACTGTGAATTGGGTCTGCAGATAAGAATTCGTCTGTACTCGCCTGTGGGGCGGTTCACCATCTTCTCAAGGCCTACTGCCAGTGAATAGAAGGTCTTGGCTGTACCTGCCATACCCTTTACTATTACAAGCGGTGCCTTCTCAGCAGGCTGCATCAGTGCTTCCTGAAGGAAATACTGACCTGCATTCCTGGGTGTTACGCCGTAGGGCTGAGCCTTTTCAAATTCAAGCTTCCTGATGACACCGTGGTCAACTCTGCCCATCTGGGTCTTATTGGTGGACTGGTCACCCTGAAGTATTACAAATTGGTTCTCATAAAGCTCCGGCTTCACCTTATCGCCGTTCTCGTCGCAGGTGTAAACTGCATCTACCGGAACTCCCTTTCTTCTAAACTCCTTAAAAATCTCTTCCGGTGCGTAAACTCTTATACGTCCGGAGTACTGCTCTCCATGTGATACTACCTGTTCAGTTGTAAAATCCTGAGCCTTGATACCCAGAAGCTGCGCCTTGATACGCATCAGAATATCCTTAGTTACAAGGATAACTTCCTCTTTGCAGGTATCTGAAAGCCCTTTGCAAACTCTGAGGATACGGTTGTCTGATTTATACTCCACCATATCCTTGGGCAGTTCGACGTCCTTAAAGTTCTTCTCAACTCGTAGGGTTGCGCCGTCCTGTAGCTCTACTCCCTTGGTAAGATCTCCCTTCTCCCGCAGCAATTCAAGCAAGCGGATTACTTCTCGGACATTGGCACCGCGTTCACCTTCGTCGCGTTTGTGCGTATCCAGTTCTTCAAGTACCACCAGAGGTAAAACGACATCATTATCATCGAAACACCTGAGCGCATGTGGTGCCTGAATGAGGACATTAGTATCGAGTACATAGATTTTTTTCATGCACTTCCCCCCATCCTATTTAGTTAGACGAGTGCTATCAGGTCATCGGAAAATCAGACATTTTCCATATAGAAGAAACAGGTAACCTGACCCTTTTGTCTATGTCATGATTATACCATATTTTGTGTTTCTACACTATTAAAATTACAAGTAATTGTGGTATTAACCCTTTGTAAAATAGCCATATTATATGATATACTTGAAGAAGGAATGCAATGATTTCTATCGGTTTTTAGAATATTATAATTGCATTATCTTTTTGGGGGAGGCGACAATCTTGGCACTTTTCGGCAGGAAATACGAAGAAGAATATGATAACAGTTACTTGCCGCTGGAAGAGTTTGCCCCTACCATCAGCAGGCAGGAGGTAGTTAAGCGCAAAAAGCTCACTGACCTCATAGCGCCTATTCGCGATATTCCCACAGCATTAAAAGGAAGAAGAGACCAGATTGAGGGCGACCTTGATTCATTTTCATCTGATCAGGACGAGAGCTATTCAGAGCTGGATTCAGATATCACTGAGATAATATCCGCATCTGAAGGGCATATCAGCGATGTAAAAACATTAAACGAAACCATAGAGAAGGTGCGCGACGCCCTCTCTTCTATTAAAGAGACTACTGACAATATCCCGGACCTTCCCGACAAGTCAGCCTTCGAGGACAAGACCGAGATTCCACAGATCAATCTTCCCAAGCTCTCCGAGGAATATATGCCTGATCCGGGGCTAGTGTCACAGATAAGAAGCTACTCTTCTTTTTCGCACATATTGAAAAAAAGCGTTGAGTACACTCTGTCCTCATTGGAGCAGTATCACAAGCAGGTTCAGAGTCTCTCGGAAAAGAAGGAACAGCTTGAGGCTCTCTCATCCGAGGCAGATCTTCTTGCAATCCACACTACTATAGAAGCAACTCACATGAATGAGGAGAGCCGTGAATTTTCAACCAAGGTTGCAGCACAGGTGGGTGACCTCTCAAGGAGAATCCACGATATATCCGCAGCCCTTGACGCAGAGCTCCTTGCTCTTGAGAACGGTTTTAAGACAGTGCGCTCCTCTGTGCACACAATTCAGTCTGCCCACAGGGATGCCACCAGATATTCCGACATGTACTCCTCTGCAAGTAACGAATACTACAGACAGAGTACTAACTACACGAACATTCTCATCCAGAGTCTTTCAACTCTTAACCAGGATTTCCGTGAGGTCATGAAAAAGCGCGACGCCGCCTGCGATGACTACTTAAAGGCCCTCGATGTTTTCAGGTCGGATGTCATGTCCTCCGCAAGAGAAATCATGTACAAGGGAAACCGCATCGGAAGCGTCCTTGACGGCTGCATCCGCGGCTCCTCTTCTCTTTCCGATGAGATGACTGAAACCCTGGATAAAATAAAGGAGCTTCAGACCTCCCTTGCTGCAGTAAGGAAAACCGATGCCATCAGGAAATCGAAGTACTCCGCAGCACTTCTTAAGGCCTTTGATCAGGATATTGTATGGCTACGGAATAAGATAGAAGGCGTCATTGAAGCCGCTGAAGAAGAAAGCTGAAATACAATAATTTTATACATAAAAACAAAAGAGCCGGTACTTATGTACCGGTCTCTTTCTCCCTCATAGAATATAAACCGCAGAACGATTTATAAATTGTATACTTTGTATACCTGTTAATCAAACTCTTAACATACTTAGATTTTATCATACTTTTGCAGAAAAACAATATAAAAGCTTACGATTTTTCATAAATTTTATAAAATTTGATTAAAAATCGTTTCCGAAGCTTATTCTCACGCTTCGCAACCAATCTATATTTCTATCCTTCTTTAGTACGCAAGTATGTCAAAAAGTTTCCTACGGATTGTTTATAAGTATAGGTGCAGTGAACTTTGTCTCCTGTGTCACGGGATCATAAAATTCAATCTTCGTACTCACCTTGCTGAGTGGAAGCAGGTTATTGCTTGTAAGCTGCTCGTTATCAATAACAAACTGAACGTATCCTGCTGTGTGAGGTAATAATCCCGTATCATCAGTCTTACATTCAACTATGGTGCCATTTACCTTCGCCTCTCCTATTCTCGCGCGGATAACCTCATCGCTGTTGTTCTCCACATAGAGTACAACTGCAGGTCCAAATCCGCTGTAGCCCACATCAAGAGCCTCATAATTTACGATCACATCATTTTCATCATACTGATGGGTAGCATCGCCCTTATTCAGAGTAGCCTTATTCTTCTTAAGCCCTGTCTTCATGGAGACCTTGCCACTTATCTGATCATCTGATCTGAGTGCTAATGCTACTGTTGAAAAGGTCTTGAATATATCCAGAGAATTCAGGTATCTGTCCGTGAATGTAAGCCTTCCCTCGGCCTCTCCGCCTGCAGGAACATTTAGTTCAAAGTCAGCATCCACCTTTACATCATTTATTGCAGCTGCTTCGCAGGTAACAACCTTATCTGCAGAGCCTTTATTCTCAGCCTTCATCTCGATGTAATAAGGATTCTCGGGGTTTTCCTTATCGTATTTTAGTCCCTTCACGGAAACGGTCAGATCCTCCGTCTCCCAGACTACCTGTTTTTTGAGCTTAGCCCCGTGAAGCGGACTGTTTTTTCTGATGTTCAGAAGTAAAATAGCCGCAACCGCGCCTAATATAAATACAATGATCAATACGGCGCTGAGAGCTTTGTTTCTGGTCTTTTCTTCAGTCTCGGGAGCTTCTATTTTCGCTCCGCATTTTTCACAAGTTGTTGAATTATCCGGTATTTTTGCTCCACAATTCGTACAAATCATTACTTCCCCTCCTAATAATAATAGTATCGAATATAATTCTTATTAATAAGTATCTCATAAGCGGCCATCCCAAACTATGTATATTTCATAAACATTTTATAAAATATAAAAAAATCGAGTAGGAGAAAATGTCTCATTATAGAGACATTTTCGACCTCTCACACCACCGTGCGTACGGTTCCGTACACGGCGGTTCAATCAACTTAACAAGTGACACACCTCTCGGTGTAGTAATCTAACATTGAGATAAGTCCAAATTGCTTAAGCCTTTTCGGGCTTATTGCTCTCTGCACATCTGTCTTTGAGCATACGCTTGCAATCGCTTTTCCGTTATAGGCGGTTCTATATGCCGCCCATTTGGGTATTCCTAGCTTTACCAAGTTCTTCGCTCTGTTCTGTGGAGTTTTCCAGTGTTTCCAAATGCACATGCGAAGTCGATACCTGATATTTCTATCAAGTTCTGTACAG
>NZ_AUJH01000031.1:0-22519 GCF_000424125.1 Butyrivibrio sp. FC2001
TTTTATTTAATAGGAAATTTCGCCTTGGCGGCGAAACCTTGAATTAAAAGGCCCGGCAAGACCGGGCCACGCAAAGCGGAGGTATATTGGCTATAAATTACCAATCTACCTCGTCAAAGAATTCGTCATCTTCGTGCATAAAGTAATCCATGTCGAGAAGGTCTTCATCGTCCATCTCGCGGATTTCGTTCGCCGACATGCCTTCCGGCGGATTTTGGATGTATTTCTCTCTAAGCTTTGCTATTAGTTCTTTACTAGCCATGGCTGTTCCTCCTGTAGCATGATTTTATCATGCACAGGAATACGAGGGAACACTGCCGATTTTTGAAGATGGAGCTCTGCTCTTGGGACGGCATTTTCCCATTGCTTTTTCATATAGGGCTTCGAGAGAAACACGTTTGTGGTTAAAGTGCAATTCAAGAAATTTCATGGTTCTGGTGCACTTGGGACAACTCAATGGATCATATCCGAATGCTGACAGGATACCTGAACGCCATTGAAGGAATGATTTAAAGAATGGTTTTTTAGATGGATGAATCAGCTGGTAAAGCTTTTTGTCTGATTCTCTATGACGGCCATACACACCATAGTAACGTATCATTTTAAAGTCTTTTTCGGGTATGTGCTGGATAAGACGTTTGATGAATTCCATGGAAGGTATGGTCTCGGTGACAAGGACTTCGTCCTCATGTCTGTTGTAGTGGAAAGTGACAGTATCATGCTCTTTATCATAAGAGTCAATCCTTGAGAGGCCGATTACTGGACGACCAAGGTAGCGACCTATATATTTAGCCACTGTGTGCCTGTCAGCAAGGGTGGGTTTTGCGTAGATATAGAAACCATCTTTTTGATTTTTGTATGAGAGGGCTTTTTCTTTTTTGAACAATGCTTTCTTCTTGGGATCAGTAATACGGGCTTCCATTAGATTAAGCAGAGCTGTTTGAAAAGCATGGCGTAAGTAGTGGTAATTAAAGTGATTGACTCTGCGCCAAAAACCAGTGTCGCCTACACCACCTTCAGATATGAGGCAGTGGATATGAGGATTCCATTCTAAAGGACGACCAAATGTATGAAGAACCAGAATGTAACCAGGTGTGAAGCTCTGACTCTTGTTGATTTTGTAGAACATACGGTTAATAACACTGCTGACAGCTTCGAAAAGACAGTTAAGAAGGTCGCGGTCTTCGAGAAAGTAATGTCGTAATTCTTTTGATATGGTGAATACGCAGTGTCTGTGCTGGCAGTTTATGAGCTTGAAGGACATAGCCTGAGCACGTTTCTGTGAATACATGGCACCACATGTAGGACAGAATCTTGAATGACAACGAAAGGGAATGAATTTGAGAGTACCACAATCAGGGCAGCCGTACATGGCGCCGCCATAGGCAGGATCTCCGCAATTGAGCATCTTATCGATGTTTTCAATTTCAGTTTTGCGGGGGTGAAGAGTATATTGAATTTCTTCGTAATGATCGCGGAACAGATTTTGTAGTATGTTTCGTTTCATAAAAATCATTATGAATGAGTTGAGGCAAAAAACAACCCCCACCCCTCATGATTGAGGGGCAGGGGAGCTGAAGTGCCGCAGGCACTTTTTTATGATATAGTGAAAAAAGAAAAAAGGAGTCAGGAAATGAAAAGTTCATCTATAAGCAATAAAACGAAAGACATCATTTTCATTCTTCTGACAGCCTTCGGTTTTTCTCTTATGACATTTCAGGTGGAGATATAATTTGAGGAATGAATAGGAGGGGGATATGCTATAATTAATGGTGTTATCGTTAAGGATTTTTTGCGAGGTGCGTGAATATGTACGATTTTGTAACCTGTCCTGACAGACGAAATGCCAGCGCTTACAAGTATATAAATATGATTAAGAAAAATCCCGATGTTCCGGAGGAAATAATTCCGTTGTCTGTTGCAGACATGGAGTTTAAGAATGCACCGGAGATAGTGGATGGACTTAAGGATTATATCGGAAAAACCGTCCTTGGATATACTGCTCCAACGGATGGTTTTCTTAATGCTGTCGTAGATTGGCAAAAGAGGCGCCACAACTATGCTATAGAGAAGGAATGGATTTCGTTATCCGATGGCGTAGTGCCTGCGCTCTGCGATCTTATAAGAGCTACCACTAAGGAGGGTGAGGGAGTGATCATACTTACTCCTGTCTATTATCCCTTCAAAAAATCCATCGAGATGAATGGCAGAAAAGTTATGGATGTGGGTCTTGTCACAGATGGCAAGAGATACTCTATAGACTTTAATGCTTTAGAAAAAGCGGCTTCTGATAAGAATACAAAGCTCATTCTTTTCTGCAATCCTCACAACCCTGTGGGACGTGTCTGGACAAAAGAGGAGCTTCTTAAGGTATACGAAATCTGCGTAGCAAATGATGTCTTTATCGTTGATGACGAGATTCACAACGACCTTATAATGCCCGGATACGAGCATACCGTTATGGCTAAGGTTGCGCCAGATGCAGGAAAACACATGGCTGTATGCGTTGCTCCAAGCAAGACCTTTAACCTTGCTGCAATGCAGACATCAATGGTGATAATAGAGGATCCTGAGGTCAGGAAAGCCTTCGATAAAGAAAGATATAAGGGCTACAGAGATGCGCCGAATCCTCTTGGAATGGAGGCCTGCAGGCTTGCTTATACCCACTGTGAAAAATGGCTTGATGAATGTATCGAAGTGATCCATGGTAACGCTGTATTTTTAGAGGAGTTCATGAAGAAACACTTCCCCGAAGTCGTGGTGTATCCAATGGAAGGAACATACCTTATGTGGTGCGACTTTAATGCATGGGGCATGGCACATAAGGAGCTGGAGAAATTCATGACCGGTGAAGCGCTGCTCTTCTTGGATGAAGGCTACTGGTTTGGCACAGGCGGAGCGGGATTTGAGAGATTCAATTTGGCATGTCCGCGTTATATAATAGAAGAAGCTTTGAACAGACTGCTTAAAGTAAGGCACTGTTGATAAGCTAAAAGAGGGAATAAAAAGTTTTGTTTGGAGGGAATTGTTTATGCTTATTTTGTTGATCGCTGTGGTGATAGTTCTGTTCTTTGTAATTTCCTTAGTGCTGTGCATCCTTGATGACAAAGCAGCTAAAAAGGAAAACAGAAAACGTAATGAAGGCCTTGTGGTGCTTACTGCAATTTCAGGCGTGATGTTTGGATTTGTTATTGCAGGTGCCATTGTGGTAGGAATTCTTGCACTGCTCATTGATGCATTTATGAGGAGCATGTGATATGAGTGATAGGAAGTTTTTGGGGATTCTGATCGCAGAGATCGTGGCAGGTATTGCTATAACTGCAGCTCATGCCGCCTATATTTATTATGCATATACCAACTCCTCTATTATTTACTTTATTTCTAAGGAGTTCTGGTTATGAAAAAGCGGCTGATCATTCTTTTTTGCGCAGTACTATTTCTGGCATTAAATATCTTTTTATATGTAACAATAACAAGGCGCCTTGGCAATAACTACAGCGGAGCAACCCAGCTGAAAATGGTAGATGTTGCGAAATTCCTGCCCTTTGAGGAGGACTCGTTACTTGCAAGAACAGGTTCATCCATGCATTTTTCGGAAGGAGATGACCTGCCTGTACTTGACGGCGCAGCGGCCTTGGTTCCGGTATATGCTTCTGTTATCGACAGCATTTACCCCGAGGGGTGTGTTACCTATGAGGGCGGAAGCTTTTCGGATGATAATAAATATGGTGAGAACTTCGCCGACGACAGCGCGATGAAGTACCAGAACACCATTCGCGGCTTCGATGCCATGGTGGACGGATCTGTTGATCTTTTCTTCACAGCCCATCCGTCTGAAGACCAATTGAACTCCGCTAAGGAGAAGGGCGTAGAGCTTGAAATTGTTCCCGTGGGTCTTGAGGGCTTCGTCTTTTTTGTAAATAAAAATAACCCCGTGGATGGTCTTGCTGCCGATCAGATTCGCAAGATTTACAGAGGCGAGATAACAAACTGGGAGGATATCGGCGGAGCGCCGAGAGCCATCAATCCACTGACCAGGATAAAGGGCTCGGGAAGTCAGACCATGATGGACAAATTCATGGATAATGATATACATCCATACAGAAATGTGTTTTCGATTTTCGGAGCTTCTATAGGCTATTCCTTCCGCTATTATCTGTCAGGAATGGTAGCTAATGACAACGTGAAGATGCTTTCCATAGACGGCGTCTATCCTGATGCTGAAAACATCAAAAACGGAAGCTATCCCTTAACTGCCAGTTTCTATGTGGTATACAGAAAAGACAACACTAATGAAAATGTCAAAAAGCTCGTAGACTGGCTGCTTACAGATGAAGGACAGCAAATGATCGAAGCCTGCGGGTATGTACCGATTAACTAAATATAAAGAAAATTGACTTCCCTGATGTTGGACATCTGTTGGACAACGAATAATATAATAACAATAAATTTACAAACTTATTATATTTTGTGTATTTACTCTTGTGAGGGGGAGGACTACCATGAATATGAAACATATCGGAATATCTCTTTTTGTTTGCGCAATTATGCTGATATTTGCAGGTTGAATTTGATGAGTGATTCAGAGAAAAATTCGATTTTTTTAAATGAGTATCTGATGCACGCTGAGTGCATTTTTGCAGTCGGTACCAGTTTGGTTACAATAGCGCTTATTTATTCTCAGGGTGACGGCTTTGCCATATTTCAGGTATTGGTAAAGCTTTTCACTGTTATTACTATGTTTTTTGCTTATAAAAAATATAGCTGGGACGTAGCGAAGGGAATTATGGGCGGTGTACTCTTTTGCCTGATGTATCAGGAAGCGCATCTTGTGCTTGAGCACTTGTGGGGACAGGAGGACTTCGACGCTTACCTTGTTGTGGGCGTTCAGGGAAGTATCTATCTGGCAGCAGCCGGAATGTCCTTTCTTATGACTATCATAATCACCATCAATCACTTCATTATCAATTACGCAAAGCACGGCAATCCCGGCAACGTTATCTTAAACAGGATTGCCATTATTTATAAGTTTGTTGTTTACATCATTTTGCTGATAACAAACAGCCTGCTTGATTTTAGCAAGACCATCGAGTGGGAAACAGGATTGCAGTATCTTACGGATATCGCAATCCTTCTTCTGATTGTGAGCATAGAATCGCAGCTTGATTCCTTCAAGGTTCTCAGGCAGGAGCTTCTTAAACAAAAAAGGGAACGTAAGAATAAATGAGTATCAAAAAACGTTTATTGGGTATGTGGCTTATGTCCATGACCCTTCTTTCATTTGGAGCATATACAACCTTCTTTGTAGCACAGATGTCGGCACCCTACATTGTCTATCTGGCGCTTCCATTCCTGCTTAGCTTTGCTCTGATAATCTATTTGTGGGGAACGGAGAAGATAAAATGGAAGCCGATTAAGCTCCTTTATTACCTGTGCTATGCTGCTTCTTTTTTCGTTCTTCCTGCGTTTATTTTTATTTTCATGGGACTTATATCCCAGTACCATGTGAATATTCCGGAGAGCATAGATGCAACTAACATGCCTGTAGAGGATATACTGCCGGGCGATGAAACCACCATATACAAAACAGAAAAAGTATATGTGTTTTTCCCGGAGTATTCTGTGGTTGATCTTGAATGTGGAACGAGACCCTCCAAATCGGATGAGTCCATAACCTGGTGCTGCGGCGCAGCATTCCAGCATGCAGTTCAGATAACCTTTAAGGATGACAATATCGAAGGCGATCACGCTTCCCATGGTGTATTTTATGACAGCCCCTATGACAGGGATGCAGATGCAGCATTTACCTTTGCTAATGGGAAGTTCAGATTTGAGTTTGATGAAAAGACCAAGGCCGTTCAGACAGCAGCCAAGGCTGGAGGATCAGGCTTCATGCAGCTTGGAATGATAGATGACACTGAAGCTGTTATGGACTTCGACAGACCGAGAGCCAGATGCTACCGAACCCTCGCAGAGTTAAACGGGAATCTGTGCATAATAGATTCAGTTAAGATGATGCACTTTGATGAATTCATGGATGAGCTTGACAGGCTCGGAGTCACCAACGCTGTCTACATGGACATGGGCGCCGGATGGAATTATTCCTGGTACAGGAAGGTCGACGGAAAAGTAAGGACGCTGTTTGGACTTCCTGTTCCCTGGTCACATAACTGGATTGTGTTTAGGAAGTAAGATCTTGTTTGGAAGAGCTTCACTGTATATTGTTAGATAATCCTGTTGAAACCTGGCCCCCGCTACTTATTCCTGGTAGCGGGGGTGTTTTTTATGGAGATTTGTTTTTTATGGAGATTTGTTTTTTTATGGAGATTTGTTTTTCTTGGTACGTCAGTGCTTCTAATATTACTCTAACTGGTTGCACAAGAAATTTTTTCAATTTTTGAGTTGAGTCAGTACCGCTCAAAATGCCCAAATTGGTTGCACGAAAATTTGTTTTTTAATTTCCGGTTACGCCGATGCAGTCGATTATTACAATACAGGTTGCACGATTTTTCTCTGCGGGGATAACTTTTTGGAAGCCGTTACGTCTGGACGCGAACAAATTTGATTGCAGATTGAACAAATAATTTTTGCTGTTACGCCAGCTAATTGCATTTAACAATTTCAGGTTGAAAGAAAAAATGTAAAAGTGATTTTGCGTCAGTCAGAATTGAGAAATATGATAATTCCGGATGAACCAGCCCTATGCTTAGAACAATATTTTTTACCTTTGTTGGACATGTGTTGGACAGGGGTAATTATTATGGTACTTGTAAATGACACATCAAAATATTTTCTTATGAGGAGGAAGATATGAGGGATAGAGTTTATGGAAAAGTTATTGCAGCAGCAATGATAACAGCAATGTCTGGAATGCTCATGGCAGGATGCGGAAGCCAGGGAGCAGCTCCGGAGAGCGCAGTTACAGAAGAGGCTGTAGAAACAACTGAGGAAGCTGCAACAGAGAACATCGATGATACGGAAGCAGCAACCACAGCAACACCTGACAAGGTTGACGAGAGTATTGATGGGGAGTCAGAGGAAATCGCAGCAGGCACATACTTCAAAAAGGGAGTATATGCCAACTACACAAAGGAAACTGAGAGCGAAGATAAAACATACTTCTACGTATTCTCAGAGGACTGGTATGGATACACAGAAGACGGAACAACAGGAATGGGACTTCCGTTTGATGTAACTGAGGAAGGCGACTCAGTAAGGTTTACGTTTGGAGGAAAAGAAGAAGCAGAAAGCGTATTAAAAATCGCATCATCAGAGGATGGCAAGGTAACAGGCGCATTTGAAGATGGTATTGAGCAGATATGGGAGCTTCTTCCTGATGTAGATCCTAAAAGCTTTAGCGCTGAGAACTATGTGAATGGACCTGAGAACAGTGTTTACCATGATGGACTTGGCTGGAACATCAAATATGATGCAAACAAGTTTACAGTAACACCTCAGAATGGTCAGGTTTTCATCGTATATCAGGGTGAAGGAGCAGGAACCAACTGCATCACAGTTACATACACTGTAGAGGATGGTGGAGAAGGCGCTATCAAGGCACTTGGGGAGTCCTGGGGTAGCGACAAGACCACATACTCAGAGGGGATTTTCCCCGGAACAGAGGATGTAAAAGGCTATTGGGCAACATTACCGCCTGCAGAAGAAGGCTCAGGATTATATGAGACAGCAGTAGGAAGAGATTTCCTTGAAGGCGCACTTATATTTGAACTTACAGGACACAACAGTGGTGATGAAGAGAAGGATATGGAAGTCTCTGATGAGATGGCAGCTATTATCGATTCTCTGACATTTACTAATTACGAGCAGTGAGATCTCTTGAGGGGTAGATTATGAACAATAGATTAAAAGTAACAACTTTTATATTTATCGCTGCGATCACACTTGGAGCGTGCTGCATTTGCAGCGCCTCCTGCTGTGGCTTTGTTTCGATTTATCCATGAGAAGGCTTGATTTTTTTTCAATATAGATTAAAATAACATACAAATGCTAAGAACAGAAATAGTAGATGTCTTGAGACCTTCAGAGAGGAGCCGGCTGGTGGAAGGCTTTGGTTTTCGGATATTGAACCCGTCTGGGAGCAGCAGAAGGGAAAACTGATTTATTCAGAAACTTCTGACGGAGGTCACCGTAATCATAGGCATGTGAGTGTCAGCTCACAGTGAGGTGCAGGTATTTAGCCTGAATTTAGGTGGTAACGCGGATAAAACTATTATTCGTCCTAAGTATACAAATAGAGTATGCTTAGGACTTTTTTATTTCTTCGAAATAAAAAAGCGCTCCGCGAGGATGCACACTCGCGCGAAAGGAATATATTGCTTACAGCAATCGCGCTCGGCGCAAGAATTTCGCAAGCGAAATTCTATTCTATGCATTATAGAATGTTTTACTTTTTTTGAAAGGAGTTATTATCATGAAACTTAGCAAATTAGTCGGAGTAAGGTTTAAGGAAAAGCCTGCATACTGCGTAATCGACAGCCACACCTTCAGTCTTCGTGGCGGTTATATAAAGCGTGTATCAAACGGTATTTTTTCACTCTACACTCCCATGAAGAGAGTTACTCAGAACATCGAGAAGATCCTCAGAGAGGAAATGGATGCTGTTGATTGCCAGGAGGTTATGTTACCTGTAGTTCTTCCCGGATCACTTTGGGAGGAGTCAGGACGTTACGAGAGCGTAGGAGAAGAGCTTTTAAGATTCAAGGATAGAAATGATACTCCTATGGTACTTGGTATGACCCATGAGGAGGCTGCTGTACATCTTGCAAGAGAGTACGGAAGCACCTATGCAAATTATCCCTTCGCTTTTTATCAGATCCAGACCAAGTATCGTGATGAAGCTCGTCCCAGAGCTGGTCTTATAAGAGTTCGTGAGTTTACCATGAAGGATGCTTATTCCTTCCATACTTCTCAGGAGGACCTCGAGAACTACTATGACAAGATGGCAAGAGCCTATGACAGAATTTTTGAGAGAGCAGGAATTCCTGATGTAATCTCAGTTAAGTCCGATTCAGGAATGATCGGTGGAAGCGTATCTCACGAGTACATGCTTCTTACAGACGCCGGAGAGGATTCAATAGTTCTCTGCGATGACTGTGGCTACAGTGCAAACATGGAGGCAGCAGACACAACAGTTGATAACTCCGGATGCACACCTGCAGGCGAGCTTAAGAAGGTTCACACTCCCGGCTGCAAGACCATCGAAGAAGTATGTGATTTCCTTCACAGCAAGGTTGAGGAGTCATGTAAAGCAGTTGTTTACCAGATAAACGCTACAGACGAATTCGTTGTTGTATTTATCCGCGGAGACTATGAGGTCAACGAGACCAAGCTTGTTAACTATCTCCATGAGGACGTTCATCCAGGTGAGATTACTGAGGATTGCGGACTTGTTGCAGGCTACTGCGGACCTTACGAGCAGAATGCTAAGTGCAGAATCATTTATGATAAGTCACTTGAGGGTATTGAAAATCTGTGTTGCGGCGGTAACGAGACAGATTACCACTACACAGGTCTCAATATTAAGAGAGATATCGGCGACGTTGAGTATGTTGATGTCAGCAAAATCCGTGACGGTGACATCTGCCCCTGTTGCGGTAAGAAGACTATCAGAATCAGCCGTGGTATTGAGGTTGGTAATATTTTCCAGCTTGGTACAAAGTATTCAAAGAGCATGGGAATGACCTATACTGATGAGGACGGAACTTCAAAGACACCTATCATGGGTTGCTATGGTATCGGTGTAGGACGTCTTGCTGCAAGTATCATGGAAGCAAAGCACGACGACAAGGGACCTATCTGGCCCATCACCGTTGCTCCCTGGAAGGTTCATGTTTGCTGCATGAGAAGAGACGACGATGCATGCAGAGAGGCAGCAGATAAGATTTACGAAGAGCTTACAAACTTAGGTATAGATGTGCTCTATGATGACAGAGATGTTCGCGCAGGTGTTATGTTCGCTGACGCAGATCTTCTCGGGGTTCCCGTACGTGTTATTGTCGGCCCCAAGGCTCTTGCAAGCGGAGAGATCGAGCTTTGCACAAGAGATAAGAGTATTCAGCTTAGCGTTAAAAAGGACGATATAATCGCTGAGACCAAAAAGCTCATGGATACACTTTATGAAGAGATCAATTCCAAGGTGAAGAAATGAAAGAAACAACAGAGGATACAATAAAAAAAGCTGAGACCAGTATACAGAAAAAGTATCATAAACAGCTTTTTTCACCATTTGCAAGAGCCTGTAAAACATACAGGCTGATTGAAGAGGGCGATCACATCGCTGTGTGCATATCAGGTGGAAAAGACTCGATGCTTATGGCTAAGCTTTTTCAGGAAATCCAAAGGCACAGAAAGGTTAATTTTGAATTGACCTTTCTTGTGATGGATCCGGGTTATGTTGATGCAAACAGGGCTTTGATAGAAAGTAATGCGGCAGCACTTGGAATACCGGTTACTATTTTTGAGAGCACCATATTTGACACCGTGGATAATATAGACAGAAATCCATGCTACCTCTGTGCGAGAATGCGACGTGGTTATCTCTACAGTAAGGCAAAGGAGCTTGGTTGCAATAAGATAGCATTAGGACACCATTATGATGATGTTATAGAGACAATCCTTATGGGGATGCTCTATGGTGGACAGGTTCAGTCCATGATGCCCAAACTCCACAGCACCAACTTCGAGGGAATGGAGCTTATCAGACCGATGTATTTCATCAGGGAGAGCGATATTTGTGCCTGGAGAGACTACAATAATCTGAGATTTTTGCAGTGCGCATGTCATTTTACTGAGACCTGTTCCACGTTAAATGATGACGGAAGCTCAAATTCCAAGCGACTTGAGATCAAGAATCTTATCGCTGAACTTAAAAAGACCAATCCCTTTGTGGAATCCAATATTTTCAAAAGCGTAGAGAATGTAAATCTTGATACTGTTATAGAGTACAAGCAAAAAGGAGTAAGACACAATTTCCTCGAGGAGTACTAATTACTTGTGTAAAACTTGATTTATTTTAATCTATTTTTATTCAGAATTAATCAATTGCAAAAAAGTGATTGACAAGAAAACTAAATGAAAGTAAACTCCTTAATAACTTAATACTTTAAACCGATGAAGCGGAGATAAAGGTAATGATGCCTTCACAGAGAGTCCGGGGTGGTGAGAGCCGGATAAGAAACAAGTTATCAAATGGACCGCTGAGGGTGCAGTGAAAAGCGCCGTTCGCGCTTAGTATTCTGCAACGTAGGGCATACGTTAGTTGCCGGGGATATGTTGGTATCCTGATAAGCGCGTAGTTTTTGCTATGAATCAAGGTGGCACCGCGGATAGATTAGTTAATTATTCGTCCTTGACAGAAGTGTATTCTGTCAAGGACTTTTATTATGCAAAAAAAGGAGGAAAAATCATGATCAAAGAAGCAATCGAAAAAATCGTAAACAAAGAGGACCTTACTTATGACGAGGCCTATGCAGTTATGAACGAGATAATGGGCGGCGAGACAACCCCCACTCAGAACGCAGCATTTCTTTCAGCTCTTTCAACCAAGAGTGCAAGAGCTGAGACCACCGAAGAGATCGCAGGCTGTGCAGCAGCTATGAGAGATCACGCAACCAAGGTTGAGACAGATATGGATATTTTCGAAATCGTTGGAACCGGCGGCGACAATGCACACAGCTTCAATATTTCCACAACCTCAGCTCTTGTAGCGGCAGCAGGCGGAATGAAGGTTGCAAAGCACGGAAACAGAGCAGCATCATCAAGCTGCGGAACAGCAGATTGCCTCGAGGCTCTCGGAGTTAACATCCAGCAGGATCCTGAAAAGTGCATCGAGCTTTTAAACGAGGTTGGAATGTGCTTCTTCTTTGCTCAGAAATATCACACCTCCATGAAGTATGTAGGTGCTATCAGAAGAGAGCTTGGATTCAGAACAGTTTTCAACATCCTTGGACCACTTACAAATCCCGGATCACCCAAGATGCAGCTCCTCGGTGTATATGATGAGTACCTTGTTGAGCCCCTTGCACAGGTTCTTGTAACCCTCGGAGTTAAGAGAGGAATGGTTGTTTACGGAATGGATAAGCTTGATGAGATTTCACTCAGTGCTCCTACCAAGGTTTGTGAGATTAAGGACGGATGGTTCAAGACCTACACGATCAAGCCTGAGGACTTCGGTCTTAACAGATGCACCAAGGATGATTTAAAGGGTGGCAATCCTGAGGAGAACGCAGAGATCACAAGAAGAATCCTTGCAGGTGAAAAGGGACCCAAGAGAGATGCAGTTCTTATGAACGCAGGCGCATCACTTTATATCGGAGGAAAAGCAGACAGCTTCGCAGATGGCATAAAGCTTGCAGCTAAGATCATTGATTCCGGAAAGGCAACAGAGACACTTGAAAAGCTGATCGAGGTCAGCAACAGAGCAGAAGAGAAGAGTGCATAATGACAATTTTAGATGAACTTGCAGAATACGCGAAGGTTCGCGTAGGAAAAGCAAAACAGAATATATCACCTGAAGAGATGCGATGGGAGGCAGAGGTACTTCAAAAGGGAGACTTCTCATTTGAAAAGGCCCTTAAGAAGGAAGGAATATCCTTCATCTGTGAATGTAAGAAGGCCTCACCTTCCAAGGGCATCATCGCAGAAGAGTTTCCTTATCTCGAGATTGCGAAGGAATATGAAAAGGCAGGAGCTGATTGTATCTCAGTCCTCACAGAGCCCAAGTGGTTTTTGGGAGATGACAGATACCTTAAGGAAATCACAGATGCTGTAAAGATTCCCTGCATCAGAAAGGACTTCACAGTTGACGAGTACATGATATATGAAGCCAAGGTTCTCGGTGCATCGGCAGTGCTTCTCATCTGTGCGATTCTCGAAGGAGAGCAGATAAAGGAATACATAAACATATGCGACAGTCTTGGATTATCAGCTCTGGTTGAGGCACACGACGAAGCTGAGATTGAAATCGGACTTGAAGCAGGAGCCAGAATAATCGGTGTAAACAATAGAAACTTAAAGGACTTTTCAGTGGATACCGGAAACAGCATGAGACTTAGACAGATGATCCCGAGAGATGTTATCTATGTTTCAGAGAGCGGAATCAAGACACCGGAGGATGTGAGAGCACTTAAAGGAAACGGAGTCGATGCGGTACTCATCGGTGAAACACTTATGAGAGCTGCAGATAAGAAAGCAATGCTGGAAAGCCTTCGCCCCTCCGGGGAGAAGGTGGCACGAAGTGCCGGATGAGGGGCATATGATAAGAACAAAATTCTGTGGCCTGAAAAGGCCGGAGGACATCCAAATAGTAAACAAGCTTCATCCCGACTACATCGGCTTTGTGTTTTTTAAAAAAAGTAAGCGCAATGTGGAGCCTTTAGAGGCAAAGACTCTAAAGGAAAAGCTGGATACAAGCATTAAGGCAGTCGGAGTTTTTGTTGATGAAGATTCGGATACGATAGCAAAGCTTGTGAGCGCAGGAATAATCGATGTCATCCAGCTCCACGGAAAAGAAGATGAGAAATATATTGGACAGTTAAGAAAACTCACCGATGCAAAAATCATCAAGGCTTTTCAGATAAAAGGTGACACCATAAAAGAAAAGCTGGATGAACAGATAGAGGCAATAAATAAATCCTCTGCAGACATGGTTCTCATCGATTCAGGTCAGGGCACAGGTTCAGCCTTCAAATGGGACATATTAAAAAGCATCGAAAGACCTTACTTCCTTGCAGGCGGCATAAATGCAGACAATATAAAGGAAGCGGTAGATGTTATAAAGCCTTACGCCATAGATGTAAGCTCTGGGATTGAGACTGGCGGCGTTAAGGATGAGGAGAAAATGAAAAAAATAATCGAAGTAGTAAGGCACTCTTAAAGCCTTCTCCCTATGGGAGAAGGTGGCACGAAGTGCCGGATGAGGGCAACAAAAGGAGAAACAACATGACTAACAAAGATGGAAGATTCGGAGTCCACGGCGGACAATACATTCCCGAGACTCTTATGAATGCAGTAATAGAGCTTGAGAAAGCCTACAATCATTATAAAAATGATCCTGAATTTAACAGAGAGCTGACAGAGCTTTTAAATGAATATGCGGGAAGACCTTCAAGACTTTACTACGCTGAGAAGATGACAAAGGACCTTGGCGGAGCAAAGATCTACTTAAAGAGAGAGGATCTCAACCACACAGGATCACACAAGATCAACAACGTTTTAGGTCAGGCTCTCCTTGCCAAGAAGATGGGAAAGACAAGACTTATCGCTGAGACAGGTGCAGGTCAGCACGGCGTTGCAACAGCTACAGCGGCAGCTCTCATGGGAATGGAATGTGTCGTATTCATGGGAGAAGAGGATACCAAGAGACAGGCACTTAACGTATACAGGATGAGACTTCTCGGTGCTGAGGTAGTCCCTGTAACATCAGGAACTGCAACACTTAAGGACGCTGTATCAGAGGCTATGAGAGAGTGGACCTCCAGAATTGATGATACACATTACTGTCTTGGATCAGTTATGGGACCGCATCCTTTTCCTACTATAGTAAGAGACTTCCAGGCGGTTATCTCCAAGGAGATCAAGGAGCAGATTCTTGAAAAGGAAGGACGACTTCCCAATGTGGTAATGGCCTGTGTAGGCGGCGGATCAAATGCGATCGGAACCTTCTACAACTTCATTGAGGATAAGGATGTTAAGCTTATCGGCTGTGAGGCAGCAGGAAGAGGAATCGATACCTTTGAGACAGCAGCAACCATAAATACAGGAAAGCTCGGAATTTTCCATGGTATGAAGTCCTACTTCTGCCAGGATGAATATGGTCAGATAGCTCCGGTTTATTCCATTTCAGCGGGACTTGATTATCCCGGAATCGGACCTGAGCACGCTAATCTCCACGACACAGGACGCGCACAGTATGTACCTGTGACAGATGATGAAGCTGTTAACGCATTCGAATATTTATCAAAAACAGAGGGCATTATTCCTGCGATTGAGTCTGCACACGCAGTTGCTCACGCTATAAAAATTGCTCCGACAATGAGTAAGGACGAGATCATAGTTATAACAATTTCAGGCAGAGGCGATAAGGACTGCGCTGCAATTGCAAGATACAGAGGGGAGGATATCCATGAGTAAGATAGTAGAAGCATTCAAGAATAAAAAGGCGTTCATTCCCTTTGTTACCTGTGGTGATCCCGACCTTGAGACCACAAAGAAAATCCTCCGTGAGCTTCAGGCAAACGGAGCAGACCTCATAGAGCTTGGCATTCCCTTTTCAGATCCCACAGCAGAGGGACCCGTGATTCAGGGAGCTAATATCAGAGCACTGAAAAACGGCATCACCACTGATGATATCTTCGATATGATAAAGGAAATCAGAAGCGAGATCACAGTACCCATGGTATTCATGACCTATGCCAATGTTATCTTTTCCTACGGAATGGATAAGTTCTTTGAAAAGTGCAAGGAGAACGGAATGGACGGAGTTATCCTTCCCGATGTTCCTTTCGAAGAAAAGGAAGAATTCGTAGATGCAGCAGGAGCTTATGGTGTTGACTTCATATCCATGGTAGCTCCCACCTCCGAGGACAGAATCGCCATGATCGCAAAGGAAGCTAAGGGCTTCATCTACATCGTATCAAGTCTTGGGGTTACAGGAACCAGAACTTCTATCAACACCAACGTTAAGGATCTTGTTGATAAGATAAGAAAAGTGACCGATGTACCTTGCGCCGTGGGCTTTGGAATTTCCACTCCCCAGCAGGCAAAGGAGATGTCCGATATATCGGACGGTGCAATAGTTGGCTCAGCTATTGTCCGAATTATTGAACAGTATGGCAAGGACGCACCTGTTCACGTTGGAGAGTTTGTAAAGAACATGAAGAGTGCCTATAAGGCATCATGAGGATAAACATGAAAACATTACCTGAATACAACGAAATAATAAAATTAGCTTCGACCGGAAACTATGACGTAGCCCCCGTAAGCTGCGAGATCCTATCTGATTTCATAACACCTATTGAGGCTATGCGAATACTAAAAAAGGCATCCAGGCATGTATATATGCTGGAGTCCGCGCAGGCCAACGAGACCTGGGGAAGATATACTTTTCTTGGCTACGAGCCTACCATGAAGATCACCTGTGCAAATGATGTTGTCACCATCACAGATGAAAATGGCAATGAAAACTCCAGGACAGGAGATCCTTCTGAGTGCCTTAGAGAGATTCTCTCAAAGTACAGAAGTCCCCGCTTTTCATATCTTCCTACCTTTGCAGGTGGAATGGTGGGATATTTCTCCTATGACTATCTTGGCTACAGCGAGCCCACGGTGAGAATGGATGTAGAGGATTCAGAAGGCTTCATGGATATGGACCTTATGCTCTTTGAAAAGGTCATCGCTTTTGATAACACCAAGCAGAAGATTGTTCTTATTTCTAATATGAAGCTTACTTCTGAAAAGGGCAGCAGTCCTGAATTCCTGAAGGAAAGCTATGAGAAAGCTGCAAAGGATTTAGAGGATATCGAGAAGCTTCTTAAAACAGGTGAAAAGCTTGAGGAGACTCCCGGAAAGCTTCTTGGTGAAATGACTCCTCTTTTCAATAAAGAGCAGTACTGTGACATGGTTGAGAGAGCGAAAAAGCATATATTCGAGGGAGATATTTTCCAGATAGTTCTTTCCAACAGATTCTCGGCGCCCTTTGAGGGAAGTCTTTTTGATACCTACAGAATGCTGAGAACAATCAATCCTTCTCCCTACATGTTCTATTTTTCAGGAACAGATGTAGAGGTAGCAGGTGCATCTCCTGAGACACTGGTTAAGCTGCAGGACGGCGTTCTCCATACCTTCCCTCTTGCAGGAACAAGACCGAGAGGCGCAACAGAGGAAGAGGATAAGAGACTCGAGACAGAGCTTCTTGCTGACAAGAAGGAGCTTGCTGAGCACAACATGCTGGTGGACCTTGGTAGAAATGACCTTGGAAAAATCAGTAAATTCGGCTCTGTTCAGGTTGAAAAGCTTCACTCCATCGAGCGCTATTCACATGTAATGCACATCGGTTCAACAGTCCGCGGAGACATAAGAGATGACAAGGACGCACTGGATGCCATTTCATCAGTACTTCCTGCAGGAACACTGTCAGGTGCACCTAAGATTCGCGCATGCCAGATAATAGGTGAGCTTGAAAATAACAAGCGCGGTATATACGGCGGAGCCATCGGCTACATCGATTTTACAGGCAACATGGACACCTGCATCGCAATCAGAATAGCTTATAAGAAAAACGGAAAAGTGTTTGTCAGAAGCGGTGCCGGAATAGTTGCGGACTCAGTTCCGGAGAAGGAATTCGAGGAGTGCATGAACAAAGCTAAGGCATCCATGAAGGCTTTGCAATCGGAGGAAACATCATGATACTACTTATAGATAACTACGACAGCTTTTCATACAACCTATACCAGCTGATCGGTGAGATAGAGCCTGATATTAAGGTGATTCGAAATGACGAGATGACAATCTCTGAAATCGAGGAGCTTAATCCCGACAGAATAATCCTGTCACCCGGCCCCGGAAGACCTGAGGATGCCGGTATATGCATGGAGGTAGCAACAACTCTTGCAAAGAAGATACCAACTCTCGGTGTATGTCTTGGACATCAGGCAATCTGTGCTGCCTACGGAGCTACCGTAACCTACGCCAAGGAGCTTATGCATGGAAAACAGTCAGATGTGAAGTTTGATTTAAACTGTCTGCTCTTTGCAGGACTTCCTGAGGTAGCACCTGTTGCGAGATATCATTCTCTTGCAGCTGATGATGCCACGATTCCGAATGAACTGATCGTTACCGCCCGCACCACAGACGGTGAAGTCATGGCAGTAAAGCACCGCGATTATCCAATCTATGGAGTTCAGTTCCACCCTGAATCCATAATGACTCCGGATGGAAAGCAGATGCTGAAGAATTTTGTAAAGGGATAAATTCGAATAGATAAATAAGAAATGAGAGTAGAGAAATTCATTTTTTGTAGAAGATCTCTATTCTCTTTTTTATTGTCTTTGAATAATGTATTAAAACAATATTAAAATCATTAAATATGTAATTACGCGCGAGAATATAATTTGTGTTCAAAATGTGAAAACAATATGGCTATACTGTGTTCACGGAATATAATAAAATATAAACTTTTTATAAAATGAGACGTATAGCGTAAAACCGCATGGCTGCTGGCTTGACAATGGTTTTGCATCGGAATATAATCAGAATTGTCACGAGCAAACGGTTACGACAAACCGTTAAAAACAACTATTTCTATGAGTGGAGGTAATTAAATATGTCAAAATTTTCTAAACTTGGTGCTACTGCGCTCGCATTAGCACTCTCACTTACAATGGTGGCACCCATCACAGCCAATGCTCAGATTATCGAAGAGTATGAAAGGGATGCAAAGGGCAAGGTAACAAACACTACCTATAGAGATGAGGACACAAAGAAGAGTTTGTCCACAAAAGATGGTTATGTTGTTATTGATCCAGCTGCTGCATTATCAAAGGATCCCAAGTACTTTTATATATGTACTAATTCATATGATGAGTATATGCAATTTAATACAACTAAAGATGTTGCCAGATTTGAGAACTTTAAAGGCAAAAAAGGTCTTAAGGTTAAGGTGATTAAGAAAAGAGAATATACTGATCCTAATCCTACGGGACCTATAGATGCTGATTATGTAGATAAGAATTATGACGGATACTATAAGAACGTTAAAGGTGAGATTGTAAAGGTTGACGCTGCATCAGCTCTCAAGGGCGATTCCTCTGGTAGTTATACTGTAAGATTTTTTGCTAAGAAGGCTGGAACCTATAAGGTAAAATATACTGCAGTTCTTAAGGATGGAACTACTGTAGAGAAGTCCATTAAGGTTATCGCAAGAGATGATGGCACTGCTATAAAGAGTGTTACATATGCAGGAAAAGTTATTGCTGAGTCCGAAGATTTAGATAAGCCTTCTGATAATAAATTGTGGACAAAGGGATATGGACTTAATGTTACTAATTCAAAGAAGGGTGTTATCAGAGTTAACATGAATAAAGACTTCAAGCTTAAGAAGATTGAAGTTGGAACTCCCAATATTGAAAAGAAAACATACGCAGACGGAGAAGAAACAGAAAGGTATGTAAAAGCTAATTCTTCATTAGATTCTGCCTACGATAGTGCCGAAGGTGTTACATGTACGTGGAAGAAAGTAAAGAATGGTAAGAAAATTAAGCTTGCTAAGGTAGATGATTCTAAAATTGGTACTGATCCAATTGATCCTAAGACTACTAAGTTTGAATCTAAGGATACTTCTACCACAACATATATAAGAGTTACTTACTATGATAAGAAGAACAAGAAGACAAAGAGAACAACTTACACAATTAACCTTGTTCAGAAATAATTTATAAGGCTATATGTTTTATCTTTATCAGAAGATAACGTTTTGGTTCGTGACAAACCATTATAAGTTTTAATTAACACCCCAGGATGATAATCATCCTGGGATGTTTTTTTTGCAATATAAAACTGCCATCAGATTTTCATCTGACGGCAGATAGAAGCATTACTTAGAATCACATGTATGGGCTTTATGATATTCCTCTAGGAGTTCATTCTGGACAGCTTCGTTATCTACAGCTCGAAGGATATCATCGGTACGATTTAGAGATCTTAACCAGGAGTAAAGGCAATTAATTTCTGCTTTGCCTTTAGCCTCACCTTTAACTTCTCCTATAACAACTCCTTCTTCATACCCATCCTGATGGACATTTTTCAGATGAAGTTCTTCATTATATTCCAGTACACTCATCTCAAATACCTCCGCACGTTGTTTTCGCAGAAAATCGGCAAGGATCTCCTCAATAATATACATAGCGATAGCAATGCAGCAGGATTGCTACTGAAGTAAGTGATATTATTTATCGCTATTGTCATGGGCTTTACGATATTCCTCTAAAAGTTCATTCTGGACAGTTTTGTTATCTACAGCTCGAAGGATATCATCGGTACGATTTAGAGCTTTTAGCCATGAGTAAAGACAATCAATTTTTTTTATGCCTTTAGCCTCACCTTTGGCTTCACCTTTAGCTTCTCCTTCATCATATGCTTCTTTCTTAAATAATTCTAAAGTTTCGGCTTCATCATATTCTGTTAATAACATTCCTTTTACCTCCGCTCTATGAATTTCAAGGAAGTCCTTGATAATAAAATCATCGGGCATTTCATCAATTGCCAGAGATGTTGCTTCTTCAATGTCTGGCTTATCAGCTTTAGACATATTATCCTGAATGCGTTTTATAAACCAGGAATACTCGTAAAGCGGTTTGCATGAACCAAGAAGCTGTGCGTTATGGCCGTAGTTTATATTAAGCATTCTGACTCTGACTTCGACATCTGATTCCTGCCGATGAGCTTCTGCAAATGAATCACTGAGTTTTAGGATGATTTCATCTGCTTTTTCAGTTTCTCCGTTATAAAAAACAACCAGTTTTGGTACGGGAAGCATGATGAGCTTCGAACCATACTTATTGAGCTTGTTTTTCTTAACGTAGCTTTCGTATAGGTTGCCTAAATACTGTAATTGTCTAAGTGGCATGTTGGGATTGAACGTACTCTGATGCTCATATAAGCTGACTATATCGTATATTATGAATGATGTATCATTTCTCATTCTCATATACAGAACATCTTTAATAGTATTAAATTCAATCGCATTTTCGTCCGTATGGGCAGAGCCGTTTACTGCATTATACAGGCTCAGTGTCCATTTCTTGTTTTCAGGATAGCCAAAAATAAAGTTAAACAGGCGATCCTTATTATTGTTGTTAATAGTTACTTCTTTCAATTTAATCCTCCTTGTATGTCTGTGTCATAAGACCATACAAGGTAACGAAATAGAAGAAAACCAACGAATCCAACTACTATAATTATATCCTACAACGTTCATTCAAACAATCTGTGGAAAAGGTGGGAGAAGCTCCCGGATACCAAATATGGTCGTCTGACCAGAGGCTATAATACGATAGAAAAAGAGATATGTCAATAATAAGAAATATACAAGAAAACAAAAACAAGATAGGATGTGATGAGCGAGCTTATAAAATAAAAAAAGTATAAAGTTGAGTAATACAGTCGTATTTGGCTGTTTGAGAACGTATATTAAAGTAAAGGGCAAATATTTTAAACAAATTAAAGATTATGAAGGGAGAAGCATATGGAAGGGATTAAAAAGAATGCAAATATAGCAGCAAACACTGCCAAGGTATTCAGAAATCTATTTGTTGTTGGTATTGTGTTAAGTGTAGTAGGCGCAATTTTATCTATACTGATGGCGGGATTTGTTAATATGTATTATCAGGATCCGGAAAAAGTTGCAATGGCAGCGGGTTCACTTGATGCTGACATGGGATTTTTCAATTTTATCAAAATGGCTAATTTGGTTGAGCGCGGATTGTATGGTCAGTATTTTGCAATTCAGCTCCTTTGCTGTGCTGTACTTTGTGCGATATAATTTTTCCTTTTCAAGGTTCTTCACAAAAATCTGTCCAGTATAAGGGATAATGGTTATGCTTTTGATAAGTATTCAGAGAAAAAGACAAAGACTTATTACATCGCAATTGTAATATTACTTGTGCTTTTCCAGGGATTGGGAGAGGGAATTATAGTAGGCCTAATCCTTTGCGGATTATTCCTTGTTACAAAGGCAGGATATGTAGAAGAATGATAGCTTTTCAGCATGCGTAGTCTTTAACGATTTTACAAGTGAGGTACTCCCCGGGATGAGTGATCATTTCGGGGAGTTTTTATAATATAAAACTGCCATCAGATTTGACTCTGATGGCAGTAAATACAATCATTTGGAATTGCATGGATTTGATTTTTGATATTCTTCCAGAAGCTCATCTTGAACAGTCTTGTTGCCTACAGCTCGAATGATATCATCGGTACGATTAAGTTCTTTTAACCAAGAGTAGAGAGCATCCATTTCTGCTATTGCTTCATCATGCGCTTCTTTTTTAAATAATTCCAAAGTTTCGGCTTCGTCATATTCTGTTAATAACATTCCTTTTACCTCCGCTCTATGAATTTCAAGGAAGTCCTTGATAATATAATCATTTCAATAAACGTAAACTCATATCAAAAAACTTCCGTTTGTAGCTTTTAGGATAATCTATAAGATTCTCCTCAGTAATACACATATCGATAGCAATATAGTAGGATTGCTACTGAAGTAAGTGATATTATTTTTCGCTATTGTTATGGGCTTTACGATATTCCTCTAAAAGTTCTTCCTGGACAGATTCGTTGCCTACAGCTCGAATAATATCGTCAGTACGATTTAGATCTTTTAGCCATGAGTAAAGACGATCAATTGTTTTTTTGCCTTTAGCCTCACCTTTAACTTCTCCTATAACAACTCCTTCTTCATACCCATCCTGATGGACATTTTTCAGATGAAGTTCTTCATTATATT
>NZ_AUJH01000032.1:0-21846 GCF_000424125.1 Butyrivibrio sp. FC2001
GGTTGACACCGCCCCTTACGACAAAGATTTACTCTGCCGTAACTGTATCAGGTACTTGACTATCTTCAAGATAGTTGATTCCCATGCGGTACAGATTCATAGCTCCAATGCGGTCATCGTTTGATTTATAGCCACAGTTCTTACAAGCAAACAGATGTATCTTCTTGTTACGGTTAGCTTTTTCAATGTGACCACATACAGGACAACACTGACTCGTATAACGAGGGTCAACCTTAATAACAGTAGACTGATTCTGTTTAGCTTTGTAGATAAGTTTCTGTTCAAGGTCATAGAAAGACCAAGATACGGAAACGTAGCGGTCTTTGGTTCTGACGCGTTCTGTAGCATTACGAACGCCCGACAAATCTTCAAGGACAAAGAGTGTATGCTTCGGATTGGATTCAACGAGTGCCTTTGATACCTGGTGGTTAACATCCTGCATCCAACGGTTTTCTCGCTGACCGATAGCTTTTAATCTACGTCTTGAAGATGGTGTCTGACATATTTGGAGTTCTTTACGAAGCTTAGAATAGTGAGCGCGTTTCTGCTTGATGGCTTTACCGCTTACAAATCCAGACTTGTGCTTACTGTTATAAGTGGCAACAACAAAGTTAATACCTCTGTCAATGCCTACAACATTGCAGATATCAGAGATATTACTTTCCTCGACATCATAAGAAACAGGGATATGTAAAAAATATTTACCATGCTTATTTACGAGCTTAGCCGTGCCGAACTTATATATATCGTGGTCGAAGTATTTAGACATCCCTTCAGCGAAATAAGGCAACTTAACACGACCATTCAGCGTGTTTACTGAAAAGCAGTTTTGCGTAAGAGAATAATCTCTGTTCCATACAAGGTCATACTGTGGCTTCTTAAAAGATGGCTGAATCCACTCTTTCTGATTTTCGAGAATGGTTTTATATCTTGCGATAACAGTCTTAAATACAGACTGAGCCATTTGAGATTTAAGTCCAAACTCTTCTCGGAGTGTAGAATACAAAACCTTGTTAAGTGAGAACTGTTTTAGGTCGTGAGTGCGGAACACATAGTCAGATACATAATTACAAGCATCAGAATAAACAGACATGGTTTCATCAAGTAAAACCTTACTGTCTGCATTAACAGATATCTGAATTTTAGCTGTAACTGTCATCTGTTCCATAGTATACCTCATTGTTATTTCACTAAATATATAATATAATAATTATTAGTGAAAGTCAATCATATAGGAGATTCAGTGTATGGAGCAATGGCTAAAAGATGCTAAAGTGCAAGCACAAAACGAAGCAGAGAATTTTGTTCGGGATATGCAATATATAGCGGAACAAAATAACATAGAACCCGAATGGTTTATCGAGGAAGTTGTAAAAAACATTCACAAGATTAAAGATGTTTAATGGCTACAAATTTACAAGGCTCCTCCCACCGCCCAAGGGCAGTGGGTTTCCGCCTACGACAACCGAAAGGATTTTATTTATGAAAAAGGTAATCATTTCTGCTTTTGAACCATTTGATAATGCAAAAACGAATCCATCATATGAAGCTGCAAAGCTTCTTCCGGAGAGAATAGGCGAAGCAGATATTGAAGTGATGAGGCTGCCGGTGGTCTTTGGCGTTGCGGCAGCATTACTTGCAAAAAGAATAGATGAATTAAGACCTGATGCTGTAATCATGCTCGGTGTTGCAGGTACTAGGACAAAGATAACTCCTGAAGTTATTGCAATTAACATAGATGATGCAAGGATTCCTGATAATCAGGGAAACAGTCCAAGGTTCGAGAAAATTGATTCAGACGGGGCTGATGGTATTTTCTCAACACTTCCTGTAGCAGACATGGTTGGGGAAATGACAAAAGGTGGGATCTCTTCTGAGCTTTCATATTCAGCAGGTGCTTATGTGTGTAACGATCTTTTCTATAGGACCATGAATTACCTGAAAACAAAGGGGTTAAGTATTCCCGCTGGATTCATCCATGTCCCAAATCCTTCAGATTCTGAGGAGGTCATAAAATCTGAGCTTAGTATATCTGAAATTGCCAGGGGTATTCAGATATGCATAGAAAAAACTATAAGCAGATGATGCACTTGCAGCCGAATTTGGTGAAAATAGAAATCAACAGGAGAAAGTAGAATGATAAGTGTTGAAGAGTTTAAAAACAAGATTGATGAAACTGGTGACGATTTTCCACTTTTGACTTTGGATGAGTTCTTTGATGGAAACGATGATGAGTATTCCATAGCGCCAAACCAAGCAGATGAAGGGCGTCCTCCTCTTTCAGAAATCTATGAGAGATTTAAATCGCTCGAAAGAGAGGAGAATATTGCTTGGATCAGAGTTTTTCTGCACGATGATACTGAAATAGCAAAACATGATGAAAATGAAGAGCTGTCACTTTACGGAGATTCGATTCTTATATGCACATCCTTAAAAGATGAAGCAATAGAAAACATGGTCGATTGTGAATGGTTACAATCAGGAGGCGTATCGGAATTGGAACTGGGAGAATATATAAATTGTTATCCTGAGATTCCTTCAGGTTTCCGTTGTCTGTCTGTTGAATGGGACTAATTATTAAAGTTATTTTTGGATTAATTCAGAAGTTGAAGAATTCAAGGGTGTAAAGCTTCATTTGGCATATGAGATGAAAAATCGAGACGGTGAGGTTGTATGTCTTGAAAAAATCTTCCCATGCTTTTCTTAATAAAGAAGGTCGTTCCATAAGGATGAAGCAGGAATATCCGGAACTGTTTGAGGTACTAAATAAGGTTACACAGAATAACTGACTGATAAGGAGGGGCATATCAAATGGATACAGGATCTATGAAATGGACGAGAAAACCAAAGGAATTTGTCATAGAAAAGGATAGAATCGTGATTATTACAGAACCTCACACAGATCTGTGGCAGAGGACGTATTATCACTTTAGGAATGATAATGCTCCGGTTCTTCAGTTTGAGACGGAAGATAAGTTCTTTACATTCATAGTAAAAACAGACTTTACAGATAGTCATCACAGATTTGACCAATGCGGGATAGTCATGTACTTAGACTCAGAGAACTGGCTGAAAGGCTCCGTTGAATATGAGAATGATGATTTTCAGCACCTTGGATCCGTGGTAACAAACCATGGATATTCAGATTGGGCAACAACAGCTATTTCCCCTGATATGAAGATCATGTGGTACCGTTTTAGCAGAAGGGAAGATGATTATTGTATCGAATGTTCTCAGGATGGAAAGAACTATACACAGATGAGAGTATGCCATATGTGGGACGGAGCAGGTAAAATCAGCTTTGGAATATATGCCTGCAGCCCGGAGGAGTCAAGCTTTAAAGCAGTCTTTTCAGATATGGTTGTGACAGAATGTTTATGGCAGGCGCATGATGGACAGCAGCCAGATAGCGAAGCCTAAAGTATATTTAGAGAAAGAGAGGAGATGGGCATATGCAGTTTATAATCAAGGCTTATGATGGAGAAGGGATGCTTGAAAAGAGGATGGAGGTGCGTCCACGCCATCTTGAAGGCATGAACAAGCTAAGTGATCATATCATCTGCGCAGGAGGACTATTGGATGAAGAAGGCAAGATGAAGGGATCGGCCCTTATCATGGAATTTGATTCCAGGCAAGAGCTTGATGAATACATTAAAAACGAGCCCTATGTATTAGAGGGTGTCTGGGAAAAAATCGATATTGATACAATGAATGTAGTCATCGCAAATGGCATAAAATAATACGACAGGAAGATAATGATGAGAACATTTTTTATTGGTAACGGCCACAAATGTTTTAATGGCATCCCTAAAATCTATATGGATGATATGAAGTAAATGCAGATGGATTATTTTTGGAAACAGCAGGACGATCTTCCTGCAGGTATAGGGTATGGATTGTTTAGCATAGAGCATATTATAAGTATTGTTGTTGTCCTGGCTCTTGTGGTTTTAGCAGCCGTCCTTATTAATCACTTCAGCGAAGATAAAAAGGAACGGATAAATAAGACTATTCCGGTAGCGATGCTGATACTGGAGGTTTTCAAAGACCTTTATCTTTTAAGGGTAGGGCATTTTGGTATAGGATATCTGCCTCTTCACATATGCAGTATTGGAATATTTGTCTTTCTTGTAAGTGAATATGCTCCATTTGCGAAGATTAAGGAAATATTTGGTGAGATAGCATATATCCTCATAATGCCAGCTTCATTATGTGCACTTATGTTTCCAGACTGGGCAGATCTTTACCCTGTTTGGAATTTCATGAACTTGTACAGCTATTTGTGGCACGGACTCCTTATACTGTATCCGATACTTCTAAAGCTGGAAGGTGAAATTAAACCTGATCTCAGACATATTCATTATGAGATTATTTTCCTTATGATTGTGGTTCCTCCAATACTTCTGTTTGATAAGAAATTTGGTTGTAATTATTTTTTTGTAAACTGGCCTTTAAAGGGGACACCACTTGCTTTAATAGAATATATATTTGGCATGAAATATTACATTGTGGGATATGGGGTACTTGCACTTGCAGTTCTTATCATGATGTATGTCGTTACGGGTATTATTAATAAGCAAAATTGAAGGCTGTTCATATCATATAGAGAACGGAATTATCTTATAAAAATAATTAGCACTCTACTTGACAGAGTGCTAATTTGGTGTTATACCATATATAGAACAAAGGAACAGAGAAGACCATAAGGACTGAAGTTCCCTAGATCTAAACCCTCCGTCCCAATGCTCAAAAATAAATGTTTTTGATGCAAAGGAGGAAAAAACTATGTTAGCACCTAGTATTTTTGAAGAAAATCTTTTTGACAATCTGTTCAATTTCCAGGATTTCAGAGAACTGAACAACATGGAGCGGAAGCTCTACGGACGTCACGCCGACAGGCTGATGAAGACTGATGTTAAGGAAGAGGATAACCAGTATGAAGTTAGTGTTGATCTTCCTGGTTTTGCCAAAGAGGATATTAACCTTGAACTGAATGACGGATACCTTACAATCAGTGCTTCAAAAAACATGAACAATGACAAGAATGATAAGAAAGGACGTCTGATCAGGCAGGAGCGATACAGTGGCTCGATGCAGAGAAGCTTCTATGTAGGCGACCAGATTACAGAAGAGGATGTAAAAGCATCCTTCAAACATGGAGTTCTTTCATTGACGATACCTAAGAAGGAGCAGCAAAAGCTTCCTGAAAAGAAACATATAATGATTGCCTAAAGGCATAACAACATAAAACTCCTAATAACAACGTAATAATAAGCGACCCGGGAACACTTCCGGGCCGCTTATTTTATATGTAATGATAAAATTGCTGTTAATAGTTACTTGGGTTTGTATCAAATTACTTATTCTGTAAAAGTATAGTGAAAATGCTCCCTAATCCAAACGGGTTAAGGAGCATTTTTTTAAATCGATACTACTTCCTGCTTAACTATGGAAAGAAGAGCTTCATCCAGTTCTTCATCGGTGTCACAGCAATTTGGAAGATAAGTACAGTTCTCAATAGGGGCATTCAATAATGTTTTCGCCCAGGTGCATGCAAGGGCATAGCGTCCATACAGGTAATGCATATGGAATCCGTCGCGGCATATGGATTTTCCACCCCTGGCTACATCGAATTCAGGATGCTTTCTGATATTCTGAATGACATCTCCGCAGGGGATAAGCGGAATATTATATTTATCTGCTATCGTATGATAATTTGCTCTGGAACGTCTGTACATCTCAAGCTGATCGCGATTGTAACGGATAAAACAACCGTGATCGCTATCAATTTCATAAGCCCAGGTCTGCTGCATACATATCTGAGCGCCAGGGACCTCTTTCTTTATATAGTCAAACATAAGTCCTGCGAAAGGCTCATATGTATCGAGCCAGCCACTGTCGTGGCTGGATTGCTGAGTTACAATATAATCCCATGGTTTACTATGAAGAATATCCTGTATGCTTACATATCTGTCTGTAACTACGCCGTTTTCCTGATACTGATATGCATGTTCATTTTTCTCTATATTCTCCCAATGACGCTCAAGGGGGCATCCTCCTATATACAGATTTACTACATGAACAGGGATGTCCATGCTCTTGCAAACATCATAAAGATACGCTGTTGCATCACGGGAAAAACTGTTGCCAATTGCCAGAATGTAAGTAGTTTTCATATTGTCTCTCCATCAAATTAAAGTATTATTGTCATTATTCAGATAAGCTTAATGGCAGAACCTTCTGTAATACCATTTTCATTAAAAGAATCGACTCTTACATAATAAGATTTATTCTTAATAAGCGCACCTATTTTCTGTTCATTGCCATAGGTGATACAGCTATGATACAGCTTATCCGGTGATGTTCCCCAGAGTATTGTATGCCCTGTTGCATCATCTTCATTAATTGTAACAATCATGTCAAGGTCACTTATTCTCTTTACGTTAAAGGATGAGGCTGCAGGAGCTTGTCCATTACCTATTCCAAAGACTCTTAAGCCTGAAATACATGGATTCTGGTCGTAGGGAACTTCAACTATGGTGAGCTTTATAAATCTGATATTCAGCTCTTCATTAAAAACTATAAAATCATGGGGGAGATCAGTTTCTGCGTCTGACTTGTCTTTCAAAATTACCCATGAAGTACCGTCAGTTGATCCTTCCAGAATCCATCTGGTTCTCAAGCTGCGTTCTTCTATATATCTTCCACTTTTATCAAAATCTCCCGGAACAGGGGCTGATAGTTTGTCATCTGCGAAATTAATCTGAACCGCATGTACAGTATGGGAACCCTGAAGGTCTATACAGATCCATTCGCCCTGTTTAGAGGATGATGCCTGCCACCATGTGCGAGAGTTTTCATCAACTGCATTTGAAGGGGGATTATTTCCTTTAGTGGAAGATGCAGTTACATTTTTGTTATAGCTTAGCAGATACCAGCATGGGGGAGCCCAGGGATCAGGATTTTCTGAAGATACCTCTCTTGGCCAGTCTGCATACCTTGCTATGAGAGGAACAGCAATTAACCAAAGCATTTATAAAAAAGCTGAAGGAAGAATAGGCAATGCCGTAGCAGAAGGAAAAGACGTCAAGATTAAAGTAGATGTAAAATATGATGGGGAATCTCAGAGACCATCAAAGATAGATCTTACGTATACAATCGATGGAATTAAGACATTCATTCAAATTGATAATAATGAGGGATCAACAGATTTAGTAAAAACTCTTGAAGGAAAAATTGAGACTAGTGATTTACAGGACCTTACTCAAGAAATAAATGATGCTAATGCTGATGGTGGCAATATGACTGTAGTTGCAATCAAAACAGAGTATGATGAGAACGGAAATGCTGTAAAATATACAGTAACTATTCGAGATGAAAATAATGAGCATCCTGTTAATGAGGATAGAACATTTAGGTCAAAAGGGAGTGTGTGATGAATAACATTGATACTATGATAAAAGCTTTTTCAGATATAGTTGATGAAAACTCAAATAAAACCATCTTATTCGGAGAAGTTGAAGAGACTGCGTATGAATTTTTTTATTATTCTTTTTTCCAAGATTGAGGAAACTAGCCCTGAGAACTGGGGACTTGATGCCGATCAAGAAGAAAATGCATTATAACCATTATCAGCGCACTAAAAGAGCCGGTTCACATCACCGGCTTCTTTTAGTGTCGCATCCCTTGGCTCAGGTGAAAAATAATCGCCGCCGCTGTAGATGACTTCTATATTGATACCTTTGGGTGAAGCGAAGGCCGCCCTTGATATCTTTTACCCCTCATAGTAGAACCGCAGGATCTGTTCCTCCGCTCCGATAAAGCGTCGCTACCTTTGCTGGATTTTTATCCTTCTGACCTCGGGCTCAGCCTTGGTAAAGCATCGCTACCGTGGCTGCCCTTTTCTTATGTTCTGATCGGATAATACTCCCGGAACTATCACAAAATTATCACAACATGTAAACGCAGGAATAATCAGTGCTTTCAGGGATTTATAGACATCTATTTCGCCTATCTGACAATGTATTTGCACTATCTCATTAAGTAAAATGAGCATATACAAAAGATTACTTCTATTACTGAGATTTTTACCATATAATTGAAGCTTGGGGGAATTTTATCATTTGGAGGGAAACAAGTATGACAAAAAGAAATGTTGGATGGGTTCTTGTTATCATCGGCTTATTCATGCTGTTCAAGATGGTACGCGTATCATCATTCGGATTCTACAGGATCGGCAGGGTAAGCACTTCTGCAATAGTTCTGGTTCTTCTTATAATTTCAGCAATAGCAGTAGTAGTTAATAAAAACAAATTTACATGGGGATGTTTTGTGATGTCGCTGTGCCTATTAGTTGTAGCGCTCGTTCTTGGAACAGAGCTATATTTTGCATATTCATCGCTTACAGACATCCTGCTTGTATTCGTTCCGGTAGTAGTTGGCACTGGACTCATCATCAAGAGCACTTTTGAGAAGCATCATAAAAAAGCTAATAAGTATGAGTACTGATATGAAAAAATATCTTGAATTATATAGTAAAAGAATGTGCATGATAGCCCTATTCTATCTTATAAATTTTGGGCTATGGGAACTTATCGCACCAATTATTTCTGGTGAATGGGCATCATTCATGGTATACGTGTTACTCTTTGTGATTGTATTATTGATGTTTCACAAGGAGCTTAAAGATGAATTGCTTGAGATTGCTACTAGAAAATTGAAGGACGGGAGATTTTATCTGAGATGGCTGATTGTTTTGGTAATTGATTTAGCTCTGACTATGTTTGTTCTCTGGATAGCTAATACCTATTGTAATGCTATTCTGCCGGTTAATAATGAGAACGTAAAGAATCAGCTGAATGCAGTTCCTTTGGCATTTGGCGTGATACAGGGATGCGTATTTGCTCCCATAATTGAAGAAATGGTGTTTCGCTACAGCGTTATTGGCAGACCGGAAAGAAAATGCATGTGGCTTGTTCTTACAATGGTTTCCATTGTTTTATTTGACTGCATACATATCGTAGCTCCATTGGAATTCTTCTATTATCTGGCTCCGGCAGTTATCTTAACGCTGTTCTATGACTGGAATAAAAACATTTTTGCTTCCATATTGCTGCATTCATCGATTAATGTTGTTGGGTATTTGGCACTGCTGTCAGGGGTACTGTGATTAAGTGACATTGATTTAAACACTTTATCATACACATGAAATGACTATTACAAGAGGATATGAGGTTCGACACATGATTATATATGCAACCAGAGAGAGCATATGCAATGGAGACGATGATCAGAAAGCCATGGTCTTAAAGTATCAGGAGGGCGAAATGCTTTCTTCATTTCTCCGGCACAAAGTCGCAGCTTATCTTCCATATACAAGAAGCTTAACCGTATGGACTGTTTACATGGGGGCAAATGAAGACCAGGACTTAGCTGAACGAGAAAGCACCGAAAAGAAAGCGGCTTTTATTCATAAGATTGAGAATCGTTGCACAAAGGTTGAAATACGCGGCGGAGACAGACCAGTAAGCAGTTTTGGAGTGGAAGAACTTTATTGCGCGGTATATTGGTAATGGTAGCAGCAATACACGCAATCCTTCTTTGTACCGGTAAACATTTTTCGAGAGATACAAAAAAGAAGATTGCAAGCCGTATATGCATTGGTGTTGGGATAGTATTACTTATTCTTTCTGGCGGATCAGCAGGAATAATTATCAATTATGCGGTAAAAATCTTTGGATGATGTACTGGACAAATGTAAAGGAGATCACTATAAAAGGAGTGATGAATGACGACCTGTCCATATTGCGGAAAAGAAATAAAGAAGGGAATACTCGCGGGATATATCAAATCTTTAGCCTGTAAAGAAGTATTGATACGGATATAAAATTATTGTCTGGAGGATGAGAATGACTAAAAAAATCTACATAAATTATAATCAAAATAGCTTCAATATTTCTGGCTTATTCCCTTATCATGGTGATCCTATACCTGAAGAGGCGTTAGATTATTATGGGCGCGGCCCTCTTAACAAATTCGCTGTTTTTGGAATCCTCTTAGAGGATGGAAAAGCTTATATGCTCATAAGAATGAGCAGAGACAGAGAGAACAGGATCATACCGGGATATTATTATTTCCTGGGATCTAACGTAGAATATAACTCTTATTCAAAAGATACTCTGGCAGAGATGGCTTACAACGCAGATATGACTATAGTACACAGCTAGACATAAGCAATGGGAAAGAAATAAAGGGATATGGCTCTATTATTGGAATGATAAAAGAAGCTATCAGCGTTTCATTAAAGGAACAAAAATCTTGAAACAAGGAAAAGGTTTGAAATGACTAATGTTATCATTCACGTTTGGGGATACGGTTATTTTATCCTGCCTATTATCTGCATTTTCACATTGATTCTTATTCGAAAAAGATGGATATACTCCATTTTTACAGTAACAATGTCGGCCGTATTTGCATGGATGGCATTACAAAATATCTATTACAGAGCTCAGTTTAGTGACGATGTGGGTGGCATTGCCTTAGCAATGATACTATTTCCAGGGCTCTACATTTTAATCGGGATAGTATTGCTGATTGTTGGCATGATTGTCCTTACATTAAAGAAGAAAAGGAGAATCGGAGAAGATACTAATGTTGATTAACAATGATGAACAGTATTGTGCTATATGGGACAGGGTCTATAACGAGCTTGGCTTTAAGCCTTCCTGCGATTACAGGGGGCATTCGCTTCGAGTGCCATTACCTTTTAAGCTGGAAGAACCATACGTTGTATACGGTTTTGATGATATGACAGACGATCAGATAGATCTTGTTACTGAGACGATGAAAAAGAGGCTTACTTTTTGATAGCGTAAATTATATCTGTTAAAAAGATCTGGTCGATTCTCTTAGGTGTATAGTATGCTCAACAGGTATAAAACGTCTGTTTTCAGTTCCGGAGAGCAGTCTGCACATTGCTTCACCAGCCTCAATTCCCATCTTTCTTGCGTCTACATGAGCTGCTGAAATTGTTGGAGAATGGTGGGAGAGCGCTTTACTGTCATAGCATGAAGCAAGAAGAATATCTTTAGGAACCGAGATTCCATTCTGGGTTAATATATCATATGTCCAAATCGTGGTTACTTCATCTCCGCAGATTATTCCATCTGCGCGTCTTTGTATCGCTGTTTCTACAGCAATTTTACAGGAACTAAAGCTTTCGATATCTTTGAATATAATATTGGGATTAGGTTCCAAACGATAATCGGTCATTCCCATGAGTACACCATCTAATCGATTTTTATTCACGGTATAATTTATATTCCCGCAAATAAAGGAAATGTTTTTACAACCGCAATTAACAAGATTTGAACAGAGCTCTCTACATGCCAGCAAATTGTTTGAATCAACCATCAACGCATTTTTTACACCAGATCCTACTACGACGACAGGGATATTTTTCTTCTTCAAATACGGGTGACTTTTTTCTCCGGAAATTGCGCGCAAAAAAATCACACCATCCAAATCTCCACGCTCAGCAGCAGGTCTTAATGGTTCATATTCATCAGTGTTACATAAAATCAGAAGTGTTTCATAGTTATGGTCAGCTAAAGCAGAGGCTGCTCCTAACAGACATTGATGAAAGAAATCTGATTCATAAAGCAAATCCCTTGCCATGACAACGCCAATATTATGACTATGATTAGTTGGCTTTATAAAGGTGTCAAGTCGCCTTTGTGATGGCGTCGAATACCCAAGTTCTTCAGCAATTTCAATAACTTTTTTTCTGGTTTCTTTTGAAACTCGCCCTGTGCCTGAAAGGGCTCGAGAAACAGTCGTGGTCGATATATTTAAAATTCTTGCTATTTCATTAAGGTTTGTCTTGTCATTCATAATGGTTTGATTATACGGAGTTGAAATATACTATTCAAGGGTTTTGCGCAAAAAAAGCAACACAATGCGCAATTTAAGCGCAAAATTGCGCAGGCCATAAATTTTTTTTGTATAAAATGCGGCATAGACATTTAAAAGATTGAAGGTTATTAAGCTAGAGAATAATGGTGATTTTTCCTAAACTTAATGTTAAGTAATACAGATGTTTGTGCACAACGTATATAAACGAAAGGAAATGTGATGTATTGAGTTCTGAATACATCTCACGGGGAATGTATGAAAAATAAGAAAAAGGGTTTTTTTTATAAGCTCTATAAGTACAGGGTGTATTTACTTATGTTATTGCCATCTGTGGCATACACTTTGCTTTTTGCATATTACCCAATGACTGGAATTGTAATGGCATTTAAGAAATATAACTATGGAGGTGGAATTTGGGGTAGTCCTTGTAATGGGTTAAAGAATTTTGAATTTTTCTTTAAATCCGGACAGGCTGGATTGGTGACGCGAAATACTGTTCTTTATAATATTGCATTTATAATACTTGGAACAATACTGCAGATTGCGATTGCAATTTTTCTTACTGAAATCAGAAGCAAAAAGTTTCGAAAGATTTCTCAGTCTATGATGTTTTTGCCCTACTTTATTTCATGGGTAATCGTAGGTGTTATGGCGTTCAATCTATTTAGCTCAGATTTTGGATTTGTGAACCGAATTATAGCGTTATTTGGAGGAGAGAAAATTCCATTTTATACGTTGCCCCAGGTATGGCCACCTATCATAGTATTTTTTGCGCTCTGGAAAGGTGTAGGCTATGGGTCTGTCATGTATTTGGCAGCGATTATGGGAATAGATACTTCTATATATGAAGCAGCATCAATTGATGGCGCTAATGTATTTCAGAGAATCTTCAAAGTTACGATTCCTATGATAATGCCAACGACAGTAATACTGTTTCTGATGTCAGTAGGAGGTATTTTTAAGGGAAACTTTGATATGTTTTATAACCTTGTGGGAAGCAATGGATTATTGTTCAACTACACAGATGTTATAGATACATTGACGAACAGGGCACTTCTAACAAGCCAGGACTTTGGAATGGGTGCAGCTATTGGTTTATTTCAGTCAATTCTCTGCTTTGTAACTATTCTATTGGCTAATCATCTTGTGGGTCTATATGAAAAAGACTACACCTTGTTTTAAGGAGGCCTAAATGTCAGATCAGGTACATATTTCAAAAAAAGTTAAAACTGGAAAAGAAGTGATCATTCTAAACATTCTTGCATACAGTTTTTGCAGCATTATCTCAATCTTATGCCTTATTCCATTCATCATGGTTTTAACAGGCTCTTTATCTTCTGAGGAAGCGATAGTAACTAATGGTTTCAGCCTATTGATACAGGATTTTAGTCTGGATGCTTATAAGACAGTATTTAAAGATCCATTGGTTGTTGGAAAGGCGTATTTGGTCACAATTTTACTTACACTTGGCGGAACGGCAATAGGCTTGTTACTGCAGACAATGACAGCATATGTTCTTTCAAGGAAAGACTTCGAATGGAGAAATGGTTTTTCATTTTTCTTTTATTTTACAACTCTCTTTAGTGGAGGACTGGTGCCGTATTACATGCTTATGACCATAACGCTAAAGCTCCAGGATAGTTATTTGGCATTGCTGCTTCCTATGATTTTTAGTGTTTACAACCTTCTCATAATGAAGAGCTATATTTCATCTGTTCCGGAATCACTAATGGATGCAGCGAAGATTGATGGATGTGGCGAGTTTGCGATTTTGTTTAAGGTTGTAATGCCATTAATCAAACCGGCCTTGGCGACAGTAGGCCTTTTCATAGCTCTTGCATATTGGAATGATTGGTACAATGCAATGCTTTATATAAAGAGTGAAAGCAAATATCCTCTTCAATATTTCCTGTACAGGCAGGTAAACAACATTGAAGGATACAAAAAAATGCTCACAAATTCAGGTGTTAGCAGTTCTGTTATTAATTCAGTAAACTTACCGACACAGACGCTTAAGATGGCTTTAACAATAGTGGTAACAGGTCCTATTGTGCTGGCATTTCCGTTGGTTCAGAAATATTTTGTTCAGGGAATCACAATTGGTGCAGTAAAGGGCTAAATGATAAAGATTAAGTATTTCATAGTTTAAGGAGGATGTAATGAAAAAAAGGGTATTATCTGTTTTATTGGCATTGGGGATGACATGTGGAATCGTTTCAGGATGCGGTGGTCAGGCGAAAAATGAAGTCTCAGAAGCGCCTGCAGATCAGTTAGGCGAGTCTGCAGATTCAGGCGAAGCATCAGAATCAGACGAGGCAACTGGTCAGGTTCCAGATACATCTGAACACGTTGACTTAAAAATGTATCTTATAGGTGATAGAACAGCTGACTTTGATGAAGTATATGGCAAGATCAATGAGATACTGGAGAAAAAGCTCAACTGTTCTCTTTCAGTGGACTTTTTGTCCTGGGGCGATCATGATACAAAATATTCACTTTTATTCTCTTCACAGGAAGACTTTGACTTGATATTTACAGCATCAAGCTGGTGCCATTATGAGCAGACAGCGGCACTCGGAGGATTTTATCCTTTATCAGAGGATTTCATAAAGACCTATGCACCTGATATTTGGAATGTAGTACCGGAAATGGCTTGGGAACAGGCAAAAATCAATGGCAATATTTACATGGTACCAAATTACCAGAATGAATTTGGTCAGGATGTAATGACTATCCGTGGCGATTTGATGGAAAAATATGGCATTGAAAAAATTACAAACTGGGATGAACTTGTAGAGTTTTATAAGGCTTGTGCTAATGATGGATTTTATGCGAGCCAGGGTGGCCCCAATTATCAGTATTTCCAAAACAAAGGATATACAATAACAGGTGGTGCACCTCATGGTGGTGAAATGATTCTATACAATACACAGGATCCAAGTGATTTATCATTTACATATCTTCTTGACTGGGATGGATTTGCAGATTACTGCAAGCAGGTAAAAGAACTTGCTGATATGGGAGCATGGTCATCTGATGTTTTGAATTCAACTGAAGAGCGTCAGGTTGGTCTTTTGAATGGGAAAACTGCAACACTTGCCTGGAACCTTGGAAGCTGCAGAAATTATGGAAGACAGGCAGAGACTGAGCATCCTGAATGGAAGGTAACGATTGTTGATCCGGTAGCATCACAGCCCAAAAAGGTAAACTCATATATCAATAATGGTGTGGCTATCAATAATAACAGTAAGAACAAAGAAAGAGCTATGATGGTGCTTAATGAGTTTTACACAAACCCTGAGGTGTACGATCTTGCTATGCTTGGAATAGAAGGGAAGCACTGGGAAGCTGTAGGAGATGACCAGTATAAGATAATTGATGAAACAAACTATGGAGTAAGCTCAAACTGTAATTGGGGCTGGAATAATATGACTATTACACGTACGGAGTATATCGAGAACAAAACAGAAGTAGATAAAGTATATGATCAGCTTGATGAAGCATTTAACGCAAATATAAAACCTGATCATATCTATGATGGCTTTAATTTTGATTCGACAAATGTATCAACGCAGTTTGCTGCTGTTGAGGCTGCTGTAGATATTTATTATGGACCACTTGTAAACGGTCTTGTAGACGATGTAGATGCGTCAATTGCTGAATTTAGTGCGGCTTTGGAAAATGCAGGAATCAGAGATATTATTGCAGAACTTGAATCCCAGGCAGAGGCATATGTTGCTGAGAAACAGGGAAATTAATTATGTAATATTGGTACAAAATGACTGTGAGATCAAAAAGGTAGAAATTATTCCGAAGTATTTAACTTATGACAACCTGGAGGGAGCAGTAGTTTTACTGCTCCCTTTTTAAGAGAATTTTAGGGAGAAACGATGAATTTAAAAGATGCCAAGATAATAAATGAAGAATGGAAATTTATATGTGAAGATTGCAGCAACGGTGAGTTTGCCCAAATTGATTATCGCGATGAAGGCTGGGATCATATAGAGCTTCCACACGATTGGGATACATATTTTGCACCAAAGAAAGAGAACAGGAGCGGGGCAGGTGGCGGCTATGCTCATGCCGGAATTGGCTGGTATAGAAAAAAAATAAAGATTTCCAAGGATGATTTACTAAAGCATGTTGAGCTCATTTTTGAAGGAATATACATGGAAAGTGAGATATACATAAATGGCTTAAAGGCAGGAAGTCAGTCATATGGATATTCTACATTTGTGGTAGATATAACAGATAAACTGGTTGAGGGAGATAATCTCATTTCAGTAAGAGTAAATAATAGCAAGCAGCCTAATAGCAGATGGTATACAGGCTCGGGTATATATAGAGACGTGTATATAAGAAAAACATCAAGGCAATGCCTGGATTACTTTGGTATAAAAGTCGAAACAGCCGAAGTGACTGATGATGAAAAAATGGCTATTCTTGATGTAAAGAGCAGCGCTATTAACTATGAGAAAGAAAAAAAGGATGTTGTAATAAAGTGGCAGCTCTTGGATAAAAAGGGACAGCTTTCATGCAAGGCTGGTGCAACACTTTGCCTTGATTCAAATGAAACATCACATGCTGCAACAAGAATGTTTGTTCAGAGACCAATTTTATGGGAAATAGACAAACCATATCTTTACACATTTGTAACTCAGGTATTCTGTGATGGAGAGCTTCTGGATGAACGCAGAGAAAGTGTTGGTATACGAACAATAGCTTTTTCCTGTGATGAAGGGTTTAAGCTGAATGGAGAAAAAATAAAGATTAAAGGCGTTTGTCTTCATCATGACAGTGGCTTGTTTGGATCTGCATTCTATAAGGATATCTGGGAAAAACGTCTGAATACGTTAAAGGACATGGGAGTAAACGGTATCAGGTGTTCACATAACCCACCGGCACCGGGATTTCTTGACTTGTGCGACAGCATGGGATTTGTGGTAATGGACGAGATTTGTGACGAATGGATGCTTGGAAAGAATAAAAATGAAAACTATTTTTCAGAAGAGCCTTCGTACGGTTTTAGTCAATTTTTCTGTAAAGATGTAAAAACGGAATTACAGAGAATGATAAGACGTGATTATAATCATCCATCAGTAATTCTGTGGAGTATAGGAAATGAGATCCCTGAACAGGCTTTCACAGATGGTCCTAAGATAGCTAAGTTTCTATCTGATATAGTTCATGAAGAAGACAGCATCAGGTTAACAACAAGTGCTTGTGATAACATCGCATCTCTTCCGGGGATTGAAACCAAACAGGAATTTATGAATGAGATAGATGTAGTTGGCTATAACTATGTAGGAAGATGGAGAGAGAGAGCGGAAAGATTCTATGAAGATGATAAGCTTGTATATCCTGACAGGATAATGATAGGCTCTGAGAATCCTTCTGTGTGTGGAGATAGAGGCGACTATAGCCAGACAAGAGACTTTAATGACAACTATATTACTGCATCGCTTACACATGAAGCACTCTGGAGATTTACAGCAAGCAGGGATTATGTTGCCGGTGACTTTATCTGGACTGGGATAGATTATCTTGGTGAGTCGCATTGGCCAAGAAGAGGAGCTAATTTTGGAGCAATTGATACAGCCGGTTTCAAAAAGGATGCTTATTACTATTTCAGGTCTATCTGGAATGAAAAAGATATAACTCTTCATTTGCTTCCTCACTGGAATTTTGAGGGCGAAGAGGGCACTTTTAAAACAGTAATATGTTATACCAACTGTGAGAGAGTAAAGCTATATATTAACGATAAGCTTATTTCAGAAAAAGCGAGTGCCCCATGCCCAAGATATGGAGCCATGAATAGCTGGGATGATGAACTCAGACGTTTTCGCCCAACTACAGGTGATCTTCATCTTACATGGGATGTACCCTATGAACCCGGTGTATTAAGAGCAGAAGGTTATATGGGGGATAAAGTTGTTAAGACTTGCGAAGTTGTTACAACAAAAAAGCCATCATCCTTAGAAGCATCGGTGGAAAAGGCAGGTGAATTCTATCTTGTGGAGATAACAGCGAGAGATGAAGATGGCAGAGCTGTCCCTGATGTAGACAGCCTGATAAGTGTAGTTTGCTCTGATAACGTTGAGTTTATTGGAATGGACGCCGGAAATATGCAGGACCTTTCAGGATATAAATCCGATAAAAGAAATATGCTTGCAGGGAAATTACTTGCCGCTTTTAAAAAGAAAAACAAAGAGGAAACGGGGAGTGTTTTATTATCATCTGAAGGCTTAAACAGTGTAAATATTGAATTCTAACTATTTATAAAGGATGAAGGAGCTGTGTGATATTAAACAAATTAGTTATGCAGGTATAGCAAAAGGGAGGATTACAATGAAAAGCGGCAGATTTAATGGAAATGTTGTTACGTACATAAGTGCAGCGATGGCAGTTATGATGATTACCGGACAGACCGGGATTACAACTTATGCGACCGGAGAAGCAGAAGGCACAGAGGATTCCTTTTCATTAGATGCAAATGTTTCTGATGGTAATGCGGAAGAAGAAAAGGAAATTAAGTGGAAGGATACCGGACTCGTAAAAAACGGTGATTTTGAAAACGGAGATACAACCGGATGGGATGTTTCTTTTGAAGGCGCTGATGGTGATGTGTCAGGTTACAAAATTAAGATGGATGAATGGGCAAAAAATAATACTACATCATTTTTTAATTATTGGAATAATAATTCAGAAGCGGAGGAGATGAGTTTATCGCAGACTATTTCAGGGGTTTCGGCAGGAACCTATAAACTCTGTTTTGATGCAGATGGAGCAGAGGCAGATTCTGGTTTGGCAGCAACTGTATCTGGTGTATCCTGGAATATTACAACCTGTGGCTGGGATAACTGGAGCACCTATGAAACAGAGGCATTTACATTAACAGATGAAATGACAGATCTTACTATTGCCTTTTCGGGGCATATAAATAGTTCGTACTGGGGAGATATTGATAATGTCAGACTTTATACTGTCAATAATAGTAGTAACGAAGGTTCGGATGATGGTTCTGACCAGAACGATACGCCCGATGAAACAGAAAACAATCAAAATGATGAAGAGGATACTCAGATGGATAACCAGGATCCTGTACAGGATGAACCCGCAGTGGAGGCGGAGATTTTTGTAAATAAGGTCGAAGGATGCGACGAGAACTTCATTACCGGTGTTGATGTCAGCTCCTATGTTGCTCTGAAGAATGGAGGAGTGAAATACTATGATTACGATGGCAATGAGCTGGATGATCAGGGATATTTCAATTTCCTTCATGACTGCGGCGTTAATTATGTGAGAATCCGTGTATGGAATGATCCTTACGATGAAAATGGTAATGGATATGGTGGTGGTACCTGCGATCTGGCTAAGGCTATACAGATAGGCCAGTGGGCAACCGGCGCAGGGATGAAGGTTCTTATAGATTTTCACTATTCTGATTTCTGGGCAGACCCCGGGAAGCAGACAGCACCTAAAGCTTGGAAGAATATGGATGTCGATGCTAAAGCAACTACACTAAAACAGTTTACAATTGACAGCCTTAAAGATCTTATTAACAGTGGTGTTAATGTTGGAATGGTTCAGGTAGGCAATGAGACTAATAACGGTATTGCCGGTGAAAAAAGCTGGGATGGAATGCTCAAAATGTTTGCAGCTGGTGCAGAAGCCGTAAGAGAAGTGTCTAAGGACATTTTGGTTGCAGTACATTTTACCAATCCTGAAGGTGGCAGATATGATTATTATGCATCTCAGCTTAAGAATGTTGATTATGATGTTTTTGCATCATCTTATTATCCTTATTGGCATGGAACGCTCGATAACCTGAAAAATGAACTGTCCGCCATTGCCAATAACTATGGTAAAAAGGTAATGGTTACCGAGACTTCATATGTATACACACTCGATGACGCTGATGGCTGCGCAAATACTGAAACACAAGAGGACTATGATGCAGGAAAAGAGCCTTTTAACTTCGATGTATCTCCTCAGGGACAGGCAGATTCCGTAAGAGGGGTAGTTGATGCAGTTGCGTCGATAGAAAATGGCATTGGAGTTTTTTACTGGGAACCTGCATGGCTACCTGTAAATATGCATGGTGAATCAGGAGATGAAGTAGCAATATCTATAGAAGCCAATAAAGATAACTGGGAAAATTATGGTACAGGTTGGGCCAGCTCCTATGCCAGGGATTATGACATAGGGGTACAGGAATATGGCGGAGGCGGCGCCGTTGTGGAAAACGAAGCATGGTTTGACTTCTATGGACATCCGTTAGCATCTGCAAAAATGTACAGCTACATGAGAACAGGTGCAAAGGCTAAGTTAAGGTTAAATGGTGTTGATGTTAATGCTGTAGAAGCCGTAATTGATGAAGAAATAAAGCTGCCTGAAACAGGTACTGCTAAATACAATGATGGCACAACCAAAGAAGTAAATATTGTTTGGTCCGAAGAGGATATAAAAACGGCAATGGAAAGCGGAGCCGGAGTCTATATGATATCAGGAACTGCAGATGTTGACGGAGGCGTTGCAGTATCCTGCAAGCTGACAATAAAGCCTATGAATTTCCTTGCTAACCCCGGATTTGAAGAAGGAGATAAGGGCTGGACAATTACATCTGATGTATCCACAAGCGAAATTGCAATCAAGCAGGATTCATCCAATGTTCATACCGGTGAGTGGTGCATGAAATTCTGGTATGGAACAGCATTTAAGTTTAACGTTGAGCAGGAGGTTACTCTAAATAAAGGCATATACAGTCTTAGCGCTTTTGTTGAAGGTGGCGATGCCGGCGAAAATGATGAGTTCAAATTATATGCCATACTTAATGGTGAAGAGAAATCAGCCCAGGCAGGCGTGACAAAATGGCAGGAATTCCAGAATCCTACGATAGATAATATAGAAATAACCGATGATGGAACCAGGCTTACAATTGGAGCAAGTACAAATGCTTCAGCCGGTTGCTGGGGAGCATGGGATGATTTTGCTCTTTGGAAGACCGGAGAAATAGCTTCAGCACCTGAAAAAGTAGATACAGATGATAAACAGGATAATAGCGCAGATATAAATGATGCGCAGCCCTCACAGCGAACTGTAGTAAATGATGAAAAGGCAACTACAGTCAAGGCTCAGAGTGAGAGTGAAGTTGTAAAGGTTACAAAGGTTAAGCTAAACAAAAAAAAGAAGACCCTTAAGATAGGGAAAAAATATAAGCTTAAGGCAACAGTTAAACCCTATAATGCCACAAATCAAAAGGTGTCCTGGAAGAGCAGTAATAAAAAGGTTGCACGTGTCAGTCGCAGCGGAAAAGTTACAGCTGTTTCAAAGGGCAAGGCAACAATTACCGTCACTACAAAGGATGGTAAGTTCAAGGCAAAGTGTAAAATAATAGTAAAATGACAATATATCTGTAAAACATCAAAAGCCGCTATAATAATCGTCTTCAGTTATTGTAGCGGCTCGTATTATGCTATCGTTTTTCCAAATAAGCTGTTCACTTTATCTTTTAATTCAAAGTATTTCTCGTTAACTTCCGCCATGATTGGCAGCTTAGTGTCTTTGCCCTGATCATAGGCTTTCGACAGCGCCTTTTTTATGTAAAGATTTACATAACAAAGGTTATGACAAGTTATTTTTTATGTAAAGAAACCCATTAAAGTCAGCCTATTTTCAGGCATTACTAATGGATTTCTTTACATAATGATTCTTAAAGTTTAGATTTGCACAGATCCTTAAGCCAACTCTTAAGTGATATATTATTATCCCACTGTGGCTCTTCCTTTGGAACGATTTCTTTGCTGGCTGCTTCAATGGCTTCACGCTTGAGTTTGGCATCAGCTCTTGCATATCGTTCAGTTGTTCTAACGCTTACATGTCCGAGTAAGTCTCTGATGTAAATTAAATCAACACCCGAAGCAACTAAACCCA
>NZ_AUJH01000033.1:0-10681 GCF_000424125.1 Butyrivibrio sp. FC2001
ATTATAAAACCATCCTTCTTATAACGTCTGAGTTTTGAGCGGCTGATACCAGTTCTGCGTTCCAACTCAGCAAGGTTGACCTTGTCTATGCTGTAAGAATCCCCCATTTCCTGTTTCATCTTATCCACTGCTTGTGTTAAGATTTCTTGTAAGTCATTACTGATGCTTTTTCTATACATTTTCCTCCTATCTGATGCGTTGGCTAACATCAGTTTAGGACAAAAGATAAGTTCAGTAATGACTTTTTGGTTATTTTCTTGCGATGAATTATGGCTGTTTTAATCCGATGATAAATGGTCAAATTTCTCCGATGATATTTGGCGATTATCACCCGATGCTAACAACATATTTGTTTGTGGCTGTTTTGATAAGCCTAATAGCTGCAGGTTGTGGAAGAAATAGCGCTGGAGATATGGATGAGTCTGTAGTTGAAACCACAAATGAAGCAGATGAGAATATGAATGAGATAGTTTCAGAGGAAGAAAAGAACGGTGATGATAATGAGGAGACTCTTTTGACAGATGACATAAATAATACTGAAAGTCAGAGCGATGCAGAAGTATCAAAAGAAAAGTCTAAGCAAGAAGATAATCCATATAAAAAGGCAGTTAAGGCTTTACAAGAAAATGATTATGAGACAGCATATTCGAACGCTATAGAACTGTGGGATAACGAAGAGTATGAGTCTTGTTACAATATATTATGGAAGTTACCGAAAGAATATCTAGAATCAGAATATTACATGTATTTATGTCAAATACAAGGCGATTGGGTTCTGGATTCAAACAGATATGATGTGTGTTATGCTAGGATAAATATTCACAATACGGATTTGAATTTTTATCGCGAAGAAGAAAATACGCCCATGGCATCCACTTCATTAGAAAAAGATAATCCTTATAAATTTAGTTTTGATACATCTGATATTTCATATAAATTTGAGTTTGTTTATTTAAAAGACAATGATAAACCATCTCTCAAGGGATTCCGTGTAAAAGATGCATATTTTGATGATGTAGATTTGTTATCATATCCTATATTTGATGACGGTTCCGTGGCAATGCACTTTATGAAGGCTACACCGGGGCATGTATACAAAGGTGATTATTCAGTGATTCATGAGGGACATATTGCTAGAGAAAAGGCAATAGAGAAACCGAATGTACAAAATGAACAGGAAAAAAGTAATCCACAAAAAGCTGATCCTGAAATAGGAATGGCAAAACATGAAGTGCTTGATTCATCCTGGGGAGAACCCAATACTAAGAATATTACAGAATATAAATGGGGAACATATGAGCAGTGGGTTTATGATAATAACAGATATATTTATTTTGAAAATGGTATAGTAACATCTATTCAAAGAAGTGAGTAAGTAAAGTACGGATTGATATTATTGCATATATAATTTTTATAATTCATAAGATGATTAAAGCCCTGTGTGGCGATTTCAGGATAGTCGTTGCGGAATAGTCCGTAAGGCATGCCTGATAACGCGACACAGGGCTTTTGCTCTTTTAAGGCATATCTGATTCTTTGGCATTATAAACAATGATGTTTTCATTGAAATAATTCTCTGGATCAATTCCTGCAAAAAGCTTCTTAAATTGTTTTTTTGAGCCGGCATAATATATTTTTTTTATGTTTGTTAATTCACTCCAGCCATCAAATGTAACAACTGTTTTAGGAATATATAGGTATTCTATACCGGAGTCTGAAAAGGTACCGCCGATAATTCTTTTTGTACGAGGAGGAATGATTACGCTTTTTACGGGAATACCTTTAAATGTTCCAACAAAACTACGTATATACATTTTGTCGTTTCCGTCTATGTTGTAATATTCAGGAAAAGATACTTTGTCAGTGTGACCGGTGTACTTGGTTAGCCATAATTCATCATCATAATGAATTTCATATTCTAAATCATCTAGAGATAATTCTTGTGTTGGACCAATATTATTAGCAGTTGTTGTAACAGAAGTCCCAACTTTTTTTTCCAGAGCATTCTCTTTATCATTTTCAATATTTATAGATAGAGCAACTGAAACTAAGAAAATAAAGCCTAATATAGTAATAAGACCTACGGCTTTTAAAAATTTACCACCTGAAGATTCAGGGCGTTGAGGCGCTTGGGGCGTCCATGTATGTCCACAATTTTTGCAGAATCCAATAGTTTCATGATCTCTTATTCTGTTTATTTTTTTATTGCCTGCGGCGAGAAAATAACTATGCTTGCTATGATAGTTGTATCTTTTGATTGTGGCATTACTTCCTGTGAATTCTCTCCTGAACTCAGTATTAAAACTTCCACATTGAGGGCATCTTGCGGCCATAAGAATTCTCCTAAGCTAAAATTGGTATTACAAAAACATTGCAAGATACAATTTTAATAATACGATAAGTGAAAGTAAAGACATGATAAAACTTTCAGACTATAAGAGTTCCCGTCTGATAATTTTGGAAATAAGTAGAATTAGAAGAGTTGCTGTATCGCAGTTTTAGGCATGGTGTAATGGTCTGTAAGGTATGCCTGATAATGCGACACAGGGCTTCTTACAGAGCAACTGGCAGAGTTTATTGTTTTTTTATGAACGTATCAGTGAGGAAGTGAGATAATGATTCCAAAGAAATAGGACACTTTTTAGCGAATTAGGAGGGAAAGCAATGATACCTTTATTGCCAATAGCTATAGGAATTGGGGTAGCCATTACGGCTGCAGCTCTAACAGCTTATATTTCAAATTTGAGGACAATATCGATTAGTCAGGGGTATGAAAAGGCATCAAAAGAGTTTAATAAGAAATTTCAGAAACAATATGATGATTTTATGAGTCATAAGAAAACTTGGAAAAAAAATAAACAGGAATATGAAGATTTGGTAAATGCGTATAAAAAATACGCAGAAGAATTAAAAAAGGAGAATGAAGACCTTAAACGTAATGGTACAGCATCTGCTTCAGCTGGAGCACTAATTGATCTTGGGACTACTGTTGCGGCATATGGCGCTGGTTTATCAAAAGAAATACAATACTATGAAACATGTTTAGCAAATCTTCAGAAATTAAAGGAGAAATCATGACTCTAGAAGAGCTTGAAAAAAGGCATAGAGAATTAAGCGCCCGGGTAGATGAGAATTTTGAAGAAATTGAAAAAGTTGCAGATGAATCCATGCGAGTGGCTGAGGTAGCTGAAAAGACTCCTACTATTATTAAAGATTTGAACCGTGAATTCGAATCTATCACCAAGTTAACATCTACCGATGTTGCATTTCTTTTTGTTGCAACTGCTATGCAGATCGTGCGCCAGTATCTCCTTACTCAATTCCCAGAAAGAATGGATGATCAGGAAGCTGCTAAAGGGACAAAAGGGCATAATGAGGAGCATTCTGATAGGAAGCACAGATATTACAAACCATCAGTCGAAGAGATAATATGCAACCCTGTGCCTTTCGATGCCAATAGAGGAGCTGATGGAGCTTTGAGTGGCGGAGGAAAAATGGGACATAGGGTTACGGCTTTGGGACATGACCCTGTTATTGGATTGGCTGTGGGTACTTGTAATATTGCAACATCTACACTGACAACAAATAAGCTCCAATCTTATCATATTTTCACAGATCAAGATAAAAGAGATGCATTTCGTAACAAAGCAAGTACAATAAAAATATTTGAAGAATCCGGTGATAAAATTCTTAATCAAGGAATGGAAGGGAAAATCATAATGGGCACTTCCTTGGTAAAAGAGATTATTCACCTTAAGTCGGATATCCATACAAAACATAGCTTGCCTTTACCAGCTGTTTCGATGATAGATGGAAAGCTTGCATCAAAGTTGGCTAGTTATGGTTTGGATATGTCAAATGTGGCTTCTGTAACAAAACAGGCCACTATGTCGATATTGATAAATACAATAATAGCTATGATTCATGGGTTGTTTGCTCCAGAAGAGATGAGTGGGGATTTATACGAAGTAAGGACAAGACGTATATTATCATACTCTAATGTAATTGCCTCTAGTAGTAATTTAATATATGTTGGTGCAAATCTTGCGGGCGGTAATGAGAGCGCTCTAAAAAGCTTGGATATAGGAGGGCTTATTGTTACTTGCTATAGGGTTGCTACAGATTCTAAGTTTATTCAGGCTGCAAAGCAAGAGTTCATAGAAAAGAAATATTTTGAACAGATAAGAGGCGAGGCGGAATAATTGAAATAATATAGAGCCCTGTGTTGCGATTTCAAAATTGCTGCTGCGGAATTTTGAAATCGCAACACAGGGATTCTTAGCTCAAGGTATTATAAGAATATTTTTGTGTTAACTAAAGTGTATTAGTTTGTGTGCTTGAGAAAATTTAAAAATGGTATCAGAGAATGCTTATAGACCAATAAATGAGGCGAGATTCAACATCGCATCCATTTTTGAGTAAAAAGCGGTTTTCTCAGCATAGTATGCAGTGATAGCTGTGTTATTTTTTATCGCTGTGGTCTGGCGTAATACTTTGGTACCAGTGCTTTCAATTTGTTTTAAATAATCACAGGCACTGATAAGATTCTTATCAATATTATTTAATGTGCTAATAGCAGTATTCATTATATTACAGAGAGTATATTGTGTTTGCTGTAATTCATCTAGTTTTTCTATAACAATATCAAGTTTAGAAAGAATGAGATCTGAACGCAGTTCTGATTCATAAAGATTATAAGCACCGTTGTCACCATTTAGTGAATCACACCTACCGGATGAAATGTATTCATAAAACATTGATATTGCAGGTAGATTTCTATATTTAACATATACTATGCCAGGGGAATAAAAGTCTGCTTTAATCTGTAATAGCTTAATATATGTCTCTTTTGCAGTTGCAATTTCTTCTTCTATCAAGTCATCTGCCAAAATTTGAGGTGTAGTTACATCAGTAGAGTTATCTAAATCTGATAGTTCCTGCTCCTTTTTGGAATTTAGGTTTGCTAATTCAGATGCTCGAGCTTCGTTTATGTTTTTTTCAGCTTCTGTATTGTGCTTTTTTATTTCTTCAAGCTTTAAAGAATACTCGGCTAGTTGTTTTTCATACTCTGCGGTGTCAATTGTGTATTGCTTAACCTCTCTGTTATATTGCTCTAATTCTTTTAAGTAGTCCTGTTTTTTTTCAGTATTTCTAGCTTCCACTTTTTTTCTGTTGAATAGACCTGGTTTATCATAAAAGGGCTCAACAGGTTCTTGCCTCATAACGGGAGTGGGGGCGGATGGCATGGATGGCATCGGTAATAAGTTAATACCAAAATTATCAGATTTGATTCGTGAATATTCAGAATCATATTTTGCAATAATATTGTTTCGTTCAGATAGTAGTTCTTCTTCTATGCTATATTTAGAAATACGGGCCTCACGTTTTGCTTCTTGAGAATGTGTATAAAGGGCTAGAAGTCTTTCCTCGATAGAATAAATGTTGCTTTCCAATTCTGTTGCTTTCAGGAGATACTGTGATAATCCTTCAGTTGTTTTGCACATGGTTTTAATGTTATTTGAAAGACTCTTGTCAGGAGTATTGTTTATTGTTTTTTGGCATTCTAAAAGACATTGCTTTACTTCTTTTGCTGCATTTTCTTGGTCGAGAGGTATAGTGTATTCCATACGATCAAGTCGCATAGTCTCAAAAGTTCTTTTGATAAACATATCAAATTCGCTTAGATTTGCATCTAAGGGGCAAGAAAAATCGTCAACAAAACCCATATAGAGAGGAGCACCTGCTTGCTCATCAAACTTTTTAGGGTCACGCTTTGCACTACATACGGGGCAACCATCATGTCCACAAGTAATATTTATGAATTTTCCAATCCCGCTTTCACAGGCTTTTATAGCTGATTTTAGCTGTTGTTCTCTGCTTTTTTCACTGGATTTAAAATTATAATTGGTTTTTACATCTAAAGAACACCAATAAAGTTCAGCGCCACAGTTTTCACAATAGTAAAAGCTGAAATTTCCTTCCAAAATTATGCCATTTGTGTGGTCGCGATTTGAGTAGTTATTTTTTATAAAGTCCTTAAGATTATAATTTGACATCCATTTTATCTTGGTATGTCCTTTTTTTGCACCTTCATCAATTTTGCGATTGAGTTCATCTATCTCATTATCTGACATTTCATCATAGTTTTTCATGAATCATTTTCCTCCAATCAAAGTACTAACAGGTTTTATCTTCCGATTTTTTTTATTTTATCTAAAGGCATATCAACTATTTCTATCCAGTTTAATAAGGTGGTCTCACGTAGAACGGCTTTTCCTTTTAGTTTTCCATTAGAATGGTTTTCTAAAAAGTACCATCCATTTGACACATTGAATTCTCCGTGAGCAAATGCATTTCGGATAAATGCAAAAATGCCTTCTGTTATAAAATCTTTGCGAGATAAAGATATATATTCTTTTTTAGAAGAGGAAGCAACATCATTTCCGGTTAAGAGTTCAAATTCTTTACCAGCTGAACGAAGCATTGCTGCCCTTAATGTATTTAAAGCTCCGCCTTCAATGCCTCTTTCTGCTAGTGTTTTGCCCATTCTTGAAATGCGACCATAGTAAATTCTTTTTGTTGGATGCGGTTGATCTGGAGTTTTTGTTTCATTGGCTTTTTTGTTTTCCGTTCGTATTGAACGAGCAGGGCATTCAAAAAGATAAAAGCAAATTATTTTTTGAAAATTACCATCAGTTATTGGAATCATTTATGTCTCCATCAGTTAAAAATTTGTAACAATTAAATCGACACAGGAGAGCATCCTGAATGTTTAAGATATTATATCATAATTTTAATTATTCGTGATTTTACAATTCTTTACAATGATTGGGACAGAACGGAAAAGTTTTTGGCAAATATAATATATTTATTATGCAAAGCATGAAAAGCCTGAGTCCTTTGAAGTTAGTGGATTCAAAGTTACATTGTATTAAAAATACTGACATCACGGATAATATAGTAAATGAGAAAGACTACAATTATATTCAGAACATATATATATATATTATTCATGATAGTGATGGAATGGAAAGAAATTTAGGGGATCTAGTTATGGGACAGGAGATATGTAGTGATAACTGAATGATAAAAAACATTGCTCTTGATACTTTTTTTATATGATAATACTTCCAATAAGCAAAATCTTAAATCACTATCATTGTTATGATGTGATCCATATGCTTTAGTATCTTTTTATCAATAAAATACTGAATACATAACTGTTTAGCATTATTCAAAATTGTAGAATATTTAAGAATGATATTAGCAATAATAGGAATATTTTTACCGTCATAAGTCAACATAATGCTATAATACCGATTATGTGTAATATGGGGAAATTAATAATGTAAATAATGTGGAGGATAAGGTATGTCAATTAAAACAGTAAAAATCACAACCAAAGAACAGATAAATGACTTAATTTGGAATCAACAGCCGGATGATGGTAGCGGAAGATATAGATCAACTTATATTTTTAGGGGATTACCTAACTCGGATTACAAGCTTGCGACTACTTTGCATAGGAATTGTACAAATAAGAGCTCGCAGCTAGAAGCATCATTACTTAGAAATTTTACAAAATATGCCTCTATAGAAGATGAATCTCTCCGTAATTCTGTTTGGAAACAGCTGGTTATAGGTCAGCATCATGGATTGCCGACAAGATTGTTGGACTGGACGTACTCTGTACTAATCGCATTACATTTTGCTACAAGCGGTGAACTCTTAAATTCTATGGATGAATATGACGCTGCAGTCTGGCAGATTGACATTAAGGAAATGAATTCGAAACTACCACCAGAATATCAAAAAACACTTAAGGACAACAGCGCATATTTGATGACCGTAGATATGTTGGAGGAGCTATCTGGTAATAATGGATATAAATCACTTGAAGATTATGATGTTAAGATGAATAAAACGGCTATGGTAATACTTGAGCCTCCGTCAATTGATCAGCGCATCATAAATCAATATTCATATTTTTCAGTTATCCCAGACGGAATGGAAAATCTTAATGATGATGAAGGAATAGAAAAATTCCTTTACACAACAACCTCAAATACATGTAAGTATATTATTGACAAGAATTTAAAGTGGCGCATTCGTGACATGCTTGATCAGATGAATATTAATGAACGAACTGTTTACCCCGGGCTTGATGGTCTGACAAAATGGCTTGGAAGACATTATTATGTAAAACACTGAGGTGGTTTGAAAAAAGATAATACTACAATTGACAAGAAGGAGGCGGTCATTGACCGCCTCCTTCCGGCTTTATTCATTTTTTACTCCAAATTTATTTGCAAGATACAAGAATCCGGTAAAGCCGTTCTCGTCAACCAAAGTCATTGCATTGGTGCCATTGGGAATTGTGACCGTGAGGCGATTACCCTTGTATTCCTCGTCCAAAAAACTCACTTCCAGTGTAACGTCAGGCCTTTCAGAGAGAGCTTCCATTACCATTTTGTGGAAAGAAATCCATCTGGAGGTTTCGACACGTATGGTGGCATCGTTACCTGCGTTTCTTATTTTAGATGCAGTGTTTTTGCTGAAAACAGTATAGGCTGTCAGAGGGACACGCGCCTCTACAGCTCCGCATATTTCACAGACGTATCTGAGTTCTCCGTCCTCATTCTCTGTAGGTTCTTTTGTTTCCCATACGAATTTATGGGAATGAGTGTCGTTTGTTTTTTCTTTTTCCTTATCGGAGCGCACACCGGTTTTGTTGCCGCCGGTTTTATCTGACGATCGGACATCCATAGATTTAGAATCAGCTATCGTTACTCTGATGCATTCCATATCACTGTCAGGCTTGCCATAGCTGCCCTCAGCCTTGAACCAGACATAATAGGTTCCGGGGTCTGTTGCTGCCGGAATTTGTGTATCCCAGGTTCCCTGTGACGGAGCATTTTCATCACCCAGGATGTACTTCATGGTATAGCCGTCAGGAAGTGAATCCTTCGGAGGGTTAAGAAGTGACTGTGCCTGTCCGTTATATTGTAAATCCTTGCCTGTTGGCTTCTGGTCATCCTTAAGGACTAATTTTTGTTTCTTTGTAATTCGTACATATTTCTCGTTACCAAATGCATCCACTATAACAGCAGTTCCTTCAGAATCCCCTGCTTCTATCTGCATGTCTGCTGTGGCAGAAAAGATTTCCGCAGAAATTGCCTGATTTCCGCCCTGAGCTATTACAGTGCCATTTTCTACAGCCATGGTACCGGCCATAATTGCTTTGTCCCTGGCATTACTGTCTACCTTACCGCCTTTGATTGTTAAATTTGCGGTATTTATTCCGGTTTGAAAAGAATTGGATTCCAGACTTCCGCCATTTACTACAACATTGCTAACCCTAACGCCGGTATGGTCTCCGGTATTTGAGCTCTGAGCAATAAGCCTGCCACTATTTATGATAATTGTGGAATTATTATCTGTGACTTTTCCTATACCGTCAGCATCTCCAATAGTTTTGACTTCCGCCCCATTTATCTCAAGTGTACTGCCTTGTTCAATAAAAATTACATATTGACTATCTAAACCGTTTCTGCCCACTTGTAGGGTACTATTACCGTTAATAGTTAGTTTATAACCGGGATCGATAGTTATTCCTCCTGTGATATTCAGGTCACCGTCAAGTGTAAGAGTTGTATTACCCCTGATATTAACAGATTCATTAATGGTTCCGCTGGTTGTAACATCCCCCGTCCAATCAACAGCCTGAACTTTCATGCCTGACCAAGGCATCAGCAAGATCATAATGGATATGACTGCGGTTATTCCCAATGACAGTACAAAACTTTTCGTAACTTTTTTACTATTTTCCCCCATAACACCCTCCATACAACATCATCAAGAAACTAATGCTTAACACAAAATTTAATTGTTTAACACTATTATACTGACTGATTCCGGCGGGTACAACTTTTCTTCCAAGCAAGAATTTTGTCACTTTGCTATAATGTTTAATTGTCAACTACCACGCACCTAAAGGTACGTGGCTTGCGACTCCCCTGTAGTTCGTTGCAATAACTCCTACATTTTGTCGGTGTAACTTCCGTGGGGTCGCATCATGGGACGGTTGACACCGCCCCTTACGACAAAGATTTACTCTGTCGTAACTGTATCAGGTACTTGAATATCTTCAAGATAGTTGATTCCCATGCGGTACAGATTCATAGCTCCAATACGGTCATCGTTAGATTTATAGCCACAGTTCTTACAAGTAAACAGATGTATCTTCTTGTTACGGTTAGACTTTTCAATGTGACCACATACAGGACAACACTGACTCGTATAACGAGGGTCAACCTTAATAACAGTAGACTGATTCTGTTTAGCTTTGTAGACAAGTTTCTGTTCAAGGTCATAGAAAGACCACGATACGGAAACGTAGCGGTCTTTGGTTCTGACACGCTCTGTAGCATTACGAACACCTGACAAATCTTCAAGAACAAAGAGCGTATGTTTCGGGTTGGATTCAACGAGTGCCTTTGATACCTGGTGGTTAACATCCTGCATCCAACGGTTTTCTCGTTGACCGATAGCTTTTAATCTACGTCTTGAAGATGGTGTCTGACACATTTGGAGTTCTTTACGAAGCTTAGAATAGAGAGCACGTTTCTGCTTGATGGCTTTACCGCTTACAAATCCAGACTTGTGCTTACTGTTATAAGTG
>NZ_AUJH01000034.1:0-8318 GCF_000424125.1 Butyrivibrio sp. FC2001
CATTGAAAAAGCTAACCGTAACAAGAAGATACATCTGTTTGCTTGTAAGAACTGTGGCTATAAATCAAACGATGACCGCATTGGAGCTATGAATCTGTACCGCATGGGAATCAACTATCTTGAAGATAGTCAAGTACCTGATACAGTTACGGCAGAGTAAATCTTTGTCGTAAGGGGCGGTGTCAACCGTCCCATGATGCGACCCCACGGAAGTTACACCGACAAAATGTAGGAGTTATTGCAACGAACTACAGGGGAGTCGCAAGCCACGTACCTTTAGGTGCGTGGTAGTTGACAATCTCCATCCTGATTAACACGCAGTGCAAGGTCTGCCTTCATGGTCTTTTCAAGACAGAGCCTGACATTAGCCATGTCACTGTAGTCAACGAATTTCTCAGCGGATTCTAAGGTGTTTCCACTCTTAACCTTCCTGTCCACGAGTCTTGAACGAAGCATGTTTTCATCAGCGGTGATGGAGATGGTGTAGTCGGCATAGTCTTTGATCTCACGCCAGCCGTCTTCATCGAGCAGGAGATAGTTGCCTTCGAGGAGCACTATATTTTTCTCTACAGTAATTGCGTTATCTATAGGATTGTGCAGGTGTCTGTCATAAGTGGGCCAGGGAGTTACCTCGGAAGAGAGAACATCCTGTATGCGCTTTTTGAGAAGCTCAAGGTCGAAGGTTATGGGAGCACCTTTGATATCAACCATTCGTACTTCCTGTCCGTCACGCAAGACATTATGGGTTAAGAGATATTCCTGCCTTCTATGGAAACCATCCATTCCTATGGCCTGTATATCTGCATATTCGTCATGTTCCTCTGAGAGCTTCTGCAGGAAGCTACATAATGTACTTTTGCCAGCACCAGGCGGTGCAGCAAGGAGTACCAGAATGCGCTTACCCTTTGCTCTTTGGAGTGATGATAGTTTTGAAATTAAAGGTATAAAGATGTTCGACACAGAGTATTCGCTATATTTTGCATCTACATCAATACCATTTATATTTGCGGTATAGTTCATGAAATTTTTATTCCCCAAAAGTCACATCAAAAGATCCACTTGTAAGATCCGCTTTTATTTTCTTATCCGTATTTCCGTCAGCCTTGAATTTCTTCTCGGTTGAGGCTCCATCAACCTTGATGCTTCCTGATGTTGCATCGAGATCATAGGAATAATCATCCTTATTACCAACAAGGTTAAGTGAGACCTTTCCGGAGGTGATATCGAAATCTGCGTTATCGACTGTCATCTCGTCGATTGTGACTGTGCCGCTTGAAAGCTCGGTATCAAGATCCCTGGCTGTGCAGCCTGTTACGTTCATAAGTCCTGAAGCGAGGTCGAGTGTGAGCTTTTCGGCCTTGATGTCCTTGAGGTCGATTTTTCCTGAAGCAGCAGAGCAGGTTAATTTCTCGGATTCAACATTGTTTACTTCGAGAAGACCTGATGCGATGTCCAGCTTTCCTTTGATGTTGACGCCATCAACGCTGAGCACACCTGATGCTGCATCCATGTCAACATCGATGATTCCTGCATCCTTGGGAACGGTGATTCTGTAATACTGTTCATCTTCGCGGGGGAGGAGATTGAAGCCGAAGACGAAGCTTTTGTGAGAGGGCTGCTTAATTGTCAGCTTGTGGCCGCTCTCTGTAACCTTGGGCACATTCTCTTCGTATGCCTGATATTCAAGCTTGTAGGAATCTCCCTGAACGAGATAGGCGCCGATTGAAGCGATGTCTACGTCGAGCTCATCAAAAGCGGACAGTTCCATGGAGCCTGTCACAAGATCCCCACATTCTTCTGATGTTTTGTTTTCTGTTACTTTACTATTACCAATTGAAATCACGGGCTTTGCTCCTAACTTAAATCCTGTTGCCATAATTATAAATCCAAATGCGGACATTCCCAATGCCAAATATAAGATTACCTTACTGTTCATAACCAGTTCCCTCCGTTTCCTTTTTTCTATAAATGTTATGACTTACTGTCCTGATTAGTAAGACAAGTCCATATACCAGTAAAATGCTGAGCCCGGATATCATAAGTCCAGCACCAATGGTGAAGAGCTTCTGAGCAAATCCGGGAACAAATAATCCCCAGAAGATTGAAAAAAAGCCGCTTGCTGCGATTGCCACAGCTGAAACGATAAGTGCAAAAACCACTGCGCCGATTGTTATCAGAACTGCAAATACGATAGCCATCACCATGATGCCAAGGGGGAGTGAGAGCGGAAGTGCCAGCACTCCAAGGATTGTCAGCCATACGACTGTGGCCTTTCCCTTAACGGTTTTCTGCTCTGCGGTGTTTTCGATGTGCTTCTGCGTGCATTGTTCGATGATGTTCTTTGCAACCTCCTTGGGAGTTCCGAGACTTGCCACCACATCGGTGCCCTCGGGAAGCTCCATATCAGATATGTATCCGTCGTAGTACTCGATAGCGTCCTGTCTGTCATCTGCAGGAATGAGCTTCAGCCTTCTGTCGAGCTCCTGTAAAAATTGTTGTTTGTTCATTATGTCATCCCCTTCTCAGAAATCTGCGGAATTTCTGAATCGATCCCTCTTATAAGTCCGTCGATCTTGGTTTTGTATTCATTCCACTCGCCCTCATAGAAATTCAGCATTTTCAGGCCTTCCTCTGTGATGGCGTAGTACCGTCTGTTTCGTCCCTGGTAGGGAGCATCGTAGGTTCTTAAGCACCCTGATTTCTGAAGTCTCCTGAGAACAGGGTAAAGTGTGGACTCTGAAATATCCACAACCTGACGAACTTTCTGTGTCAGCGTGTATCCGTATGAATCCTCGCTTCGCACGATTCCCAGAACGCAGGCATCCAGTAACGGTGCTGTTAATTGATACGTCATGCTACCGCTCCTTTCTTTTGTGCTGATACAATATTATATAGTGTATAATATTGCACGTGTCAACACATGAGTTTGATATTTCGGAAAAAAGTTTATAAAATTATAGATATAAAGTTTTGAAAAATGGCGTAAAAAAGCAGTTAGGAGCATTTTTTATATGTGCTGTAGATATTATTATGCTGATAGAATAGCCCGCAGGGTCGAGGCGGATATGGAGCTTCCGGAGGGATTCTGCGCCCATAATTATGGTGATATCACGCCGGGCATGATGGGCTTATCTCTTATTAAAGGAAGCGGCGCCGGGGTGAAGGCCTACAATATGAAGTGGGGGCTTACAGGGAAAGACAGTAAGCTGATTATAAACGCCAGGGCTGAATCGGCTGTACAGAAGCCGATGTTTTCAGATAGTATCAGGAGCAGAAGATGTGTGCTTCCGGCCGGCGGCTTTTACGAGTGGAATAAGGATAAGACAAAATTTACATTCAAAAGGCCTGATGAAGAGCCAATGTATCTGGCGGGCTTTTACAATCTTCGTGACAACGAGGACCGTTTCGTGATCCTCACAACTGATGCGAACGACTCCATGCGGCCTGTTCACGACAGGATGCCTGTGATGATAGATAAGAAAAATGTGGCGGATTATCTTTATGATGAAGCGGCGGCATACGACCTTATTAAGAAGAAAATGCCTGAGCTTGACAGGAGCTGTGACTATGAGCAGCTTAGTTTGTTTTGATGAAAATGGTGGAATTTTATGCTACGGGATGCGGATATCAGGGATGACCTGTGCGATTATTTTGAACAGAAATATGGTAAGGTGCGCTTTTTCGAAGAGCTGACCATGGGCAAATCCAGGGCGGATATTGTTCTTGTTACGGAAGATGGGCTTATTGGTGCCGAGATAAAAAGCGATGCCGATACCTACGAGCGGCTTTCAAGACAGGTGAAGGACTACGACAGATTCTTCGATTATAACTATGCTGTGGTTGGGGGCAGCCACGGGGCGCACATTGAGGAGCATGTGCCTGATCACTGGGGGATCATCACGGTGGAAGAGGAAGAGGGCGGCCTGGATTTTTATGAACTAAGAAAGCCCGGCAAAAGCCCAAAGGTTAAACTGACTAATCAGATGGGGCTTCTCTGGAAGAGAGAGCTTGCGGTTTTGCAGGAAAAGAACGGACTCTACAAGTACTCCGATAAGAGCAGGATGTTCAGGAAAAAGTATCTGATGGAAAAGGTGGATAAGGAGCTTTTGAAGGAGCAGATGCTGGAGGTTTTGTTCGACAGGGACTACTCGATTTTTGAAGAAGAATAGGAAGGATACTGGTATGGAAAAATTTGAATTTGGAAATCCGGAAAGTAACATAGTTTTGATTCAGCTCATCGATGGTCATGATCTTAAGACAATTGATAATGAGTTTGAACATATTCAAAAATCCTCAGATATTCGTCTCATAGCCATAAAGGTGGACGACTGGAACAGGGACCTTTCACCCTGGGAAGCACCTGCGGTTTTCGGAGATGAGGGCTTTGGCGACGGCGCAGAAAAAACGCTTGCAGAGGTATTGAAATACACAGAAGATAAGTCAAAAACCTATTATCTTGGCGGATACTCGCTGGCAGGATTATTTGCACTCTGGGCTGTTTATCAGACCGATGTATTTAGCGGAGTGGCAGCAGCTTCACCTTCAGCATGGTTCCCGGGCTTTTTTGACTACATGAAGGAGCATGACATTAAGGTTCCCAAAATCTATCTGAGCCTTGGGGATAAAGAAGAAAAGACCCGGAATCCTGTGATGTCCACTGTGGGAGACAGAATCAGGGCCATGAATGATTATTTAACTTCGCAGGGGAAAGTCTGCACCCTTGAATGGAATCAGGGTAATCACTTTAAAGAGCCTGACCTTAGGATGGCCAAGGGTTTTTCCTTTATGCTGCGCTGACCTTTTCTCTTAATAGACCAATGCGTATTTTTAGCGGTTCTCTGAAAAGGAAAAGAAGGAGAACAGCGTTGGTCCATTTGTCACCAATTTCATACTCGCTATAGGTTTTACAAAGGATAATGAAAAATACAATGGTAATTGCTATATTGATCCACAACCAGAGCTTTGCTTCAGATATTGCATTTATAGTTCTGGAGTAGTGCCAGATCACAAAAGCATTAAGGGCAAATTCTATCATCGAAATGATCATAAAAAATGCGTAGGATGCTGCTTCATAGGATCTGGGGAAAGGAATCGTAAAAATCAGGTTCACCAGAAAATCCAGCAAAAAAACACAGGCTAAAATCACAAGGAACTTTTTGCAGGTTCCAAAGGGTTCTCCCTGAATTATTCTGTGGTTAAGCTTATTTATCATGTAAAGGCAAAGCAGGAATTTTACCGGAGTAATTGAATATAGCAGGATACTCATTTTTCCTGGATGATAGGGGATGACAAATTCAGCTAAAAATAGCAGAGTCATAAGTACGCTGTATATCAGCATTCCGCAATCTAATTTCTTTTTCATAGCAATCAGTCCTCCCCATACTCAACGATGCAATACACATCGGATGCATCCTTGCCATCGTAATATGTAAGTATTTTAAAGTCCGAGGACGTAAGCTCGGTACCATCGAGAAATTTGATGGTGTTGGCCTTTCTTTCAAAATGATCGACGTCGTCGATTCCATCATCGTTGTAGCTATTTTCAATTGGAGAAACGATATCATCCAGAATATTTCCGTTGTGATCCATATACTTCTGAGTGTCTTCCTTTATCTCGACGATGAAGAGGTCCTTTTTACTATCGTAACCGCAGGGCTTATATTCTGACTCTAAAAATGGCTGACATTTGGAATCCATGTAAACATAGGCATCATCAGTCTTCTCTTGGGCAGCTATATATTTCCCGCCCAGGGTGATAATCCTTCTGTAGCTATCAAGTAGAATATTACCTTCTTTATCGGCGTAGCTATCTGTATAATAACCATTTAAAACATAGCCCAGTTCGCCGTAATCCTTATCTATACTTTCATAATCGAAATCAACAATGACCTCACCTTTTAAATTTATAAGCCCATATCCATTGTTTTCAAAAGGCGCATTGTTGTAAGCGCTGGCAAAACCATTCTCGTCAAACTCATTTGCCACAGCGAACTTCGGAGAAATCACAGTGTTTCCGTCTCTGTCCATGTAGCCACGGGCAGACTCGGAATACGAAAAATAACTGACAAGACCATATGAATCATAGGTTCCGATATAGGGCTTGTTATTTTTATCGCTTAAGGTATCATAGCTTTGCAGAGTCTGGTTTTTATCAAATATGCCAAATCCAAGGAAGCCGCCATTTAGTATGTGGCCGTTCAGGATTCTTCTTTTAAGAGCATAAAGAGCAAACTTTCTGGGATTGTCCAAAAATCTGCCATCCTGAAAATACCACTTGCAATTGACGACGATGTTTCCATCCTTATCAATAAGATGTCCCTTGTAATCCCATGCAAGGCCGTCATCTCTATATCTTAATTTGTCTGAAAAACGGGGGGCCTCCACAGTTTTTGTCTCGAGATTTATAAATCCCCATTTTTCCTTATAAAAAGGTGACCACTTGGGCCATCTGTTACTGATCATGTATTGGGCCTTTTTCTCAGGACAGTCCCACTCGTAATAAACATCCTTAAAGCCCTGATCCACAACCTTATTGCCCTGCTGATCGATAATATACTCATTCCCATATTCTGTCTGCGAGCAGTAAATGCTTGCGGCAATAGCGCCTATCGCCACGATACCTGCTGCAGGCAAAAGAAACTTCCACTTTTTCATAAACGTTCTCTCCCAAACAATAACGCTATAATTTTAATATGTTCTCCCTCTGCAAACAATATGGAAAGCGGTAAAATCACGCTTTCTTCGTATCATACATGTCACTTACCATATTCCAGAAGGCCTCTGCGACCTTGGACAGGTCCCTGTCACCGCTCTTTACAACAGCGTAGCCTGCAGAGACCTCAGGCTGTATCACCTTTGTGACAACGCCGCCGCTTATGTACTTGGCAGCAGATGCAGGATATATGGCGATGCCGACGCCCTCGGAGGTTAATTCGTAGGCATTTAGCATATGAGCGATTCGGCAGATGATCTTTGGCTGGCACTTTAATGGTGCGAACCAGTTCTCAATTTCCTTTCTGCGGGATCTTCGTGAAGGGATGATGAGCTCGTAGGGCGCCAGCTTTTTTAGGTGAATGTGATCGCCTTTTTCCTTTGCCAGCGGATGATTTTGTGGAATCATTGCAACCCAGGGCTCTGTGTATACGAGCTTTCCATCAAGACCCTCTTCATCGTAGGGAAGAGTTATGACGCCAACCTCATTAAGCCCTGCGTGAACTCTTTTTATGACATCATCGGAATTGCCGTTCCACACCTCGTATTCTACGAGGGGATATCGTTTCTTGAATTCGTGGATCCATTTTGCGAAAAGCTCAGGCGCATGACCCTCGACTGTAGCAAGGTATAATCTGCCCGTAAGACCTTCCTTCATTTCCTGTATGTCCTCAATTGACTGGTCGGAGAGCTGCTTGATGCGGCGGGCGTATTGCTGGAAGCGCTGCCCGGCATCAGTGAGTGCAAGTCCCCTTGCCTTTCGCACGAAAAGCGGCGTGCCAAGCTCCTCCTCAAGGTCACGGATCTGACGGCTAAGGGGAGGCTGTGCGATACAGAGCTTTTCAGCGGCCTTGGTAAAGCTGCCTTCCTCTGCGATTGTCAGGAAATATCGGATGTGTCTAAGTTCCATTTTTCTCCCTTTCTTCTTTAATAAGAAAAAACGTATATTTTAAGTGCGCTTTGGATTTTGATAAGATATACCCAAAAGGTATAATACATCTATTATTATATGTATTATACAATAGCTCTACAAGGTGCTATCCTTAAATCAGATAAAGAAAGTAACTGATGGCTGCCGATAAAGGAGACTTAAAATTTTATATAACTCATCCATGAAAGGGGGATTCTATTATGAAGAAACTTTTTGCAAAGATTGAGGAAGTACTTGAGGAGATTTACAGAATAGAGCATAACGTTGATTGATCAGGGCACAAACCCAATGCCCCTCAAAATCATATTTGGAAGAGAGCCGAAAGGCTCTTTTCTTTTTGGTTTGCGCGCCATGGGCGCGCTCTAACGGGTGCAAGTCCCGAACACGCCCAGATAGTGGGAAGTGTATAGCCGAACAGCAAGGGTGTCCATCGTGAGGTGGAATCTGAAGGAAGCTGTAAGCAAATCTCTGGTCCGACGGACAGAAATCACATATAAGGCTAGGCTACGAGAGATAAGTTGGCCAAGAGCAACGAAGTCTAATAACTATCACTTTTGTAGTAGCAGAGTAAATGTGGCGGATATATGGAGAGAAAGAGCGTGCACCTTAAGCGTGGAGGTCTCACAGAGGTTGCATTAGCCTAGTAACAACGAACTGTGAGAAGTCAGCCGAACCC
>NZ_AUJH01000035.1:0-7744 GCF_000424125.1 Butyrivibrio sp. FC2001
CTTTTTACAATTTCTTGCTTTATTTTTTTTAATAAAAAAGTGTAAAAAGCCGAACGTTTGACTTTTTACACTTCTATCTTTAAATATTTTACAGGTTTAGCTTAATCCGACAACAGAATAAACTTTTATATCACCATCAGCACTCAAGAGTACATTTTTCATCTTAAATTCCTTTAGACCATCATTTTTAGCGGAGTTGGAGAATAGCACCTGCTGAACCATCGCCTCCCGTAAACCGCGTATTGTATGCCAATTTTACCTTACTTCTTTTACCATCATATTGATAACTATAAGCAGTATGACTACCGAAATCCATATGGTTTTTATCCCAATGATTCCGGATATTACTCCGCCAAATCCTGCTCCTATAGCAAATATCAGAATGATTCCAAAGAAGTGAAATGATTTGTACAAAGATTGTTTGTTTTTGTCTCTAAGGTATTTAGAAAGGCTCTCTGTTCCACTTCTCAGATTTCCAATGCACATGGTACTTGCATATCCATATCCATGTACTTTTCTAAATGTTTGCACCTGCATGGCACATGAAAATGACACAATCATATTTGCTATCATATTCATATCCATGGGGAGAAGTCCGACAATGCTAAGCGCAATCATTTCAATTATTATGATAATCTGTCTCCAGTGGATTTTTTCAGCACATTTATACTCGTTTTCAATTCTCTCTGCTATAAAAATCCCAGCAGCAAACGAAAAAAGCGGACACATATAGTGTAACCCCTGCATAAAATTACCCTGCATCAGGTTCTGACTCATTAAAACAACATTGCCGGTCTGTGCATTGGCAAAGACTTTATCCCTCATATTATATGTATACGCATCCTGTAATCCTCCTGAAAAGGATAATAATGCACTTAATCGAAAACTCTCAGATGTCTGCATATTTCTCCTACATATTTTATTATCGCGGAATAGTTACTCATGAATGTAATTCTTTTATTTCATGAGTTTACGGATCGTCTTCAATAATTCGTCCACGATTTCTTCATCGTCATTTTTTATGCCGTCCGTAACGCATCCTTTCAGGTGATATCCAAGAAGTTCCTGATTAAAGCCGTCTATTGCTGAGGCTGCAGACATGGACTGTTGAAGGATGTCGTTGCAATATACGTCATCCTCGATCATTTTTTCCAGGCCACGTATCTGCCCTTCCAGACGTTTCAACCGGTTGGTCAGAGCCTTTTTCTGTGCTGCTGTTCTGACTGTCTTTTTATGTGCCATAAGAAATCTCCCTATTATTCATATGTTGACTAATAGTATCATATCCCGGCTATTTATTGTACAGAAACAACCTTATAGCCAAGATCTTCTATCTCCTTTATCAAGGTGTCATCCTCTACCTCTTTTTCGTACTTCACAACAGCTTGCTTCTTTTTGAGGTTCAGTTTTGCAGATACGCCATCAATTCTGTTGATAGCACGCTTAACACGATTGGTGCAGTTTTCACAGTACATCCCGTCAATCATGAACACCTTAGTTTTGATTACAGTTCCTGAAAGCTTTTTATCCGGTTCTTTTACACTGGAACTGCCTCCGCCACAGCATCCACCTTCGCCTTTAAAGTGTTTTATAGAACCTCTTAGCGCAACAAGCAGGATAACAACAAGTATAGCAATGATAATGATATTAGAAGCCATTTCTTCACCTCTCTATTTCTCTTTACAACTATTGTTTAAGCGCATTCCAAGTAGTTAATTATCTTTTCCCTTATAAACTGCATCTTTTTAACTGTATCCTGATTATTGCTCTTAAATCCGAGCAGTCTGTATATATATCCCTGACTTTTGACCTGCCTGATACTCTCAGGGAATACAAGTCCATATACAAAAGAAATATGCCCAAGGATATAATCGATTCCGGTTTTCGAGTATGTTCTGTCTATATTTCCGGATCCCATAATGTCTTCATAAACTTCATCAGTTATGTACGAATCCGTAAAGGCTTTTTCCGGCAGATCGTAAATCTCTGTTCGCGGTGTCTCGCAATTAACACGTATAATGTCAATCTTATCTGCATCACGCAAAATTTCACAGAACATCCGCTCCCTGTCCGTCTGACCATCAGGAAGAATATATACATTGTGGTAACGGATGACTTTTTCCATCATTTCTCTGTCCATCTTTCTATCCGGATCAAACCTGTCTATCAGCTGTTCGTCCTTAAATAGCAGGTCTGCAGACAGTTCCGCGTGATTAACTGATATTCGATCCTGAAATGTATGATACCTTCTAAGCTGCTCAAAACGGCCTATATCATGAAGTATTCCTGACAGCCACGCGAATTCGCAGTCCTCCTCCGGAAGCAGAAGGCTTCTGGCGATTATTTCGCATAAATCAGCTACGCGATACGTATGATCTATCTTCAGCTTTACTTTCACAGCTTCCGGATTATATGGATCCGTATATTTTTTAAACTCAGTCAAAATATTATTTCTGTCCATATGTACTGATTATTCCATTTCCAGTGTTTTATAGTTTTTCTAAATCACATACTTTTAGCAATCTTTACCAGCCTGCTTGTGCCAAGTCTGTGTGCTCCAAGTTCAATAAATTTCTCAGCATCTTCAATTGATGCAATACCGCCTGATGCCTTGATCTTGATATTTGGACCACAGTGTTTTGCAAAGAGTTCTATATCTTCAAAGGTTGCACCGCCTGTTGAGAAACCTGTTGAAGTCTTGATATAGTCTGCCTTTGACTGCGTAACAATCTCACACATCTTGATCTTCTCCTCTTCTGTAAGAAGGCAGCACTCAATGATAACCTTCATGGTATGGTCGCCACAGGCTTCTTTGAGTTCATTGATCTCATCAAGAACAAACTTATAATTCTTAGCTTTCAGCTCCCCTATGTTTATAACAATGTCGATCTCTGTCGCTCCGTTTGCAAGCGCATCCTTTGTCTCAAAAACCTTGGATGCAGTTGTTGTATTTCCATTCGGGAATCCGATTACTGTTGTTATAGGCATATCAGGGCCCATATACTCACGGGCTTTCTTCACATAATATGGAGGAATGCATACGGAAGCCGTATGGTACTTCATACCATCGTCGCATATCTCTTTTATCTCATCCCATGTGCTTCCCTGAGCAAGCAGTGTGTGATCAACCATCTTTAATATTTCTTCAAGTTTCATTCGAGTATCCTCCATTCTTCGACCTAAGGGTGGTACCGCTTGCGGTGGATTCCTTAGGTCCATACAAAAATTTCATAGTCTTTTTGGTTCATAATTTGACAATAAATACGGGACGACAAAATAGTCCCCCCTACCATTTGCAATATATACTAGGGGGGAGTATTTGTCAACGCCTATTTTTCTTTTACCATATTCCCATTACATGCTGCATCAAAAGGCTGACAACAGTTATTCCGATCCAGCAACAGCCGCCAAGCAAAATCGGCTTCCCACCTGATTTAATTAGTTTGATTATGTTACTGTTCAAGCCAATAGCAGCCATGGCCATTATTATAAAGAACTTGCTAAGTTCCTTAAGTGGCTTAAAAACATAAGAAGGGACACCTGCTCTCAAGCAAATAGTTGTGATAATTGAAGCAATCACAAAGAAGACTATGAACATCGGAAATGCTCTTCTAAAGCTAAAGCCATTTGTCGAACTTCCATCCTTTTTTGCTTCCCTTGCCCTCAGATACGCAAGTACCAGTGTAATAGGTATGATAGCCAGTGTTCTTGTAAGCTTGACCGTAACTGCCTTATCAAGAGTCTGACTCCCCAGGTTCCACATACTATCCCAGGTTGATGCAGCTGCGGTGACGGAAGAAGTATCATTAACTGCAGTTCCCGCAAAAATACCGAAAGCCTCTCCTGTTGTGATATCAAAACCTATAAGCTTTCCCAGCGAAGGAAAAAGAAGTGCTGCCAGCACGTTAAAGAAAAATATCACAGAAATTGCCTGTGCCACTTCATCATCATCCGCATCAATGACAGGAGCCGTAGCTGCAATTGCTGAGCCGCCGCATATTGATGAGCCAACTCCGATAAGAGTAGCTGTGTTTCCTTTGATATTCATAACCTTATGAAGAATCCATGATAGGATAAGCGATGTTGAAATCGTGCAGATAATTATAGGAAGTGACTGTTTCCCGGTCTGAAGAACGACCGAAAGATTCATACCAAATCCAAGGAGGACAACAGCCTCCTGCAGAATTATCTTTGATGTAAACTTTATTCCATCAGCCGCCTTCCCCTTGTCATTCCAGAACAGGGCTATTATCATGCCCAGAATGATTGCAATCACCGCTCCGCCAACGACAGGGAAGCGCTTTCCCAGGAGCCATGAAGGAACTGCAATAGTGAAGCATACTATTACTCCCATGTAATTCTTTTTCAAAAAATCCATCTCAAGACCTCTCTCTCTTTTTAATCTGTTCTTTCGCAGGTCTTATTCTATTCTGTCTTTTGAAAAAGATAAAATTATATATTATTATATATCCATAAACATTTCTTATCGTTAGGGAGGACTGATTATGCTGGATTTCAGGATAGATACCTTTCTATGTGTTTGCAGGCACCTCAATTTCACCAAGGCGTCTAAGGAGCTGAATATTACTCAGCCCGCTGTTTCTCAGCACATACATCATCTTGAAAATGAATACGGGACAAAGCTGTTTACTCAGGATGGAAAAAAACTTTTTCTAACTGATAACGGAAAACTCCTGTATAAAAAAATGAATCAGATAAAAAATGATGATGAAAGTCTCAAAGAAATACTTTCAAAGAATAACCATGGCTTAAAAGACATCTCTTTTGGTGTCACCATGACCATAGGAGAATACATAATTGCTGATCCGATCAGTGATTACATAAAAAATCACCCGGATACTAATCTTAAGATTACATTTGGCAACACATCGGAGCTTCTTAAAAAACTCTCCGACGGTGTTATAGATTTTGCACTTGTAGAAGGATATTTCCCTGAAAATGATTATGAAACGCTGCTTTTTAGCAAAGAAGAGTTCGTTCCTGTCTGTTCGGCAAAGCACTCTTTCAATCAGAAGCCACGCGTGATAAAAGATCTCTTTCCCGAGCGAATTCTTATAAGAGAACCCGGTTCAGGAACGCGCAATATATTGGAAAGAGCTCTTGCCCTGAACAATTACTCCACAAGTGATTTTAGGAATTTTACCCAGGTGGAGAACATGCATGCCATAATAAGCCTTATTGAAAAAGATTGTGGCATCACCTTTTTATATAAAGCAGCGGTTGCATCAGGACTGCAGTCCGGATATCTGAAAACAATCCCCCTTGACGACTTTAGGGTAAAACATGATTTTACCTTCATCTGGCCCAAAGATACTGTTTTCAGTGAAGAGATCCGTGCAATATGTGAGGAAATACAACCTATAACTCATTCTGCATGAAGTTCATGTTCTTTTTCATAAAGCTTGTTATCCTGCCGTCTCATGAAAATCATCCGGGACAGAAAAAGAATCAAGCTACTTCCTACAAAAATCTGAATCGGATATGTGATTAGTACGCTTTCAGATATTATCATGCTCAGCATGGTAATAGCGCCAACCGGTGGCATATACATCTTAGTAAAATGAATAACGATAAGCATACCACTTGTAGCAACAATTGCTGAAATCGTAATAGGAAGCCCTATCCAAATAGCAAAGAAATATCTTGAAATCACACCAATTATGGCACACACAGTTATCACTGCCACCGTTTTGACTGGCATATTTCTTGTTTTGTTCCTTGGCCTGGAAAACTCAGTAAATGCCACAAGTAACGGAGGTGCCACAACAAATCTATAACCCGTTCTGAATGCAACACCGGCTATTACTGTCACACAAAGGATTCTAATGGAAGTATCTACCATATCGTCCCTGGAATTCAGCATCACAGGAACATATTCCTCATCTGCTCGGATTCCCTGAAATAGAAAAAGTTTATGAAACAATATTACAAGTAATGTCAGTACAAATGCAGCTATAGGATACACTATACTTGTAGTATGCATCATCACCGGGAGCACTATTGCTGAGACAAATGGTGCAAACGTGGTTCCTGAAAACATAAAGATTACCTGAGCGATTGTGAATGCCAAAATCACTTCGATATATGTATCAAACGGAACAAATCTTACAATGCACACTCCTATTATCGCACAGCCTGTTATCAGTGAAAGCATACGCTTTCCATTAACCTTCCAGCTTCTATTTTTTGCCACCATATATCCAACTGCTAATGCTGTTATCTCAGGAAATATAATCTCCTTCTCATTTAAAGTTTCTGCAAATAGTGTCATCAGCGCTACTAACAGAACTGTACAAGCGTATGGTATTATTCTCTTGACTCTATACATATTCTATAAAAAACATGCAATCAATGTGATGATCGCGATTCCTCCTTACTTAAAAATAGCACATTTACTGACACTCTTTCAAAGAAAGACTCCGCAAGGGTCTCGTCTTTTGTTTTTCGTTTCACAGCTATTCACTCCTTTAGTCAATTTTAATCAGGATCTGCAAAAGAATTAAGCATATATAGTAAATAAAAGTTACTTATCCAGGTGAAGAACATGATTTTACCTTCATCTGCCCAAAGATACTGCTTTCAGTGAAAAGATCCGTGCAATATGTGAGGAAATACAACTTATTACTCATTCTGCATGAAGTTCATGTTCTTTTTCATAAAGCTTGTTATTCTATCGGCAGCATTTCGGTCGTAACATCCTAAGTCCGCTTCGTGGGTGGTGACTCCCTCCTGCCAATCATCTACCGCCAAAGGTCATAATATTTGTTCGATATCTTTCAGACCCTTTCCCATTTTCTCATCGTTGTGATCCATCACATGAGTGAATATTGCATTAAAGATGCATAGATATTGATATATATCATCCATAAATTCCACAATTTTCCTAGCTAAAGTATTTCAGGATCCATATCATATATATATAAATTCTTTAAATTCATTTTCTGGATACTCTTTGCAAAAGTAATATAGGCAAGTCCATCAAGGGCTTTAACATCATGTATATCTTAAAGAATATGAGCAGGCCTTTGCAAGACTTGATGAAATCAGCCAAAAGAAATTAAAGCCCATGAGAGCAATCTATTACAATTTTAAAAGAGGGAATCTTTACGCAGATCTGGGTAAAATTGATGAAAGCAAAAAGTGTTTGGAGTCATTAGATAGTCTGCTTGCCAGCGGAAAATATAAAGGTATGAAGCTTTCAAGCGCTACTCGTTATAGAGACAACCTCGAAGGAATCATTGCTTTAGCTGAAGGGAATTATAACAGAGCGGCGGAAATATATAGAAAGTTACTCGAAAAGAAGGAAGATCGCCTTAATACCATTATCTATAACCATCGTCTCGGTATGGCTGAGTATAATGCAGGCAATTACATGGATGCATACATGGTTATGACAAGTTATTTTTTATGTAAAGAAATAATAACAACCCATGTAGTATAAGCAATTATTTGTAGATTTCTTTACATAATAATGCCGATACTGTTACTAAAGACATTTATGAAAGGAGAACGTTGTCTATGGTAACAGATATCAGTGAATTAATTAAACTATGTAGTGCAGAGCTGATTGACAGACAGTACAAACCTGACTATGCAGAAAAGATTCAGTCGCACTGGGATGAACTAAAATGCTGGATGGAAAAGAACTCTTTAACAGTTTTTTCTGAAAGAATCGCTAATCAGTATTGTGATTACCATATAGGAACCCATCTGCTTTTAGAAG
>NZ_AUJH01000036.1:0-5879 GCF_000424125.1 Butyrivibrio sp. FC2001
AAGACTATCACACACATAAGTGATGTGATAAAGAGTAAAAGATTCCCCAAGATTTTTTTCATTTTCATTTCCCCTGACTTTTCTATTCTGCACTATGGCAGGCTCCCTCATAGTCAATAATTATATCACAAGTCGATTATTATATACATGAAAAAACTGCCGCACTATAAACTAATGCGACAGTTTCTCTCACTTATTTTTATAATATCGATTTATTTAAAATATCTGTCAAGGAGTCCCTTAAATGCCTTGCCATGTCTTGCCTCGTCACGAGCCATCTCATGGACTGTGTCATGGATTGCATCAAGATCAAGAGCCTTAGCACGCTTTGCAAGATCTACCTTACCTGCTGTTTTAAGGAACAATTTTTGGAACAATAGTAAGAATAAAATGAAGATCCTTTAAGAAGTTGGAACAACTTTAGAACAACTTTTAGGAGGTTTATTACAATGTCAAACAAGGAACAAACAGCAAAAGGTGTATATCAGTTAGATAATGGGTATTGGGCATATCGTTTTATCATTAAAGTAAATGGTAAAAACAAAGCTCAAAAAAGAGTCAAAGATGAATTAGGAAATCCCTTTAAAACACAGAAGCAAGCACTACGAGCAAGAAAAGCAGCCATAGAAAAAGAAAAATTAAACAGCCTGCTGCCTCAACAACAACCCACTAAAAAGACTTTTGCTGAAGTATATGATGAATATTGTACAAATGGAAGAAGTGGAAAAGCGTATTCAACTATAAAAAAGCAGGATTCATTATGGAAAAATCATTTACAGAAAAAATTTGGAGATAAATATATAGAAGAAATAACTGTTGCTGAAATACAAGATTATTTTGAAGAACTATATTATAAAGAAAAAAGAGCATATTCATATGTTGAATCATTTTTAAAAATGTTTTATCTCGTATTTGGTCAAGCATATTCTAGAAACTATATGAATATAGATTATTACAATAAATTATGTGTCAATAAAGATACAAAAATTCATATGCCAAAACTTAAAATTGATGATGACCTTGATATTGTTTATTTTACAAAAGAAGAAATAACACAATTAGAGAAATATTTTAGGGGAAAGAATGCGGAAACCGCATATATGCTTGGTAGATATTGTGGTCTTAGGATAAGTGAATGCTTTGGTTTAAAATGGAATAATATAAACATTGCTGAAAGTTATATTCAAATTGACAGACAAATGCAATATCAAGATGGACTTATAAAATTAGTATCTTTAAAGACGAGAAATGCAAAAAGAAAAGTGTATATGTGTGATATATTAAGAAACTATTTTATTGATCTCAAGAGGCAGCAGGCGACATACGTTAATATTTTTAAAGAACAGCGGCAGCAAAATCAAACTATTATAAAGGATCTTGATGGTAGTGATCTATCTTCTCTTGAATTAGTTAATACTCTTCCAAACGGGAAATTACAAACAGTTAATTCTATGAAGTATCATTCAAGATGCATCAAAGAACAATTTAGTATTCAATTTAAATATCATTACCTAAGACACACTTATGGAACATATTTAGCAGCTTTAAACACCCCTGAATACTTATTGTGTAATCAGATGGGGCATTCTAGCAGCAATGTTACTCATAAATACTATGTTGCTATATCTGATCTTGGTATTTCAGTACTAAAAAATAATCTTGAGCTTCTTTAATCTCTGAAATCAAATAATTCCTTTGGTGTAATATCAAGAACTTCACATAATTTAAATATTACATCAAAGGAAACTCCTACTTTCCCCAATTCAATAGCACTTATATGGCTTCTATCAACATTAACAAGCTCAGCTAATTGAAGTTGGGTAAGTCTTTTTCTCTTTCTGTAATAAACCACATTCAATCCAAATTTTTCATAGTATTCTTTGTATGAATCTAGCATAGACAACTCCTTTGTGGCTAATTTTAAGGAGTGTCTTGCGCATAATAAACCTTGTGTGAATCACATTACGCGATTTACACAAGTCATTTTTATGTATATAATATACAAGTTGTTTTTTATAGTTTTATTTAATTGAAAGGAAACAAATTTATGAGGAAAAGATTATTCGTTGCAATTACTTTGGCATTATCAATTATGCTAACTGCTTGTGGAAGTAACAAAGCATCAGTAGAAAGTAATTCAACAGAAGAAACACAAGATAGCAATTTAAGCGCAGAAGATAGTGCAAAGCAAGCCTATGAAGTACTAAATGCCTCTGCAGACTCCGCTGATCGCATCATGTCAAGCGTATTAGCTGCATGGTATTTCTCTATAGATAAAGGAAATGATTATGTTTTGGAGGACTATTATAGTGGCGTATATGATTTTTCAAATGATCTTGGATTGGATACAAGTGCAGTAGATACTGCCTTTAAAGAAGTCATCAAAGGTACAACTTATGAAACAATGTTTACTTCCCAAGCTTTTAAAGAGCCTGCCATATGTGTGAAATTGGCTCTTCAATGCTATCAAGATGCAGGCATAATAGATACTACTAAAGAACTACTATCTGATGCAAAGCAAGATATAAAAAACGCGGAAAGTGCTGAACCAAGTGCATCATATTTGGAAGATTTAAAGAAATATCATTCAGAGATACAATCTTATCTTGACTATACTCTGAGCCCTACAGGAAGTTATAAAGATTGTTCATCTGAAGTAGAAACATATAGAGCAAATCTCAAAACATTCAAAAACAATTTAGCTTTTGATCTTGAGTAACATATCATATATCAGAAATAAGACTGCTATGCGGTCTTATTTTTTTATATTTCGTACCAAATTTAACGTTATATCTTTTTGTACCAAAACTATTGATTTTGAAGCAGCATTTTGATATATTTATAGTATCAAATCAGACGTTCGTTAATTATGGTACTAAGGAGATAACATTTATGTGCAAGATTTATGGGTATTGTAGAATATCAAGAAGAACTCAAAGCATTGAAAGACAAGAAAGGAACATCTTAGCAACATATCCAAACGCAATCATAAGAAAAGAAGCCTACACAGGCACTAAAATGGATCGTCCTGAATGGAAAAAACTCTTTTCTGTTGTAAAAGATGGGGACACCATTGTTTTTGATAGTGTTAGTAGAATGAGCAGAAATGCAGAAGAAGGTACAAAAATATATTTTGAATTACTTGAACGTGGTGTAGAACTAATTTTTCTTAAGGAGCATTATATTGACACTTCTGTTTACAAGAGCAGCACACAAGACCGCATTGAATTAACAGGCTCAGATGAAGATGAAATTTTTAAAGGCATAAATAATTATTTTAGAAAACTCGCAATAAAACAAATCCGTATTGCCTTTGAACAAGCTCAAAAAGAAGTTGATGATTTACATCAAAGAACATCTGAAGGAATTGAAACTGCTAGATTAAATGGTAAACAAATAGGACAAGTCAAAGGTGCTAAACTAACAACTAAAAAATCTATTGCTGCAAAAGCAATCATAAAAAAGCATAGTAAAGATTTTGAAGGATCTTTAACAGATGAAGAAGTAATTAAACTCGCTGACATAAGTCGTAACAGCTTTTATAAATATAAAAGAGAATTGAAAGAAGAATAATATTTGAAAGTAGTAATTTATGAAAATAAGTTACTACTTTTTTTATAAAAAACATTATCCAAGTACAAAATTATGTACTGCTTATTATTTATAATAAGTACATAAGTTAAAGAGATAACACAAAAAAAGGAGATAACAAATGAAAAAGAGAACAACAACTAATTATTTTATCGATCACGCAGCAAAAGAGGTACTTATAACAAACAAATTTGCTAAGGCAGCAGCTCAGATCAATTCTGAAGAATTTAGTATACTCATGAAAATCAGAACAAGCTGTCCTGATTATACTATCAAGAAAAGAACCATTGATTCTTCATCAAAGAAAAAAACCTATAAAGGTTTGAATTTGGATGCTATGAAAAACTTTCTTAAGGATGATGAAGAAGGTATGAAACTGTTTAATAAGGTAAAAATAGCTGCGGATGGAAAGTATCCAATAATAAAGAAATGGTTCTTAGACAACTATGGAGAAGAGTATCTGAATCAGATTGAGAATTTAAAAAAGTCCGATAAAGATGATAACTCTGATGATACTGATAATGAAGAAGTCTCAGCTGTAGCATGAAAGGAGTCCCATGAATAATATTAGTATTGATGTACTCACAAACACAATTATCATAACAAAAGCATTCTATTATGAGTCCATGAAGTTTGGAACAGAAGAAGAAAAGATTCTTCATGATATTATGGAAAAGTATCCAAATATGAGAATTGCCTTAAGATCTAACAGAAGATCCCATTCCTCAAACAGCTCAAAAGGTCTTACATATGATTATATGAGAAGATTCATTCGAACAATGGATAGAGAAAACATTATTGTTTTTGAAGATGTTATTAATCATTATGAGGCTTTTGGTTATTCTTCAGGTCAACTATATCAATGTGTAAAGAATTGGTTTTTGGACACGTATCCTCATCATAAGGATATGATAGTAGATAGCACCCCTCATAAGAAAATAGCTTAAGGGGCGCTATATTATGGGATTTTTATAATAGTAATCAAATAATTATCTTGTTGTGGTCAAAAAAATCTCCAAATATTTTTTTGATTTTGAAAAACGAGAGACGAAAGACGGAAAATAGTAATGATCATTTATACAGATTTATTACGCCTTCAATATATCTTACAAAATCGTCTTTAACATTAGACGGAGATAGTATCGTTGCTTGTGTTCCAAAGCCTAATAGCCAAGCATAAAACTGATCACTAACTTTAACATTTATTCTTGCTATGAATGAATTATTATCTTCAAAATCAGGTCTAATACGGGCATTTTCCCCAAATCTATCTATTATTGCTCCTGCAAGATTATTAGATACTCTAAGAGATATTATTTCATCATTTCCGCCGAACATGCTAAAACTCTTTGTAGAATAATCTACTATATCAAAAGATTTAAATATTTCTTGTCCTTCTCTATCTGATGTAGTAATACTTATTCTTTGCATCTTATCAATTCTATAATGACGGATTTCTTTAGAAAAGCTATTATCATAAGCAATTAAATAGTAATTATCATCAGAAAGAGTTATAGCAAATGGGCTAACATTGAATTTTGCACCTTCTCTAAGAAGGACTAATTTTTTCTGATAATTCCATTTTACATATTGAAAACTTATAGCTTTATTATTTGAAATAGCAGAATAAATAGTATCAAGATTTTGTAGGACTTTATCATTCATTGTTTTTATTCTTTTACCAAGAACAATTTGCCTATTCAAATCTTCAGAATCAAACTTACTGCCTAATAATTTTATTTTTCCTATAATTTCCTTTGATTTTTTCTCTGTAAGGAATTTGGAAGCGGAGACCGCATCTATTAGCATCTTTAATTCATTCTTATCAAATTTTCCTTGCGGATGATGATATTTATAATTTCCTTTCTCTTGTACCCCTTTAATTTCAAACCCATAAGTATTTAATATAGATATAGCAGCATATATTGTACGCCTATCCGCATATATTCCCTTTGTCTTGTTAGCGTCGGGGGACTTTGACCATTCAGCATCGGACTATTTTGACCAATAATCATCGATTCAAAATAGCCAATGGTGGTTAATCCCCTTTTTATGTTGTTACTACATGCCAAATAACCGGATTAACAAATCCGCAGGATTTGTATAATGCATAAGGATTACTTTTATTAGCCACACGTCCTGACACAGTGACAAAATCCGCCTTATTTTCCAGTCTTATCAGCAATTCGCATACTATGTATTTACCTAATCCCAGTTTTCGATAATCGGATGAAACTTGTATCCATTCCAAGACACCTTCTCCAATACGGGTATCCAACTCGGCAATA
>NZ_AUJH01000037.1:0-3795 GCF_000424125.1 Butyrivibrio sp. FC2001
TTACTATATTTCAAGAAGCACAAAGATAACGCCGAAAGCCAGATGATTCAAGGTTTTCGGCGTTATTTATTGTTGTTGAACTGTCAAAGACAGGACCATATAATAATAGCATAAATAAAAAGCTATATGAAGAAGTTAATTATTTCAGGAATTCCTCTATACCGTCCCAATCAAAGAAAAGGGCATAGTATCCCAAGGATCAAAGCTGCAAATATAGTCAATGACAATATATATTTAAAACCCTTGGTATGATTTCTATTCATAATCCATCAGCCCCCTAAGCAGTTTATCGAAGTTCATCCCTTGGCCAATCGAATTCATACTAACCCAATATACCATAATAATTATACGGAATAGCGTATATACTGACAATTAAACCTTTATAAAACTATCGAGAATATTCTATATAGTCAGCCTCGAACAGGATATTTTGAGATAAAAAAAGACACTTCTTAGAATTTCTTCTAAAAAGTGTCTCTAAATAACTATTCAAATAGCAATGCTATTATTCTGCCTCGTAAGGCATAAGTGCAAGGTGTCTTGCACGCTTGATAGCTGATGTAAGCTCTCTCTGATGCTTAGCGCAGTTACCTGTGATACGTCTGGGAAGGATCTTTCCACTCTCGGAAACAAACTTCTTCAGCTTTGCTGTATCTTTGTAATCAATAACATTGTCTTTTCCACAGAAAACGCAAACTTTCTTTCTTCTGTGCATACCACCTTTTCTTCTTACAGGAGAATCGGTTCTATCAGACTTATTGAAAGCCATTGTGGTACCTCCTTATCGAATTTCAGTTGACAACGCCCATCGGGCATTACAAATCAATTAATTGAATGGAAGCTCCTCATCAATTCCGTCAGGAACATTGATGAAACCATCTGCAGGACCGTTGCTGCTAGGAGCATCGAATCCAACGGGCTGTGAGCCACCTGAGAATCCTCCGTTTCCGCCCTGAGCGTTCTTGCTCTCAGCGAATTCCTGATCCTCAACTACAACTTCAGTAGTGTATACTTTCTGGCCATCCTTATTGGTATAGCTACCAGTCTGGATGCGGCCTGTTACGGCCATCTTGGTTCCCTTTTTAAGATATTTCTCAGCGAACTCTCCGGCCTTGCCAAACGCTACGCAGTTAATGAAATCTGCTGTCTGACCGTCCTGATTGTTTCTGTTAAATCTTCTGTCTACTGCAAGTGTGTATCTTGCAATTGCAAGAGAACTCTCCCCCTGAGAGTATCTAACCTCAGGATCTCTTGTTAAACGTCCCATAAGTATAACTTTATTCATATTTTTTCTCGTCCTTTTCTATTTAGGCCTCGTCCTGCTTAACAAGCAAATAACGAATGACGCCATCGACGATGCGGACACGCTTCTCGATATCAGCAGGAGCTGTAGGCTCTGCATCGAAGTGAATGAAATAGTAGAAGCCTTCATTCATCTTGTCGATTTCGTAAGCAAGCTTCTTCTTGCCCCACTCATCAACATTTGTGATCTGTCCGCCGAATCTCTCGATCAAAGCTTTGCACTTGTCAACAGCTGCTGCTCTGGCGTCGTCTTCGATCTTTGCGTTAACGATAACGGCTAACTCATATTTTGTCATGCTTTCTTTACCTCCTTTTGGTCTCTGGCTACCGTTTTCAGTACGGTAACAAGGAAATTATCACAGAGATAGACTTTACCACAAAATATGAAATCATGCAAGCAAAAAAGGCCTAATTTATGATAGTCAGAATATGCTTCCAATATTCTGACTATTCATTCCTTCTATATATAGTGTTTTCGATTACCCAAAACTGCTTTTTAATACTATAACTGGCTAAATACCTCTCCAATAGGTCCCTGGATCACAAGATCCGCCTGAGAGTCCCTTGTCGTCGCCTGCTTATTTACCAGGACAAGCTTGTGACCGCGATAATAATCAATAAGTCCGGCTGCCGGATATACAACAAGTGATGTTCCGCCGATTATGAGCACATCTGCATTAGAGATATAGCCAACAGCTTTGCTCATGACGTCCATATCAAGGCCTTCTTCATAGAGAACAACGTCAGGCTTAATCCTTCCGCCGCAGTCGCAGTAGGGAACACCCTCGCACTCAGCCATGAAATCAAAGTCATAGAATTTACCGCATCTCTCACAGTAATTCCTGTGTACGCTGCCGTGGAGCTCCAATACCTCTTTGCTTCCAGCAGCCTGATGAAGACCATCAATATTCTGAGTAATAACAGCCTTAAGCTTACCCTGTTTTTCCCACTCAGCGAGCTTTAAATGCGCCTTATTGGGCTTAATTCCCTTCACAAGGAGCTTATCCTTATAGAATCTGAAAAACTCCTCAGGCATTCTCATATAAAAGCTGTGACTAAGCATCTGCTCCGGAGGATACTTGTAGTGCTGATGATACAGACCATCCTCACTTCTAAAATCCGGAACACCGCTCTCCGTAGATACTCCTGCACCTCCGAAGAACACGATATTGTCAGAACCATCTATAAGCTCTTTTAACTCTCTAATCTTGTCATCCATAGCTAACCGCCTTTCCCCCATGAAAACCGTCGCCTACAGTATTAGAAACCAGCCTTCTTTAACAGATCTGCAAGTGAAGTTGTAGCCTCACCCTCACTCTCAAATTCAATCTTCTCTTCTGTAATCTCTGTTGCAGCTACGTCCTGAAGAGCCTTCATGCTGAGGCTAAGCTTTCCGTCTTTAATAGCTGTAACCTTGACCTTAACCTTATCACCAACCTTAAGAACAGCGCTGGGATGAGCGATTCTCTGATTTGAAATCTGAGAAATATGTACAAGACCTGAAAGACCGTTACCAAGGTTAATGAATGCACCATAGTCCTGAAGACTCTCAACTGTACCCTCAGTTACAAGACCTACCTGAACATTAGATACCTTCTGAGCTCTCTCCTCATCTGCCTTCTCTCTTAAGATCTCTCTTGCTGAAAGAACAAGCTTCTTATCCTTCTCATCAGCAGTGATAACTCTAACCTCTAACTTCTTACCTACGAAGTCATTAAGAGCATCCTCTTCGATGTAGTTAAGTGAAAGCTTAGAAGCGGGAATAAACGCTCTGATACCCTCAAGGTAGCAGACAACACCACTCTTAACTGCTTCGCTTATAGTAACAGTAACGTTCTCCTTGCTCTCAAGAAGTGCCTTTAACTTATCCCAGGCAAGAACCTGTGTAGCCTCTTTCTTAGAAAGAAGAATGTTGCCATTGCCATCATCGGTTGCTACTACTGTAGCCTCTACCTCATCACCGACCTTGATGTCAGTTCTGATATTGAACTTAGGATCATCACTTAAATCCTCAGCCTTTATAACACCCTGAGTGTAATATTTGATATCAAGAAGTACATAGGTATCCTCTATACCAATTACAGTACCTGTAAGGATATCCCCCTCTTTAATCTGTCTAAAGGATCTGTCTATCTCATCCTTAAAATCTTCCATTGATTCCATTTTAGAAATTCCTCCCTCCTTAGTCCGTCTATACGCGAACAAAACTTTTCTTTTATCATCTGAAATAAATTATACACCGCTGAATTGAAGAATTGTACCAATAATTTATACAATAAAAAAGCCTTAAATGCTTCTCTTAGCATTTAAGACTTACTCTTAAAGGTGACTGACGGATTTGAACCGACGATCAGGGAGTTGCAGTCCCACGCCTTACCACTTGGCTAAGTCACCATGTAATGACTCCGACGAGGCTCGAACTCGTGTTACCGCCGTGAAAGGGCGATGTCTTAACCACTTGACCACGGAGCCGTGTTTTTCCTGCCTCGCAGG
>NZ_AUJH01000038.1:0-2249 GCF_000424125.1 Butyrivibrio sp. FC2001
GGTTATGACAAGTTATTTTTTATGTAAAGAAATAATAACAACCCATGTAGTATAAGCAATTATTTGTAGATTTCTTTACATAATAATGCCGATACTGTTACTAAAGACATTTATGAAAGGAGAACGTTGTCTATGGTAACAGATATCAGTGAATTAATTAAACTATGTAGTGCAGAGCTGATTGACAGACAGTACAAACCTGACTATGCAGAAAAGATTCAGTCGCACTGGGATGAACTAAAATGCTGGATGGAAAAGAACTCTTTAACAGTTTTTTCTGAAAGAATCGCTAATCAGTATTGTGATTACCATATAGGAACCCATCTGCTTTTAGAAGGGATGAGTTTAAAAGACAAAACGCATTTAAGAGCCATTCGTATGCTTGTTTCATATCAGAAAGATGGCGAGTTTGAATTCAGATCACCAAGAGTTGAATACACTTTTTCTGGTAGAACAGGAAATTTAATACAGGAATTCCTTATTTATGCACGAGATGAACTACATAGGACACACTCTACTATTTCTGAGTACACAAGGGTTCTTTCTAAACTAAATGCTTTTATGAAATATCGAAATATTGATTTAGAAATGATAGGCATGGATGAAATAGAAAACTATTTCAAGGAGTACTGTGAAACAGTTGGCGCAAGGCATGATTACGCCAATTCCCTTCGTCAATTTTTTAGATATATTTATAGCAGGCATTATACGATAAAGGATCTATCATCATTTATACTTCCTGACAGTTTTAATCGGCATAGCAGCATTCCTACGACGTATACTGAAGAAGAAATCAGCAGAATAATAAATGCTCCGGACAGATCTTCTGCTATAGGAAAAAGAGATTATCTTGTATTGCTACTTGCAGCTGAGTATGGCTGGAGAAGTGCTGATATAACAGGCTTTAGGCTTGATCAGATAGATTGGGATAAAAACATCATACGATTCGAACAACAAAAAACTGATGTCCCAGTAGAGTATCCGCTCCTTTCCTCGGTAGGAAATGCTATTATAGATTATCTTCAGCATGGAAGGCCAAAATCTGAACGGCCAGAGGTTATCCTTTCATCAGAACAATCAAAATATGGAAAGCCATTAAAATCCCCTACTATTCATTCAATTGTTACAAGATATATGAAAAAAGCGGCTATAACTGGATGGAAGGATAAAAAGCATGGAGCCCATTCTTTAAGACATAGCCTGGCCTCAAATCTATTAAAGAGAAATGTTTCTCTTCCGGTTATTAGCACAGTTCTTGGACATCAATCTACTGAAACTACGAAAATATATTTAAAAGTAGATATTGATCGCCTTCGTACTTGTACTTTGAGTATGCCTACACTTTCTTCCCGTTATTATAGAAAGGAGGCAACAAAGTCATGAAATATACTTATGTCTCAGGATTTGCAGATGAGATGAACTGTTATGTCGCTTATAAAGAAGCATCAGGTTTCAAAAGACTCTCATATGAAAAACGTTTGGCTCAGTTTGACAGGTTTTGCGTATCACAAGGAATAACGGATGTAAGATTTACCGAAAATGATGCAATCGCCTGGGCTGTTAAGAGGGATGAGGAAGCTGTAACAACTCATTATTCTCGCATTAACTTTGCCAAAAATTTCCTGCTGTATCTGAACAGAAAGGGTTATGATGTCTACATTCCTCATGATATCAAATCAATTCAAAGCGACTTTAAGCCTCATATATATACAGATGATGAGATTTTTAGGTACTTTCAGGCAGTGGATACTTATGAGCCTGATAAAGGGAATAAAAAGAATCTTATTCAGCTTCCTGTACTATTCCGGATTCTCTACTGTTGTGGAACAAGAATAAATGAAACTCTTGGCATAAGGAAAAAGGATGTAGATCTTGAAAACGGAATAATAGCTCTATATGAAACCAAAAACGATTGTGCTAGGTACATTGTGCTTTCAGATGAATTGCTAGATTTAATAACACAATACGCAGATAAATGCTTCTATGCCCTTGAAGATGATGAATATATTTTTACAAATGTAAATGGTGACCGGCTCTGCGGAGATGTCATATATGAACTTCACAGAAAGTTTTTGGATAAGGCACAAATACCATATTTTGGCGATGGTAACGGGCCAAGGATACATGACTGGCGACACACTTTTGCAGTACGTTCGTTTAAGCAGATGGTAGACAACGGCGTTGATCTTTATGTTGCATTACCGGTACTGTCAACATACCTTGGACATAAAACAATATATGCAACTGAA
>NZ_AUJH01000039.1:0-2201 GCF_000424125.1 Butyrivibrio sp. FC2001
CAAAGCGTGCTAAGGCTCTTGATCTTGATGCAATCCATGACACAGTCCATGAGATGGCTCGTGACGAGGCAAGACATGGCAAGGCATTTAAGGGATTATTGGACAGATATTTTAAATAAGATAAAGCATAGAGTTTATAAGTAAAAAGTTATATGAGAGAGAACCGATATCATTTGATGGTGGTTCTCTCTTTTTTATTCTTACAGTTGTCCCTTTAATGTACTACCTATTTTTATGAACAAAATAAGGATAAAAGAATTGTCCTTTTATAAAGTTGTCCTTGTTTCTTTTCACATTTTAGAGATTTTATAAGGTTTTTTCAACAACATAATTTAACATCTTTGAATAACTATTCTTTAAATTTCATGAACAATGAAAATGTCTAAGAGATAATAGGACAAGTTAGATTAATATAAATACAACCATCTTGATATATCAAAAAGGAGATATTTCAAGATGGTATCAAAAGCAACAAAGAGAAAAGTAGCACAGCTATGGAATGATAAATGTGCAATTTGTGGAGCGGTAGATTTTTTAGAATATCACCACATTATAGAAAAAGCTAAGGGAGGATCTGATGAATATGACAATATAATTTTATTGTGCGCCTGCTGCCATGCAGCAATTCATGGAAAAATCTATGATCCAAATAAACATAGAGTAAATACGTCAATTCAATATGAAGATGCTATTCCTATATTAAATGATTATTTTCAGGAAAAAATTGGAGCAGCGGAAACAAAACGGCTTTTACATTTATCTGAAAAGACACACCTTTCAGAGAGTGCTTTAGTAAAAAGGTACAAGAGAGAACATAACATTACAGATTTTTATAATCATGTAGATATTAGAAATAGCTTAAGAGGGGGAAAGAAGAATGTATAAGGCATTAGTACATTATTTTTCAATGATTTCAAAGGATAAAAAAGTAGCATTACTAAAATATCTTTATGAAAACAGTATGAAAAATGTGAATATAGATGACTTAATCAGGATTATTAATGCCTGATTTTATTTTTAATAAAATATTTGTTATAATATTAATATAACAAAAGAAAAAGGAGAAATCATATGAATAATGATCCATGGTATATGTACTATATTAGGCGGAATCCGCTTATACATAAATATTATGATCAAAAACAGAATATGTATCGAGATTATATATCTCAAACATATGAAGAAGAAATAATAGTCCCTATAACACAGGAAATCTTGGCGGAGGAATTTACTAATTGGATAAAAAAGCAGATGAAATAATTGTTTTAGAAGAATGGCTAAATATGAATAAGGCACACTTTAGATTGCTTATAGTCATTTCTGTTCTTGCTGATATAAAATTAGCATTTAGAGGAAAAATAAGTGACTTATGTGATGAGATAGGGATTCAACCTTCATCTGTAAATAAAAGAAATACTGAAGTAGCATTAAATTATCTTAAAGAAAATGAGTATGTTAAAGTATTGGAAGATAATGATATTTATACAGTTTCATTATCAGCTGCTGCCGAAAAAAGTAAAAATGTTAAAGTTATAAAAAAGGCATGGTATCAACTTATAAAAGATGCTAAAAGTGATGCGGCATGGGATGCTATTTTAAAGACATTTGTTTATTTGTATTCTATTTCTTCTGATATGTGTATAACACAAGATGACATAGCAGAAAAACTTGGAGTTGGGAAGTCAACAATAGGAAGATGTATTAGGACTTTAAAAAAGCTTAGATTTCCATGTGTTGGGGATATGATTCTCAATGCTAAAGAAATGAAAAGAATAGATGAAAAGGGAAATATCCGCAGTGTTGGGACTAAATATGAGTTTGTTATCGAATTTAAAGAATAATAGAAAAAATTGACATCAGTAAATATATGTTATTAATTGATGTCATTTTTTTATTATAATATCATTGATGTTGCGCAGGCGCACTTGTGCGCCTGCTATTTGCTGATGGGTGTAAACACCCATCAGCATCATTAACAAGAGGGAAAAAAATGGAAAAATCTGAGAGCAAAAAACTAATTCCACTATATCTTCAGGATTATTTTTTAACCAATACAGATATGAATCATTTTGTAAGAATGCAGGATATATTGGAATTTTTAGAGACTGTTAGCATCGGGTGATAATCGCCAAATATCATCGGAGAAATTTGACCATTTATCATCGGATTAAAACAGCCATAATTCATCGCAAGAAAATAAC
>NZ_AUJH01000040.1:0-2169 GCF_000424125.1 Butyrivibrio sp. FC2001
AAAGGCTCTGTAGAGCGACTTGTGCGTTTTGTAAAAGAGAACTTTGTTGTAGGAAGAGTTTTCAGTAATGTAACAGAGCTCAACATACAGGCCCTGCAGTGGTGCAATACGCAGAATACCAGATACCACAAGACTGTAGATTGTGTCCCTGATGAAAAACATCAGAAAAGCTGCTGGATGGTCGCAAAGGTTCTTGAACTAACACATGAGCTGTCGTTTTATTTATGCCCTCTCAGATTAATAAGCTTTGACGGTTTTGTTAATTATGAGGGAAGACGTTTTGGAGTGCCTTACTGGTACCACAAAAAGGCATGCCGCATAAACCGTAAGGATTACGAGATAACTATATATGACGATGAGTTGTCAAAAGTCCTTACCAAGCATGATGTCACATGGAGCCGCAGAGACCAGTTCTGTAGGGATCAGTATGCCATTTCACAGCCTGAAGAACATCCATCAATGCCGGTAACCGCCAAGATGTTTGAACTTGAAACCAGGGAGTCAGAGCCGGATCCGGGATTCTCAAAATACAACTTTGGGGAGGGACTGTGGAATGAGTGAATCTCTGATTGAAAGCATCTTTTCGCATGCGGATGAACTAAAGATAGGTACTTATGCATCAAATCTTCCGGGCTTCATAGATTCCGAGAACATGAGCCCTGAACAGCTTGAGGCAGTAGACAAAGTACTTAGCCACCTCTGCCAGCAGAAGAATGAGACCATCATAGCGACATTGCTGAAAATGAGCCGCCTTCCATTAAAGGAGCCAAAAACTTTTGAAGGCTTTGATTACACGATAATCCATGGCAAACAGATGGATGCACTGAAAAACCTGAAATCTCTGAGTGCTGTATATGCAAGAAAGAACCTTGCTTTTATAGGACCTCAGGGAGTGGGCAAAACACACCTTGCAATGGCATATGGAAGGGAATGCTGTAATAACCGTCTAAAATCCTACTTCATTAAAGCCACGGAGCTGAACCAGAAATTTGTGGATGCTGTTAAATTCGGGCACGAAGGATCTACAATTAACGGACTTGTCAAACCATCATGCCTCATCATTGATGAGATAGGAAGATGTGTGTTCAATAAAGAAAGTACCCGTATGTTTTTTGACATGGTTGACCGAAGATACAATAAAGAAGGCCCAAACACTATGATCTTTACGAGTAACAAGAGCCCTGATAAGTGGGGCGAGTTCTTCAGTGAAGATTCTTCTCTTCTATGTGCACTTGATCGTATTTTTGATGATGCCACAGTATTCATGATAAAAGGGGAAAGCTATAGGGGCAGAAAGCTGGAAACCATAGCCATAGAGACCAGCAGAAGTAAGCAGCAAGCGGTAAAGACAAAGTAACATTTTTGCATGATGCGTTGGCTTTAAAAACAGTATCTGCTTTATTTATGGTACAATTCGGAGCAGAGTTTATTTATATATAACCAGACTTTAGGAGCATTTCGATGAACGCCAAAGAATATCTTGCAGATCCATGCAAAGCCTCATCATTGCCATTTTGGAAAGCAGAGACGATAAACATTCCGGAACATATGAAAGTATTGCGGGATGATGAGTTTTCCAACTGTAAATATGATGGCTTTGATGATCAGTATTTTAGACTTATACATGATTTAAAAAATCTTAAAGAAGCAGTTCTTCCTGACAGCTTTGAACTTGTTCAATGTGAAGAGAAATCTTTTGCAGAACACATAAATTCCTGCTACGAGCATGAACACATGTCGATTAAAGAAATGTTAGCATACAAATCACATCCGGTTTATGATCCTGATTTATGGGTTTCTGTAATTGAATCAGACAGTAAAAAGATAGTCGCGACCGGTATTGCCGAGTTGGATACCCGTATTGGAGAAGGTGTCTTGGAATGGATACAAGTTTCATCCGATTATCGAAAACTGGGATTAGGTAAATACATAGTATGCGAATTGCTGATAAGACTGGAAAATAAGGCGGATTTTGTCACTGTGTCAGGACGTGTGGCTAATAAAAGTAATCCTTATGCATTATACAAATCCTGCGGATTTGTTAATCCGGTTATTTGGCATGTAGTAACAACATAAAAAGGGGATTAACCACCATTGGCTATTTTGAATCGATGATTATTGGTCAAAATAGTCCGATGCTGAATGGTCAAAGTCCCCCGACGCTAACAA
>NZ_AUJH01000041.1:0-2038 GCF_000424125.1 Butyrivibrio sp. FC2001
TGTAAACGGCAAGTAGAAACCAGCAAATTTTGGCAGTTTATTTCCATCACTTTTTGGCAGTTAACAACCAGCAGATTTTGGCAGTTAAGAACCGCCACTTTTTTATTATTACCCACGGAGTACTCCGTGGGTATACAAAAATCTTAAAACGGTGTATCGCTATCAAGAAACCCCCAAGAATTATCCTCAGATTGCATGTCTGTGCAGTCAGGATCGATACAGGGACCTTCTTCCATCATGGCTTGCCATGATCTAAATGTACTGATATAGTCCAAAGGCCATCCGTCATCATCAAAAACTCCATCTCCGTTCATATATGGGCTGTGTCCCGAATACACCCAGTCAACCAGAAGGTTCCATTCCTCATTGGTCATATGACCTATTTCTCTTTTATATCTATGTAACTCAAGCTCGAGTATTTCCTGTAACTCAGCAGAAACGTTTTCACTGAACATCATCTTTGTTATCTCCCTTCAGAAATGATTTACGGTTTTCAAGTCGGTAGCTTTTTCCTGACATCTTGATCCTGTCGCACTGATACGACAGCCTGTCAAGGATGGCGGTAGCAAGTGCCGGATCGTCAAGGAATTCCGCCCATTCCTCAAACCCTTTGTTTGTAGTGATTATTATCGAAGTCTGTTCCTGTAGCTCCGAGATGAGTTGGAAGAACAGGTTGCCCTCAGCCGCCGTTATTGGGAGGTAACCGACTTCATCGATAACAAGAAGATGTGATTTCTTTATTCTGTTTATCTTAACTCTGCTTCTTCTGTCTATTTCCTCCGTTCTCAGACACTGCATGAGTGTCTGCATTGTTGTATAGCTTGCTTTATATCCGTGTTCACACGCATGATAGGCAAGGGCTATTGCAAGATGTGTCTTACCGACTCCGGGCGGTCCTGACAGTATCAGGTTATATACACCCTCTATCCATGTAAGCTCTGAAAGCTGGTTAAACTGTTTCTTTGTTATTGATTTACAAAAGCCAAGATCAAAATCCTTAAGATATTTGGGATAAGGGAATCCCGCTTCTTTAATACGTTTTTCCTGTGCCTTATCCTGACGGTATTTGATCTCAGAACTGAATACATTATCCAGAAATGCAGTATAGCTCTGTTCCTCTGCCTCAGCGGTATGGATGAGCTTTTCAAGTGTATTCTTGGTCTGTATAAGTCCGAGAGTTTTAGCGTTTGTCTTTAATGTCTGTATGTTATCCATTAGCGAGAACCTCCTTATCCATTGCATCTTCATACTCCTGCAGATTTCTTATCTCAGGACTTGTGTTCTGATACTTTTCAGGAAGCTTCGCTTCGGTATATTTAGTTTTACGAGCGGAAATATCTTCCTGGCTCAGATAGATAATGCTTGATTTCAGGTCACCTGCTGAATACAGTTCCCTTTCGCTACAGTAATGCAGCCCTTTTATGACTGCATCAGCATTCCACTCTTCAAACAGCTTTTTTATTACATAAAGCTGGTCTCTGTAATACCTAGAACGCTGCTGATGAAGGTGTTCAAGAAATGGCCCTACGAGTTCATCGTTATTGAACAGTTCATTAAGAGCATTCTCAACTTCTTTAAGCGAATCATTCTGTCCCTCGCGGTCATGCTTGGCTCCTATAAGTTTCCCTTTATCATGGCAGACAGGATATCTGGCATATACCTCCATGGTCAATGCGTCTGTTATGGATACTATACCTTCATCATCCACGAGCATGAGCACCTTTTTGCCGGGACTGTATGTGCCTTTAGGGACCCTGTAACGATTGCCCTTGTATAGCACTGTGTTGTCTTTTCTGACCTGATAGGATATACTCTCGTTGATCGCAGCATCAAAGCTGTATTCGGATACCGGTATCAAGTATTCTCTTTCGAGCGCGAATACTTCTGCCGGTATTTTTTGCGTTGTGCCATGCTTCTCTGCATTGCCTGTTCTGGCAAGCCACCTGATACAGTCCTCATTAAAGGATTCAATATCTGAAAAAGTACGATGTTCTGCGAACCCATACTTTGCGTATTTCACAACACTTTCAATCTTTCC
>NZ_AUJH01000042.1:0-1962 GCF_000424125.1 Butyrivibrio sp. FC2001
TCCTGTCTTTGACAGTTCAACAACAATAAATAACGCCGAAAACCTTGAATCATCTGGCTTTCGGCGTTATCTTTGTGCTTCTTGAAATATAGTAATATTACCTTTGCTTACTCTGTTTTTCTATTGTTCTCATATCAGCTTTGGTGATGAATTCGTAGTCAGTTCTGAATCCGCATGTTCTGTGGAGAGCATCAGTCAGTTTGTCTCGAACATAAGTAGGCATGTATCCCTGACCTTTTATGTCTGCAAAATTCATAGATTTTAATTTATCCAGGATTTCTTCACAGGTATACTTGCTTTCAAGCTGCTTTTCCAATAAACGATATACAAGTAATGCCAGGAAACATGTAAGAAAATGAGCTTCTATCCGGTCCTCTCTTCGTATATATACAGGCCTTGCTGAGAAGTCTGTTTTCATAATTCTGAAGCATTCTTCAATCTGCCATCTGCCTTCACTCACTTTTAAAATCTCTTGGACATCGTCATCTATCAGATCTGTGCAAACAGCATAGAGACCATCATATCTGGCTTCTTCAGCAACCTTGTCCTCATCAAGATAGTAATGGATATCAGCAACTTCACCTTCTTTGGTACATGCATCCTTGCCTATAAAACGAGCTGGATCATTAGGATTCTTGCGATTCTTTTTGAGCTTTCCATTTTTTATCATAGCTTCAGCGCGTTGAACCTGAGCTTCTCGGATTGACCTTTGATAAGCTGCATATTTAGGGGAGTAGGTGATTATGAGGAGTTGGTCTATATTTCCACTGATATAGGGAATTTCTTTGTAGTAAAGTTCATCAGAATCATCATCTTGAATTGCTGCAACAGAGACCTTTTTATTATCCGAAAGTCTTTTGAATCCATCCTTGCTCAGCGCAAGTGCTTTGTTCTCTGCATCAAGTTTTTTTATTGACTGGGTGACAATAAAAGCTCGTTCTCCAAGATGATTAAATTTGCGGTTATCTGTTGAACCAAGACCAGCATCACTGCAGTAAATGAACTTCTCATGCCCGAACTGCTGGAGTATTTTGGACTCCAGAGGCTTTAGTGATTTCTGTTCGTTTTGATTTCCTCCAAAGATTGAAAAAGCTAGAGGAATACCGTCTCCATCAATGAAAAGTCCCATCTGAACGATTGGATTGGGACGATGTTCCTTGCTTTTGCCATACTTTTTAATACCGTCTTCCTGCTCGATTTCAAAATAGAAATTTGAACAGTCATAGTATAGAACCCTGTCGTTTCGCTTTCCGAAAATTTTGCTGCATTTAAATACCTCAGACTGAATAAAATCAGACTCCTCTGCAAGAACCGACAGCGCTCTGTAAACATCATGAAGTTCATAAGTAGGAGCTTCAAGATATGACTGAGCTGCTTTATATGCGGAAAGCTTACTGCGAGGATCCAGGATACGGTTATAAATCAGATCTGATAGGATGGCGTTCAGGTCGTATTCATAATGATGACGTTGTTTGATGGTTTTGCATATCTTATCCAGCTGGAGTTTGTAATAAACAGCTTGAGGAAACAGATATCCACCTTCAAAAAGCTTACGCTGAGCATAGTCTAATTCTTTGTCGGCGTGGAAAACAACCTGAACAGACTTTGTTTTACGAGCCTGCTTATACTTTTGAGTTTCAGCAGCAACTTCACTCTTACACCATGCAATAACATCATCACGAGTAGGCCCATGATCCTTTAATAGTTCTGATAGAGTGCCGAGTTTGCGAACAGTAGCAGTTGTGCTCTTGCCCGAATTATCGATATAGGATTTTGAAATATAAAACGATTCTGAGTTTTTGGACTTTGAGATTGTAAGCTTCATAATAATTATCCCCCAGCCCTTATTATAACACATATCGCTATATATTACTATATATTAAGAATATAAATTTGACAAAAAAATACAGACCAGCTGTGGCCTGTAAGTACTTCTGATATAATTTAACTGTCAAACTCCCG
>NZ_AUJH01000043.1:0-1361 GCF_000424125.1 Butyrivibrio sp. FC2001
TTTTTGGACAAGCCCTCGACCTATTAGTACACATCAGCTGAACATGTTACCATGCTTACACCTTGTGCCTATCTACCTCATAGTCTCTAAGGGGTCTTACTGCCGAAGCAGGGATATCTCATCTTGAGGGGGGCTTCACGCTTAGATGCCTTCAGCGTTTATCCCTTCCGGACTTGGCTACCCAGCCTTATGCATCTGGCGATGCAGCTGATACACCAGCGGTCCGTCCATCCCGGTCCTCTCGTACTAAGGACAGCTCCTCTCAGATATCCTACGCCCGCGCCGGATAGGGACCGAACTGTCTCACGACGTTCTGAACCCAGCTCGCGTACCGCTTTAATGGGCGAACAGCCCAACCCTTGGGACCTGCTACAGCCCCAGGATGCGATGAGCCGACATCGAGGTGCCAAACCACTCCGTCGATGTGAACTCTTGGGAGTGATAAGCCTGTTATCCCCAGGGTAGCTTTTATCCGTTGAGCGATGGCAATCCCACTTTCATGCCACCGGATCACTAAGTCCTACTTTCGTATCTGTTCCACCCGTCGGTGTCACAGTCAGGCTCCCTTATGCCTTTGCACTCTCCGAATGGTTTCCGTCCATTCTGAAGGAACCTTTGAGCGCCTCCGATACCCTTTCGGAGGCGACCGCCCCAGTCAAACTCCCCGGCAGACATTGTCCCCGGACCGGTTTCACGGTCCTTGGTTAGAAACCCAGTACTATAAGGGTGGTATCCCAACAGCGACTCCATGACAACTGACGTCATCACTTCAAAGTCTCCCACCTATCCTGTACATACAGTACCGAATCCCAGTATCAACCTGGAGTAAAGCTCCATGGGGTCTTTCCGTCCTGGCGCGGGTAACCAGCATCTTCACTGGTACTTCAATTTCACCGGGTGCATTGCCGAGACAGTGCTCAAATCATTACGCCTTTCGTGCGGGTCGGAACTTACCCGACAAGGAATTTCGCTACCTTAGGACCGTTATAGTTACGGCCGCCGTTTACTGGGGCTTAAATTCAAAGCTTCGCTTGCGCTAACCTCTCCTCTTAACCTTCCAGCACCGGGCAGGCGTCAGCCCATATACCTCACCTTTCGGTTTCGCATAGACCTGTGTTTTTGCTAAACAGTTGCTTGAGCCTCTTCTCTGCGGCCTGCTCTCGCAGGCTCCCCTTATCCCGAAGTTACGGGGACATTTTGCCGAGTTCCTTAACAATGCTTCTCCCGCCGGCCTTAGGATTCTCTCCTCATCCACCTGTGTCGGTTTACGGTACGGGCTGATGATACGCTATAGTGGCTTTTCTTGGCAGTACGTCCATGTGCTTCACTACTCTCAGTTCGTTCCCCCTTGCGGGACCGGT
>NZ_AUJH01000044.1:0-1311 GCF_000424125.1 Butyrivibrio sp. FC2001
CGTTTAAGCAGATGGTAGACAACGGCGTTGATCTTTATGTTGCATTACCGGTACTGTCAACATACCTTGGACATAAAACAATATATGCAACTGAAAAGTATTTACGCCTTACAGTAAACATTTACCCCTACATAGAAGAAAAATGGGCTGCAAGTATAAATGATATTTTTGGAAAGGTGGCGACTATCTATGAACAGGACTGACTTTGCCATCTTCTTGAACAAGTACTTAACTGATTACATGGTAAATGATCGTGGCTGTAGCGCTAAAACAATTGATTCATATAGAAATGCATTCATTAATCTTTTGCAATACTATTCAGAAGAGGAATCCATTGACGCTGATAAAGTAACGTTATCCGATTTGACATATGAAAATATCATTAGATTTCTTGAATGGTTACAAGAGCACCAGCATAATAGCATTTCATCACGAAATCAAAAACAAGCTGCAATAAATAGTTTTATCCGGTATCTCTCATATGTAAAGCCGGAATATATGCCGGAATATCAAAGGATACTTGGAATTCCAATAAAGAAGGTTCCGCAGAAAGAGATATCTTATCTCAAAGAGGATGGCATAAAACTCTTAATGGAGCAAATCCCACTACATAACACAAACGGATTAAGGGATTACATAATTCTGATGATGCTCTATACAACAGGGATGAGGGTAAGTGAACTTATAAACATAAGAGTAAAAGACATATCGCTTACATCTCCATATACAGTACTCGTACACGGGAAAGGACAAAAGAGCCGATTTGTTCCATTAAGCAGCCTTATAATTCCGATAATCAAACAGTACATTAAAGAAATGCATTACGATGTCCCTTCACATATGGATGACTGGCTTTTTATTAACCACATGAAAAACCAATTCACTAGACAAGGGATATGTTACATAGTAACAAAGTACTCTGATGCAGCCAGAAAAATAGACCCTAACCTAATACCAGTAGATATGAGCCCTCACAAGCTCAGGCATTCAACAGCTATGGGTTTAGTTGCTTCGGGTGTTGATTTAATTTACATCAGAGACTTACTCGGACATGTAAGCGTTAGAACAACTGAACGATATGCAAGAGCTGATGCCAAACTCAAGCGTGAAGCCATTGAAGCAGCCAGCAAAGAAATCGTTCCAAAGGAAGAGCCACAGTGGGATAATAATATATCACTTAAGAGTTGGCTTAAGGATCTGTGCAAATCTAAACTTTAAGAATCATTATGTAAAGAAATCCATTAGTAATGCCTGAAAATAGGCTGACTTTAATGGGTTTCTTTACATAAAAAATAACTTGTCATAACCTTT